>DASQIP010000089.1:0-9460 GCA_035631515.1 Steroidobacteraceae bacterium
TGCGCACGCTGCTGCGCGAGGCGACGCTGCGCCCGGAGGCCGGCGCCTCCGGCGAGCTGATCGCCGATCTCACGGCCGTGCAGGCGGCGCTCGCCGGGGCGCGCGCCCGCGCCGCGCGCTGGGTCGAGGTGGCGCGCGCCGACCAGCGCTCGCGCCCGCTGGTCGACCGGATGCTCGAGAAGTTTCCGCTCGACAGCGCACAGGGCAGGGCGCTCATGAGCCTGGCGGAGGCGCTGCTGCGCACGCCGGATGCGAAGCGCGCCGACCAGCTGATCGCCGAGCGGCTCGCGGCGATCCGCGACGCCGGCGTCCGCGGCGACACCGATCTCTTGCTGCGGACCGGATTCACGCTGCTCAGCGCCGCCGGCAGGCTCCTGCCCGAGGTCTCGGCCGAGCTCTCCGGGGAGGTCTCGCCGGCCAGCCTCACCAAGCCCGTGGTCGCCCCGATCGTGCGCGCGGCGCTGCGCCAGTCGATGCAGACCCTCGGGCACGCGTTCATCGTCGGCGAGACGATCGACGCGGCGCTCGCGCGCGCGCGCAGCGAGCCGGACCTGGCGCTGTGCTCCTTCGACATGCTCGGCGAGGGTGCGCGCACCGACGCCGACGCGCAGCGCTACCTCGAGGATTACGCGCACGCGATCGAGGTGCTGGGCGCTCAGCCGGCCGGCACGGTGCACACCCGCTCCGCGATCTCCGTGAAGCTGTCGGCGCTCGAGCCGCGCTACACGCTGCTGCAGGGCGAGCGGGTCAACGAGCGGCTCGGCCCGCGTATGCTCGAGCTCGCGCGCCGCGCCGCCCGCGCCGGGATCGGCATGACCATCGACGCCGAGGAGGCCGACCGGCTCGACCTGTCGCTCGACATCATCGACACGCTGGCGCGCGATGCCGCGACGCGCGGCTGGGAGGGGCTCGGGCTCGCGGTGCAGTCCTACGGCCGGCGCGCGCCGCTGGTGCTCGACTGGGTGGCGCAGCTCGCGCGCGATACCGGGCGGCGCATGACCGTGCGGCTGGTGAAGGGTGCCTACTGGGACAGCGAGATCAAGCGCGCGCAGGAGCGGGGACTCGCGAGCTTCCCGGTCTACACCTCCAAGGCGGCCACCGACGCGAGCTATCTGGAAGGCGTGCAGCGGCTGTTCGCGGCGCGCGAAGTACTCTATCCCCAGTTCGCCACTCACAACGCCTATACGGCGGCGGCAGTGCTGGCGCTCGCGCCGCCCGGCGCGCAGTTCGAGTTCCAGCGCCTGCACGGCATGGGGGACGCACTCTACGCGGCGGCGCGCGCCGAGCTGCCCGACCTGCCGCCGGTGCGCGTCTACGCCCCGGTCGGCACGCACGAAGAGCTGCTGCCCTATCTGGTACGGCGGCTGCTCGAGAACGGGGCCAACAGCTCCTTCGTCCATCAGTTCATGAACCCGCAGATTCCCGTGGAGCAGGTGGTGCGCGATCCCATCTCGTCCCTGACCGACGCCTCGTCCGGCGCGCCGCGCGTGCGCGAGCCCGCGGCGCTATTCGGCGGGGAGCGCGCCAATTCCGCGGGCGAGGACTTCGGCGACCCTGCTACCCTGGCACTGCTGCAGGGACAGCTGCGCGCGCACGCCGGCGAGACCTGGGCGGGCGGACCGATCCTGAGCGGGCGCGCAGTGCGTAACGCGAAGGTCGCGGTCGTGTCGCCCGCCAACATCGCCGAGACCGTCGGCTTCACTCGCGACGCCACCGCGGAGGAGATCCGCGAGGCGATGGCGGCGGCGGCGCGTGCCCAGCCGGCGTGGGATGCCACTCCGGCGGCCGAGCGTGCCGCGTGCCTGACGCGCGCGGCGGATCTGCTCGAGGAGCGGCGCGGGCAGTTCCTGAGCCTCGCGGTGCGCGAGGCGGGTAAGACGCTGCCGGATGCGGTGGCGGAGGTGCGCGAGGCGGTGGATTTCTGCCGCTACTATGCGGCACGCGCCCGCGAGCTCTTCGGGGCGCCCACGCAGATGCCGGGCCCCACCGGCGAGCGCAATACACTCTCGCTCCACGGCCGCGGCGTCTTCGTTTGCATCAGCCCGTGGAATTTCCCGCTCGCGATCTTCACGGGACAGATCACCGCGGCGCTCGCGGCGGGCAATGCGGTGGTCGCCAAGCCCGCGCCGGCGACGCCGCTGATCGCGCACGCCATGACGCGCCTGCTGCACGAAGCCGGGGTGCCCCCCGCGGCTCTGCAGCTCACGCCCGCCGACGGACCGGCATTCGGCGCGGTGGCGCTCACCCATCCGGCGCTCGCCGGCGTCGCCTTCACCGGCTCGACCGCGACCGCAGCCACGATCAATCGCACGCTCGCCGGCCGCGACGGCCCGATCGTGGCGCTCATCGCCGAGACCGGCGGCGTGAACGCCATGGTGGTCGACGCGACCGCGCTGCCCGAGCAGGTGGTCGACGACGCAATCACCTCGGCCTTCACCAGCGCGGGCCAGCGCTGCTCGGCGCTGCGCGTGCTGTATCTGCAGGAAGAGATCGCCGACCGCGTGATCGAGATGCTGACCGGCGCGATGCGGGTCCTGCGCATCGGCCCGCCGGCGGAGCTCGCCACCGACGTAGGCCCGGTGATCTCAGAGGACGCGCGGGCGCGCCTCGCGCGCCATGCCGAGCGCATGCGCGCGGAGGCGAGGCTGGTCTACGCCTGCGAGCTCGATCCGGCGCTCGCGGCCGCCGGGCACTACTTCCCGCCGCAGATGTTCGAGCTGCGCTCCCTCGATCAGCTCAAGACCGAGGAGTTCGGGCCGATCCTGCACGTGGCGCGCTACCGGAGCGATCAGCTGCCGCAGGTGCTGGCGGCGATCCGCGGCACGGGTTACGGGCTGACGCTCGGGGTGCACAGCCGGCTCGAGAGCGTCGCGGCGCACGTGTTCCAGGCGCTGCCGGTCGGCAACACCTACGTGAACCGCAACATGATCGGCGCGGTGGTCGGGGTGCAGCCCTTCGGCGGCCAGGGCCTGTCGGGCACGGGGCCGAAGGCCGGCGGCCCGCACTACCTGCTGCGCTTCGCCACCGAGCGCACGCTCACCATCAATACCGCAGCGATCGGCGGCAATGTCGAGCTGCTTTCCTGAAAGGGGGGACCATGGCCGAGTACAAGACGAAATGCTTCTGCGGGGCGGTCGAGTTCACCGTGAGCGGCGAGCCGGTCGCGATGGGCTACTGCCATTGCGAGTCGTGCCGGCACTGGTCGGCGGGACCGGTGAATGCGTTCACCCTGTGGCAGCCGAGTGCCGTCAAGGTGACCAAGGGTGCCGACAACATCGGCACCTACAACAAGACCCCGGTGAGCTACCGCAAGTGGTGCAAGACCTGCGGTGGCCACCTCTTTACCGAGCACCCGCCGCTCAAACTGACGGACGTGTTCGCCGCCATGCTGCCGAAGCTGAAGTTCACGCCCGGCGTACACGTCAATTACCAGGAGACGGTGCTGCGCATGCGCGACGGGTTACCCAAGCTCAGGGACTTCCCGAAGGAATTCGGCGGCTCGGGCGAGGCGGTGCCGGAGTAGGGCGGCAGCACCTGGCGCCGCGCTGGAGCCGGGGGAAGCACTCGCGATCGCCAGTGCGTGCCAGTGCGTGCCAGTGCGCGCCAGTGCGTGCCGGTGCGCGCCAGTGCGTGCCGGTGCGCGTGTGATGACCCCCGGAATTGCTTTCGGGGCGGATTGTTCGAAAGTCATCTAACTATGGTCCCGGGACCCCCGATAGAGGGCCTCCAGGGGCCATAGTTAGACGCTTTTCTACCTATTGTGGGGTTGAGTCACTTTCGGGACCTGCATACGCTCGGCGGGTGTTCAACGAGCACCTGTGTCCCGTGTTCCGCGCGCTCGCCGACCCCAGGCGCCTCGGGTACGTCGAGGCCCTGCTGGATGACGACGTGCGATTCGGCGATCTCGCCGAGATCTCTCCGCTCTCGCAGCCGACCGTGATCCATCACCTGAAGGTCCTCGAGGAATGCGGTCTGCTGCGCAGCCGGAAGGAGGGCCGAGTGCGCCTCTATACCCTTCGGCCCGAGGGCCTCAGGAGCGCATACGACTGGATCGAGCGGATCGTCTGGAAGGCTTACGGGGCCACGCCCGGCAGCCCCCTGTACGTCCCGCGGCCGCCGCGTTCCTGACTCACGCCCGCTCGCCCGCCGGGTTCAACTGCCCGAGAAGCGCGCCGAGCGACTCGACCGGCGCCGAGCACGTGCTGCCGCGGCAGACGTAAGCCACCGCCGCGCCGCGCGGCGCCTTGTCGGCGAGCGCCGGCGGCAGGCCGGGCTCTGCGGCGGGAATCGCCAGCACCAGGCGCCGCGGCGCGAACCCGCGCGCGAGCTCCCGCCGCCAGCTCTCGATCGCGTCCGCCTCGCCGCGCAGGATGACGATCTCCGGCGGCTCGAGCAGCTCCTCGAGCGCGGTGACCAGCGTGACGTGCGACGACGGGTACTTCTCCATCGCGGGCCACGCCGCGCGCAGGGTGTGTTCGGCGGCCGCCAGATAGCGTGGCTCGCCGAGCAGATGCCCGAATCGCTGCAGCGCGAGCGCCGCAATGCCGTTGCCCGCGGGAGTCGCATCGTCCCCGAAGGTCTTCGAGCGGTGAATCAGAGTCTCGTGATCGTCGGAGGTGAAGTAGAAGCCCCCGGCCTGCGCGTCGCCGAAATGGCCGAGGATTACCTCGAGCAGCTGCCGCGCAAATTCCAGCTCCTCGGCCCGGAAGCGCACCTGCTGCAGCTCGAGCACCGCGTCGGCGAGATAGGCGTAGTCATCGAGATAGGCGTTGAGGTGTGCGCGGCCGTCCTTGCAGGTTGCGAGCAGCCGGCCGTCCCGCCACATGGTGCGGCGTACGAAATCCAGCGCACGGCCGGCCGCCGCGCCGAGCTCGGAGCGCCCGAGCGCGCGCGCCGCGATGGCGAGCCCACGGATCATCAGCGCGTTCCATGAGGTCAGGAGCTTCTCGTCGCGCCCGGGCCGCACCCGCTGCGCCCGCAGCGCGAGCAGCCGGGCGCGCGCCGAGGTGAGCAGCGCGCGCACGTCGTCGGGACTGCGCTGCGTGCGCCCGGCGATCTCCTCCACCGGCTGCGCGACGTAGAGATGCCAGCGGCCCTCGAAGTTGGCGTCCTGGTCGAGGCCGAAGCGCGGCGCGAACACCGCGTACTCCTCGGCGCTGAGGGCGCCCTGGACCTCCTCGCGCGACCAGACGTAGAACTTGCCTTCGTGGCCCTCGGAGTCCGCGTCGAGGCTCGAGTAGAAGGCGCCTTCGGGCGATTGCATCTCGGTGAGCGCCCAGCCCGCGGTCTGCAGCGCAATCTGCGCGAAGAACTCATCGTCGCTGGCGAGTGCCGCCTGCGCGTAAACGGCGAGCAGCGCGCCGTTGTCGTACAGCATCTTCTCGAAGTGCGGGATGAGCCAGCGCTCGTCCACCGAGTAGCGGCTGAAGCCGCCGGCCAGCTGATCGTAGATGCCGCCTTCACCCATGCGGCGCAGCGTGTAGCCCGCCATGTAGAGCGCCTGCAGGTCGGGCTCGGCGCCGGGTGCGGTCGCGCGCCAGTCGCGCAGCAGCCGCTCGAGTGACTGCGGGTGCGGGAATTTCGGCGCCGCGCCGAAGCCGCCGTAGTGCGCATCGAAGCTGCGCGCCAGCTGCGCCCGACACGCCTTGAGCGCAGCGCCCGTGAGCCCGGTTCCGGGCGGCGCCGGTGGCGGGTTGAGGCCATCGAGCGCCGCGATGAGCGAGGCGTTCTGCGCGCGCAGCTCCGTCTGATGCGTGCGGTAGAACTCCGCCACACGGTTGAGCAGGTCGCTGAAGGCGGGCATGCCGTAGCGCGGCTCCTTCGGGAAGTACGTGCCGCCAAAGAACGGCCGCTGGTCGTCGTGGGTCAGGAACATGGTGAGCGGCCAGCCGCCACCGCGTTGCGTCAGCAGCTGATGGGCGAGCTGGTAGATGCGATCGATGTCCGGGCGTTCCTCGCGGTCGACTTTGATGTTGACGAAGTTCTCGTTCAGCAGCCGCGCGGTGGCCTCGTCCTCGAAGCTCTCATCTTCCAGAACGTGGCACCATCTGCAGGCTGAGTAACCTACGCTGAGGTGAATGGGCTTCTTCGCCCGACGGGCATGCTCGAATGCCTCACTGCCCCAAGGGTACCAATCCACGGGATTGTGAGCGTGCTGCTGAAGGTACGGGCTCGACTCCGAGACCAGTCGATTCGTGTACTTCGGGGTACCGTCGTCGTTCAAATGCCTGATCTGCACGTTGCATCTCGAACGAAAGGGGGAATTGTATACTTGCCGCCCCCTGCGCAGCGGACCCGCGTGTTGCAAGCGACAATCCCCGAGCCGACGGCTGGCACTGTGCCGCGCTCCCTGGTGCTGAAGCGCGGCGAGGAGCGGCGCCTCGCGGCCGGACACCCGTGGGTGTTCAGCAATGAGATCGACACGGCGCGCAGCCCGCTCGGGGACTTCGTGCCCGGCGCGCTCGCCCGGCTCACCACCCATCGCGGCGACTTCGTCGGTTACGCCTACGTCAACCCGCACGCGCTGATCTGCGCGCGGATCCTGTCGCGCACGGCCGCGCAGCCGGTCGACCGTGCGCTCATCGAGGAGCGCCTGAAGCGCGCGCTCGCGCTGCGCGAGCGGCTCGGCACCGCTCCGTACTATCGCTGGGTGTTCGGCGAGTCCGACGCGCTGCCGGGCCTGGTGCTCGATCGCTATGGTGACGTCGTGGTCGGCCAGATTGCCACCGCCGGCATGGAGGCGCTGAAGGAGGAAGTGGCGGCGGCGGTGCGCACGGTGCTCGATCCCGCGGGGCTCTACTGGAAGAACGACACCGCGGCGCGCGATCTCGAGCAGCTGCCGCAGGAGGCGCGCCTGGCCTTCGGCGCGGTGCCGGAGGAGCTCAGCGTGATGGAGGCGGCGCTCGCCTTCCGCGCGCCGCTGGCACACGGACAGAAGACCGGCTGGTTCTATGACCAGACGGCGAACCGCGCGCGCCTCGCGCGCTACGTCGCGCCGGGGGCGCGCGTGCTCGACGTCTGCTGCTACGCCGGCGCCTGGGCCATCACGGCGCTGCGGGCGGGCGCGGCACGTGCCTGCTGCGTCGATTCCTCGCAGGCGGCGCTCGACTTCGCGGCCGCGAACGCCGCGCGCAACGGCCTCGCGGTCGAGACGCTGCGCGCCGACGCCTTCGAGGCGCTCGAGACCCTCGCCGAGCGGGGCGAGCGCTACGACCTGGTGATCCTCGACCCGCCGGCGTTCATCAAGCGCAAGAAGGACATTCCGCGGGGGCAGGCCGCCTACCGCAAGCTCAATCAGCTCGCGCTCGGGCTGCTCGGCGAGGAGGGCACGCTGGTGTCGTGCTCCTGCTCGTATCATCTCGCTGCCGAGGAGCTCATGAGCGCCATCCAGGGCGCCGCGCGCCACAGCGGGCGCTTCGTGCAGATCCTCGAGGCCGGCGGGCAGTCGCCCGACCACCCCGTGCATCCGGCGATTCCCGAGACGCGTTACCTCAAGGCATTCTTCTGCCGCGTGACGCGCGACAGCGGCTAAACCGCTAGACTAACGCGCCTCATGCTGAAGTTCCCCGGCTTCGATCCGATCGCGTTCCACCTCGGCCCGATCAGGGTGCACTGGTACGGGATCATGTACCTGCTCGGCTTCGCCGCCGCCTGGTGGCTGGCGCGGCGGCGTGCGGCCGCGCCGCATTCCACCTGGCGGGCGGCCGACGTCGACGACCTGATCTTCTTCGGCATGCTGGGCGTCATTCTCGGCGGGCGCATCGGCTACGTACTGTTCTACGGCCTGAAGTTCTGGGCAGGCGATGCGTGGTATCCGCTCAAGATCTGGGAGGGCGGCATGTCCTTCCACGGTGGCCTGCTCGGGGTGGCCACGGCGATGGCGCTGTTCGCCTGGCGCCGCGGGCGCAGCATCGGCGACGTCTACGACTTCACCGCGCCGCTGCCGCCGCTCGGGCTGTTCTTCGGACGTATCGGCAACTTCATCAACGGCGAGCTGTGGGGTAAGACGACCACCGTGCCCTGGGGCTTCGAGGTGAACGGCCAGGTGCGCCACCCCTCGCAGCTCTATGAGGCGGCGCTCGAGGGACTGCTGCTGTTCGCCGTGCTGTGGTGGTTCAGCTCGCGGCCGCGGCCGCGGCTCGCGCCGTCGGGGCTGTTTCTGATCGTCTACGGCGCCGTGCGCTTCCTCATCGAGTTCGTGCGCGTGCCGGATGAGCACATCGGCTACCTGGCTGGCGGCTGGCTCACCGAAGGCCAGCTGCTGTCGCTGCCGATGATCATCGGCGGAGCCGCCGTGCTCGGCTGGGCCTATCGCACCCGCACGCCCTCGGGCAATTTCGCGGCGGCACCCGGATGAAGCAGTATCTCGAGCTGCTCGCCCGGATCCGCACCGCGGGCGTGCGCAAGGAAGACCGCACCGGCACCGGCACGCTGTCGCTCTTCGGTCACCAGCTGCGCTTCGATCTCGCCGCAGGGTTTCCGCTGGTGACGACCAAGAAGGTCCATGTGCCGGCGGTGGTCTACGAGCTCCTGTGGTTCCTGCGCGGCGACAGCAACGTCGCCTGGCTGCGCGAGCATGGAGTGACCATCTGGGACGAATGGGCGGACGAGCGCGGCGAGCTGGGTCCGGTGTACGGCCGGCAGTGGCGCGCCTGGAATGCGGCCGACGGCCGCAGCATCGACCAGATCGCCCAGGCGGTCGAGCGGCTGAAGCGCGATCCCGATTCGCGCCGCAACCTGGTGAGCGCCTGGAACGTGGGCGAGCTCGAGCGGATGGCGCTCGCGCCGTGCCATCTGCTCTTCCAGCTGTACGTGGCCGCCGGCCGGCTGTCGCTGCAGGTGTACCAGCGCAGCTGCGACTTCTTCCTCGGCGTGCCCTTCAACATCGCGAGCTACGCCCTGCTGACCCACATGCTCGCGCAACAGTGCGATCTGGCGCCCGGCGAGCTCGTCTGGACGGGCGGCGACTGCCACCTGTACCTGAATCACCTCGGGCAGGCGGACCTGCAGCTGTCGCGCACGCCCTATCCTCTGCCGCGCCTCAGGCTGCGGCGGCGCCCGGCGAGCATCTTCGAGTACCGCTTCGAGGACTTCGAGTTCGTGGATTACCGCCATCACGCGGGCATCCGCGCGCCGGTGGCGGTATGAGCTGCGCGGCCCGCGCGGCGCAGCCGCTCATCGAGGTGCGGGCCTCGCGGCTGCACGGACTCGGCGTGTTCGCGCTGCACCGCATCGAGGCTGGCACGCGCGTGATCGAGTACCTCGGCGAGCGCGTCTCCCACGCACAGGCCGATCGCCGCTATGAGGGGAAGAGCGCCAACGACAGCCACACGTTCCTGTTCATCGCCGATGACGCCACGGTTATCGACGCCGGCGTCGACGGCAACGAGGCGCGCTTCGTCAATCACGCCTGCGACCCCAACTGCGAGTCGGTGATCGAGCGTGCGCGCGTGTTCATCGA
>DASQIP010000090.1:0-12462 GCA_035631515.1 Steroidobacteraceae bacterium
GCCGCGGCGATGTCGCCGGCGCGCACCTCCTTGATCTCGGTGCGCTCGCTCGCGTGCATCTGCAGGAGGCGCCCGATGCGCTCCTTGCGGTCCTTGGTCGGCACGAACACCGTATCGCCGGAGTTGAGCACGCCGGAGTAGACGCGAAAGAAGGTGAGATTGCCGACGAAGGGATCGTTCAGGATCTTGAAGGCCAGCGCGGAGAACGGCTGCTCGTCGGCGGCCTTGCGTGTGTCGGGGCGGTCGCGGTCGTCGAGGCCCTTCACGTCCGGCATGTCGACCGGGGAGGGCATGAACTCTATGACGGCATCGAGCAGTGCCTGCACGCCCTTGTTCTTGAAGGCCGAGCCGCACATGGCGAGCACGATCTCGTTGCGCAGCGAGCGCTCGCGCAGTCCCGCGCGGATCTCGGCGTCCGAGAGCTGCTCGTGCTCGAGGTACTTGTGCATCAGGGTGTCGTTGGCCTCGGCGGCCGCCTCGATCATCTTGCCGCGGTACTCCTCGGCCTGCGCCCGGAGCTCCTCCGGGATCTCCCGATACTCGAACTTCATCCCCTGGGTCTCCATGTCCCAGTAGATGGCCTTCATGCGGATCAGGTCGACCACGCCCGCGAAGGCTTCCTCGGCGCCGATCGGCAGCTGGATCACCACCGGGTTGGCCCGCAGCCGCGCGCGGATCATTTCGACGACGCGCAGGAAGTTGGCGCCGGCGCGGTCCATCTTGTTGACGAAGGCGATGCGCGGCACGCGGTACTTGTTCATCTGCCGCCAGACGGTCTCGGACTGCGGCTGTACGCCGGCCACCGAGTCGAACAGCGCCACCGCCGAGTCGAGCACGCGCAGGCTGCGCTCGACCTCGATCGTGAAATCGACGTGCCCCGGGGTGTCGAGGATGTTGATGCGGTGCTCGGCGAAGCTGTTGTCCATCCCCTTCCAGAAGCAGGTGGTGGCGGCCGCCGTGATGGTGATGCCGCGCTCCTGTTCCTGCTCCATGTAGTCCATGACGGCCGCGCCGTCGTGGACCTCCCCGATCTTGTGCGAAACGCCGGTGTAGAAAAGGATGCGCTCGGTCGTGGTCGTCTTGCCCGCGTCGATGTGCGCGGAGATGCCGATGTTCCGATAGCGCTCGATGGGCGTCGCGCGTGGCACGTCAGGGTCCTCTGAGCCTTACCAACGGTAATGTGCGAAGGCCTTGTTGGCCTCCGCCATGCGATGGGTATCCTCGCGCTTGCGGACCGCGGCGCCGCGGTTCTCGGAGGCGTCCATCAGCTCGTGCGCCAGGCGGAATGCCATGGACTTTTCGCTGCGGTCGCGCGCCGCCTCGATGACCCAGCGCATGGCGAGAGTCTGGCGGCGGGTGGCGCGCACTTCGACCGGGACCTGATAGGTCGCGCCGCCCACGCGGCGCGACTTGACCTCGACCACGGGCTTGACGTTGTCGAGCGCGGTCGAGAGCACCTCGATGGCCTCGGTGCCCTGCTTGCCGGTCTTCTCGGCGATGCGATCGAGCGCGCCGTAGATGATGCGCTCGGCGGCGGACTTCTTGCCGTTCTTCATGACCACGTTCATGAACTTGGCAAGCATCTCGTTGTTGAACTTCGGGTCCGGGAGGATGGTGCGGACCGGTGCCTGGGCACGACGCGACATAACTTAAGAGACCTCCTTAGGTCTTCGGGCGCTTGGCGCCGTACTTCGAGCGCCCCTGCTTGCGCTCGCCGACGCCGGCACAGTCGAGCGTGCCGCGCACGGTGTGGTAGCGCACCCCGGGAAGATCCTTGACGCGTCCGCCGCGGATCAGCACCACCGAGTGCTCCTGGAGGTTGTGGCCCTCGCCGCCGATGTAGCTGGTCACTTCGTAGCCGTTGGTGAGCCGCACGCGGGCCACCTTGCGCAGCGCCGAATTGGGCTTCTTGGGCGTCGTGGTGTAGACGCGCGTACAGACGCCGCGCTTCTGGGGCGAGGCCCCGAGCGCCGGCACTTTGGTTTTTTCCGCCGCCATCCGCCGTGGTTGCCGGATGAGCTGACCCGTGGTCGCCATCGTTACACTCGTCCCCTTGTCTCAGGTGCGGGGGGGTAGTTCCTCGCACAATGGGCGACCTAGAAGAACACCGGGCCGCCTGTGTCAGGCGGCCCGGTGCTTCTAAGTCGCTGTTTCCGGTGCCGGCGTGCTAATGAAGGGCCGGCCCGACAAAGGCCGGCGATTCTAGGTAGGGACCCAGGGAGTGTCAACCGCCGTCCGGACGATGCATTACGATAGCCGCAAAGGGGCTTCGGTCGCTCCCGCGACCCGCTACCCATACCAATCGGTGTCGGCCCAGGCAGGGGTCAGGGAATCCACGGTGGTCTCGAGGGAGCTCAGGTGGCTTTGGGGTCTGGCGGTGTGCCTGGCGGGAGGGCCGGCGGCCGCCGCGCCGGCAGCCTCTTCCACGTTTCAGGTCCCCCTCGAGGCCCGGGTTCTCGACCCGGCCGCCCCGGAGCCCACGGTAGCCGAGGTGACCGGCGGGTCACTGGATGAGCGCTTTCGACCCTTCAGCCCGCGCGGCTCGCATCTCATCAAGGCCACACTCTGGTTTCGTCTGCCGCTGCCCGGCGCCGCGGCCGGCGACGGGACTGCGGTGCTGCTGGCGCGCTCGGGGATGGATCAGCCGGTCGAGATGTTCGCGCGGCGCAATGGGGCGGTCGTGTCCCTCAGGGTAACCACCGTGGTGCCGAAGTTCGGCGGCGGACAGGACACGGTCTTCGCGCTCGATCCGCCGCCCGATCCCGGCACCCCGCTCTATGCCCGGGTCTCGCGCACCGGCGGCACGACCACGGACCTCAAGTTCGCCACCTCCACGCTCGAGCGCACGCTCGAGCGCGCGGCCAGCCGCTCGCGCGTGATCTCGTTCGCCTTCGGGGCGCTCATGGCGATGGCGCTGTCGGCGCTGCTGGTGCGCTTCGTGCTCACCGATCCGCTCTACCCGCTCTACGGTACGCTGTTCGCCCTGCATGCGATCTATCTCGCCTACTGCTCGGGCGAGGGATTCGGCTGGCCGCTGCTCTCCTGGGCGCGGCCGCTCGGCAATTACGCCTGGAATGTACCGATCGCGGTGTGCGGCACGGCGGCCTCGCTGTTCGTGCGCGAATTCGCCAATCTGCGCCTGTTCTCCGAGCGCGTGTATCGCGCCTTCGGTTGGCTCGCCGTCGCCTTCCTGGTGCTCGCCGCCTTGAACGCGCTGCGCCTGGTCGGGCTCGCGGTGCTGGTCGCCAACATCGGCAATCTCATGTTCTTCGGCAGCGCCGTCTTCACGCTGCTCGTGTCCTTTCTCGCCTGGCGCCGCGGCAACCGCGCCGCCGGCTGGTTCCTCATCGCCTGGGCGCTGCTGTGCACGTTCCAGATCGCGACCGCGGCGGTGTGGCTGGTCTCGGACTGGCGCGAGGACAAGGCCGACGCACTCCTCTATTACGGGCTCGCCCCCTCGATGGTGGCCGCCGCCGTGCTGATCGCGCTCGGAGTAGCCGACCGCATGCGGGCGCAGACCGTGGCGCTCACCGAGGCCGAGCGGCGCGCGCAGACCGACGCGCTCACCGGCGTGCTGAACCGCCCGGCGTTCATCGAGCGCTTCGACGCCGCCTGCCTGCGCATGCAAAGGCGCGGGCTGCCGCTCTCGGTGCTGTTCATCGATCTCGATCACTTCAAGCAGATCAACGACAGCCGCGGTCACGCGGCGGGCGATGCCTGCCTCAGCGCGGTGATCGCGCCGATCCAGGCGGAGCTGCGCCCGTCGGACGTCATCGGGCGCTACGGGGGCGAGGAGTTCGTAGTAGTGCTCACCGGGGCGGACGAGGCGGCCGCGGTGCCGGTGGCGCAGCGCATCTGCCAGCGCGTGTCGCAAGTGCGGGTCGAGGGATTCTCCGCCCCGATTCGCCTCACCTGCAGCATCGGAGTCGCGAGCAGCGACACCCTGCATGTGTGGGGGCAGCACCTGATCGCGCAGGCCGACGCCGCGGTGTACGCGGCCAAGCGCGCCGGGCGCAATCAGGTGCACCGCGCGCGCGGCGTACCATACGGGCCGTGAAGCCCGTGACCGTCCGCCCCGCCGCCCGCCCCGACATTCCGCAGCTGCTCGCGCTGGTGCGGCGCTACTGGGATTACGAGCACATCCCGGGGTTCGAGGCGTTGCGCGTGGAGCTGCTGCTCGAGCGGCTCATCGCCGCGCCGCACCTCGGCGCGGCGTGGGTGGCGGAGGCAGAAGGCCGGCTCACCGGTTACCTGGTCGCCGTGACGCTGCTGAGTCTCGAGCACGGCGGGCTCATGGCCGAGATCGACGAGCTCTTCGTGCTGCCCGAGGCACGCGCGCACGGCATCGGCGCGCGGCTGCTCGCGGCGGCGGAGGCGGCGCTCGCGGCGCGCGGGTGCGTGCGGCTGCAGCTGCAGCTCGGGACGACGAACTCGGCGGCACGCTCGTTCTATGAGCGCCGCGGTTACGCCGCGCGCGCGGGCTACGAGCTCATCGAGAAGGCCCTGCCCGGGCCACATCCCCCTTGAGAACGACCACGAGGAGTGCCCATGCGTCCCGCTACCCCAGGACTCCGATCCCTTGCCATCCTCGCCCTCGGTGCCGCCATAGCCCTGGCAACCGCGCAGGTGCGCGCCGACCTCTACGACGACGCCGTCGCGCACGCCGGGCGCCCCGCCGATGACTTGAAGCGCGACGCGATCGATCACCCCGCAGAGCTGCTGCGGCTCGCGGGCCTCGAGCCCGGCATGCAGGTCGCGGACTTCATGGCCGCCGACGGTTACTTCAGCGAGCTCGCAAGCTACGTCGTGGGCCCCGGGGGCCACGTGTTGCTCCTCAACAATGCCACCTGGGACTACTGGAGCGGCGATCACTGGAAGGAACGTATCGGCGATCGACTGCACAACGTCGAGCATCGCACCGTCGACGCCGAGCACCTGGACGTTCCCGGCCACTCGCAGGACGCCGTGCTGCTCATCAAGGCCTACCACGACTTCTACGCGATCGACGACGACCCGGCCGCCAAATGGCCGAGGTTCGACGTCGGGCGCGTGGTCGACGAGCTCGCCCGCGTGCTCAAGCCCGGCGGCGTTCTGCTGCTCGTCGATCACTCCGCCAAAGCGGGCACCGGGACCTCGGCGGCAACGCCGCTGCACCGCATCGACGAAGCCTACGCACGGCGGGAATTCGAGAGGCACGGCTTCACGCTGCTCAGGTCGAGCGACGCGCTGCGCCGGCCCGACGACCCGCGCGACCAGATCAGCTACAAAGGCCCGATGGTCGGCAAGACCGACCGCTTCGTGCTGGTGTTCCGCAGGAATCGCTGACGACTGTTAGAATCGCATCGCCTCCAGGGGGGTCTGGGGTATGCGGTTTCACATCGGCCGGTTCGTTCGTTTGCTCATCGGCTGCGCGCTCGCGGCAGCGCCCTGCGCCCGTGCTGCACTGCCGCTCGAGGTCTACGGGCGGTTGCCGAGGCTCGAGAACCTGGCGATGTCCCCGGACGGCACGCGCATCGCCTTCGCCAGAACCGAAGGCAACGACCGTACCGTCGTGGTGATGTCGCTCGCCACGCATTCGACGCTGAGCGGCGTGCGCGTCGGGCAGCTGAAGCTGCGTTATCTCAAGTGGGCGGATGACGACCGGCTGCTGATCGCGACCTCCGTGACGACCGCGCCCTACGGCTTCATCGGCGATGCGTCCGAATGGTGGCAGATGCAGGTCTACGATCTGGCGGCCCGCAGGCTGTTCCAGGTTCCGCAACCCGACACCTTCAACCACGTAGACCTCATGAACGTCATCATGGGGCGCGTGATGGTACGTCGCCTCAATGACCGCACGGTGCTGTTTCTCCCGGGTCTGCAGATCACCCGCGAAGCGATACTGGCGCTCGTCAGGGTCGACCTCGCCACGCAGCAGTCGAGAGTCGTCAAGCCCGGCAAGCTGGGTACCCTGGGATGGATCGTCGACGAGGCGGGCGAGGTGCAGGCGGAGGAGACCTACGCGCAGGAGGACGGCCGCTGGCGCATTTTCATGCGCCACGACGGGCGCTTGCAGGAGGTCGCCTCGGGCAAGCAGGGTCTCGAGTACCCGACGCTGCTCGGCTGGGGGCCGACCCCCGACACACTGCTGCTGGCGATGATGGAGAACGGCGACCCCGTCTGGAAGCTGATGTCGCTCAAGGACGGCTCCATCGGGGGCCCGATGGCGGGAACCGAGACGCTCAATGAGCCGATCGAGCACCCGCTCACCAACCGCATGATCGGTGGCGTGCGCATCCGCGACAGCGCGGAGTACGTTTTCTTCGACCCGGCGGTACAGGCCTCCTGGGAGGCGATCCTGCGCGCGTTTCCGGGTGAGCGCGTGCTGTACGAATCGGCCTCCGCCGACTTCGGCAAGTTCATCGTGCGCGTCGAGGGTGCCAGGCACGGCCTGCGCTACATGCTCGTGGATCTCAAGGCTCACCAGGCGGCCTCGCTGGGCGAGGTGTACGAGGGTCTGACGCAGCCCCTCGAGGTGCGGGTCATCAGCTACCCGGCCGCGGATGGCACCAGGATTCCCGCTTACCTCACCCTTCCCCGGGACCAGGAGCCGAAGGCCCTGCCGCTCATCGTGCTGCCGCACGGCGGGCCGGCAGTGCGCGACACCGCCGACTTCGACTGGTGGTCGCAGGCGCTCGCGGATCAGGGATACGCCGTGCTGCGGCCCAACTATCGCGGCTCGGCGACGACGTGGGAGTTCCTGAGCTCGGGCTTCGGCCAGTGGGGCCGCAAGATGCAGACCGATCTCTCCGACGGCGTGCGCTATCTCGCCAGGGAGGGCCTCATCGACCCCGCGCGGGTTTGCATCGCCGGTGGCAGCTACGGCGGCTACGCCGCCCTCGCCGGCGTCACGCTCGATCCGGGCGTGTACCGCTGCGCGGTCTCGGTCGCGGGCATCGGCGACCTGAAGCGCATGCTCAAGTGGGAGATCGAACAGGCGGGTGGGCGCAAGCAGAACTCGACACAACGCTACTGGGACCGCTTCATGGGCGTCAGCGGCCCGGACGACCCTGCGCTCGATGCGATATCCCCCATCCGGCACGTCGGCGCCGCTGCGGTGCCGATCCTGCTGATTCACGGCAAGGATGACACGGTGGTGCCGTTCGAGCAGAGCAAGGCGATGTACGAGGCGCTGCGCAAGGCGAACCAGGAAGCGGAGCTCGTCACCCTCAAGGAGGAGGACCACTGGCTGTCGCGCAGCGCGACCCGGCTGCAGATGCTCGAGGCCTCGGTCGCGTTCCTGCGCGCCCATAATCCGCCGGACGCACCTGCCGCTCACTAGAGTCGGGAGCCCCGACGCGATGGACCCAGGCGCAGGCCTCGTGAACGACTCTTTCGACCTCGCGCGCTTCCTCGAGGCACAGGAGCAGCGTTATGCGCGGGTGCTGGACGAGCTCGCGGCCGGCGAGAAGACGGGCCACTGGATGTGGTTCATCTTTCCGCAGCTCAAGGGGCTCGGGGTGAGCGCCACGGCGCGCCGCTTCGGGCTCACCGGCCTCGAGGAGGCACGCGCCTACCTCGCGCACCCGCTGCTCGGCGCACGGCTGCGCGAGTGCACGCGGGCGGTGCTCGCCCTCGAGGGGCGTACGGCGCACGAGATCTTCGGCAGCCCCGACGATCTGAAGCTGCGCTCGTGCCTCACGCTGTTCGCGCAGGCCGCCGGGGCAGCGCCGGCGCCGCAAGACCGGCCGTTCGGCGCGGCGCTGGCGAAGTACTACCGCGGCGAGCCGGACCCGCTCACCTTGAGGCTGCTTACTTCTTCGGCTTCCTGAACTTCAGGACGAACTGGTCCGTGTGCCCCTGTATGGGGGCCTCGAACACCTTGCCGGTGCGCGGATCTTCCTTGTTGCGCAGCATGTCGCTCTCGCCGGCGAGCTCGAAGCCGGCGGCCTTCACCTCCTGCTTGACCGTCTCCTCGTCGATGCGGTGCAGGGTGTTGGTGTCGCGGGCGCCGGAGCCGGCCGCGGCGGCATGATCCAGCACGAAGTAGCTGCCGCCCGGCTTCAGCGCCTCGAACACCGTCTTGTTGAGGGTGGCCACGTCGAAGTCGGGAATGTTGTGGAAGTCGTGGTAGTTCTGCGTCGTCCACACCACGTCGGCCCCGGACGGCAGCTTGAGCTCCGTGAGCTTCTGGAAAGTCGGATGCACATTGGCGTAGTGCGGATCTTCGGCGATCGCCTTGACCGCAGGTGGCGGCGCGTCGGGCTTCGGTATCGAGGACACCGTGGTCACCGAGCCCTGCGCTCCGACGACGGCGCTCAACAGGCGGGTGTAGTAACCCTTGCCCGGGGCCAGCTCCACGACCGCATCGCCGGGCTTGACGCCGGCGAAGGCCAGCGTCTCGGCGGGCTTGCGGTTGGCGTCCCGCTCGGTGTCGGCCGCCGGCCGCGCTTTGTCGGCGAGCGCGTCGGCGACGTATTTCGGCGTTGGGCTCTGGGGGGCGGCATACGCGCCCGGACCCGCCAGGCCCAGGGCGACAACTGCCGCGGCTGCAAGAATCGCTGCACGTTCCATGGATCGCCTCCTGGTGAAGGAGCTCGCCGCTCGTAAAGGGCGGCCACTCTAGCAGGAGTCCGGACGTCCTCACTATCGCTTCACCGCGCCGTAGCGGCATCGTGTCGCGCTTTCTGTGTCAGAATCCCGCTGCGACGAGCGCCGATAAGCCACTTACACAGGGCCATCATGCTCAGCCTGCTCCGCCCGCTGCTGCACGGCAGCCTGCTCGTTTGCCTCGCTGCCTCTGCCAGCGCGCGCGCCACCCCGCCAGAGGCAGCCGCGCGCGGCAGCACCGAGAACGCGGTGGTCAAGGTGTTCGCCACGGTTGCGCGCCCGGATCTTGGGCGGCCCTGGACCAAGGAGGCGCCGGTCGAGATCTCGGGCTCGGGCGTCGTGATCGAAGGCAGGCGCATTCTGACCAACGCGCACGTCGTGACCTATGCGAGCCAGGTCCAGATCCAGGCCAACCAGTCGGGAGACAAGCTGTCGGCCAGCGTAGCGGCGGTCGCACCCGGCATCGACCTCGCCGTCCTCACGCTCGACGACGAGTCGTTCTTCGCCACCCACCCGCCGCTGCCGCGCGCCAGCACCCTGCCGCACGTCAAGGACGCGGTGCTCGCCTATGGCTATCCGACCGGCGGCACGTCACTGTCGATCACCAAGGGCATCGTCTCGCGCATCGAGTTCGTACCCTACCAGTTCGGCACCCACGGGCTTCGCATCCAGATCGACGCCGCCATCAATCCCGGGAACAGCGGCGGACCTGCGATCGCCGGCGACAAGATGATCGGGCTTGCCTTCAGTCACCTGCGAAACTCCGAGAACATCGGCTACATCATTCCCAACGAGGAGATCGAGCTGTTCCTCAAGCAGCTGGCATCCGGCCCGTACTCCGGCAAGCCCGCACTGCGCGAGGACACGCAGACACTGGAGAATCCGGCGCTACGCTCCTTCCTCAAGCTCGACCCGGCGGTACATGGCGTCATCGTGCGCCGCAGCCTCGAGCCGGGCGCGAGCCCGGTCCTGAAGCAATGGGACGTCATCATCCGGATCGCCGATACGCCGGTGGACGACGAGGGCATGATCAGCGTGGCCCCGGACCTGCGCCTGCTGTTCACCTACCTGGTGCAGAAGACGGCCCACAACGGCACCGTGCCACTCACCATCGTGCGCGGCGGCAAGACGCTGCGCGTGGACGTCCCGGTCCCGCCACGCTATCCGATGCTCATCGAGGGCCTGATGGGACGCAGCCCGCAGTACTTCATCTACGGCCCGCTGGTGTTCGAGACCGCCACCCAGGACTTCGTGGCTGCGCGCGGCAAGGATCTCGGCACGATGCTGGTCTTCATCGGCAGTCCGCTCATGACCGAGCTCAGCGCGCCGCAGCCACCGGAGCGCAGCGAGCTGGTGGTGATCGCTGCGCCGTTCTTCCCGCACAAGATCTCCAAGGGCTACAGCTCACCGATGGGAGCGGTCGTAAAGAGCGTCAACGGCACGGCGGTGAAGAGCCTCGCGCACCTGGTCGAGGTGCTGCGCGATCTCAAGGACGAGTTCGTGACCTTCGAGTTCGACGGCCGCCTCGGCGAGGCGCTGGTGTTCCGCCGCGCAGAGCTGCTGGGCGCCACCGAGCAGATCCTCACCGACAACGGCGTGCGAGCGCAGGGCTCGCCCGACACGCTAAAGATCTGGCAGGCGAAGTAGCGGCGCCGCTCCGCCCCCGCCGGCGCGGTCTCAGGCCGCGAGCCGCTGCGTGAGGCGCGCCCGCACGCCGGGCCACTCGGCGGCGATGATCGAGAAGCGCGCCGAATCCCGCGGCACGAGATCACTCGCGAGACGGTGGGCGCGCAGCGTCCCTTCGAAGACCGCGCCGAGCCGGGCGAGCGCAGTGCGCGAGCGCTCGTTGCGCATGTCGGTGTGGAAACACACCCGGTGCACGCGCCACTCCTCGAAAGCGTAGCCGAGCATCAGCAGCTTCGCCTCGGTGTTGGCCGCCGTGCGGACCGCGGAAGCGGCGAGCCAGGTGTAGCCGATCTCGCAGCCATCGGGACCGGCGCGGCTCGCGTTCGGGTGGCCGGCCGGCCATTCCCAGCGCTCGATGAGAAAGAAGCGCGTCGAACCGATGACCTTGCCGTCGGCACGGCGCACGGTCGCAAAGGGCAGCGCCGTGCCCTCCTCGCGCCAGCGCACCGCGGTGTCGACGTAGCGGGTCATCCCGGCCGCATCGAGCGGCAGCGGGGTCCACGCGTACAGCGCGGGATCCTCGCTCGCGGCTGCCACCAGCCCCGCGACGTGTGTGCGCGCGAGCGGCTCGAGGCGCACGTGCCGGCCGGTGAGGGCGATGGAGTCGTTACTCACGGAGGTATGATAGCCCGCCGGCACCGCAGAATGGCCCCCGGCGCGTGGGAGATACCGCTCATGACCCGTGTGTTGCTGGCGCTGATCCTTGCCTGTCAGGTGTCTGCGGCACTCGCCGCGCAGGCACCCGCGGTGACCCTGTCGGTACGGGCGGACCGGCTGTTCCTGCCCGTCGAGGTGAACGGGCGCAGCACCGAGGCACTGCTCGACTCGGCGGCGGAGAGCAGCGTGATCGACCCGTCCTTCGCGGGCGAGCTCAGGCTGCATCTCTCGGGACAGGCGACGGCGCGCGGCTCAGGGGGAGAGCAACAGGCGCAGTTCGCGCGCGTGTCGGTGCGCGTGGCGTCCGTGCAGCTGGGCGAACTGACGGTCGCGGTCGTCGATCTCGCCGATGTGTCGCGGCGCCTGGTGGGCGCGCCGGTCCGGTTCATCCTGGGACGCGAGCTCTTCGACACCGCGCGGCTGCGTATCGATGTGGACGGCGGGTCACTGCAGGTTTTGAGCCGCAGCGCACCGGTGCGCGGCACGGGCGTGCCGCTGACGGAGCATGCGGGCATCGAGTCCATCCCGGCGCGCGTCGAGGGCATTGCCGCCGCTGCGGACTTCGACCTCGGCAACGGCAGTGACGTGCTCATCGGCAAGGCCTTCGCCGAGCGCCACGGCCTGCTGCAACCGGGACGCGTCGTCGCGAGCCGGCGGGGCGGCGGTATCGGGGGCGAGACGGACCGCCAGGTCATACGCCTGCGCACGCTCGAGGTGGGCGGCGCACGATTCGACGACGTGGATGCCCAGGTCGACTCGCTGAGCAACGCCGGCGAGCTGAATCTCGGCGTGAAGATCCTGCGACGGTTCGTCATCGTCACGGACTTTGCGCAGCGCCGGATCTGGCTCGAGCCGCGTCCGCTGCCTTGAGCCGCCGGAAAGCAACGCACCTGGCGCTCTCGCGCCAGGTGCGCCTCAGCCGTTGAGTCGGTGCGCCGGCTTCAGCCCGCAGCGCTCTCCGACTCCTCGCCCACGCTCGCCCCCTCTTCGCTCTCCGGCAGCCCGCCGCCCACGTCCATGAAGCTGCGGCGCTCGGTGCCCTCGAGCTTGCGGCGGCGGGACTCGTGGGCCGCAAAGCCGGTGCCCGCGGGGATGAGGCGCCCGACGATGACGTTCTCCTTCAGGCCCCGCAGATCGTCCTTGAGGCCCCGCACCGCGGCCTCGGTGAGTACGCGGGTGGTCTCCTGGAAGGAAGCCGCGGAGATGAACGACTCGGTCGCGAGACTCGCCTTGGTGATGCCGAGCAGCACCGGCTGCAGCCGTGCGCCCTTCTTGCCGCCCTGCTGAGCGCGATCGTTGACATCGAGCGCGCGTGCCCGGTCGAGCTGCTCGCCGCGCAGCAGCGTGGTCTCACCCGCCTCCTGCACCTCGATCTTGCGCAGCATCTGCCGGATGATGACCTCGATGTGCTTGTCGTTGATCTTCACGCCCTGCAGGCGATAGACGTCCTGGATCTCGCGCACCAGGTAGTTGGCGAGCGCCTCGACGCCCTGCAGGCGCAGGATGTCGTGCGGGTTCGGCTCGCCGTCG
>DASQIP010000091.1:0-22059 GCA_035631515.1 Steroidobacteraceae bacterium
CCGGCGAGCGCCCGGGTCGCGCGGTGCAGAATCGCGATCAGGCGCTTGCCTTCCTCATCGCGCGGGTGTGCCTTGCCGGCGAGCACGATCTGGAACGGCTGTCGGCGTGCGATCGCAGCGAGCCGCCCGGGATCGGTAAACAGCAGCTCCGGCCGCTTGTAGGCGGTCATGCGGCGCGCAAACCCGATGATCGGCACGTCCGGACTCAGGGCGACGCCGGTCAGCTGGCGCGCGCGCTCGATCAGTGCGAGCTTGGATTGCAGATGCGCGGCACGGATCTCGGCATCGGGGATGCTCGCGGCCCTCACCAGCAGCTCGGGCTCGTGGCGCCAGCCGGCCACGTGCCGATCGTAGAGCGCGCCAAAGCCCGCGGCCGTCCAGGTGCAGGGATGCACTCCGTTGGTGATCGCCCGCACCCGGTGATCGGGGTACATGCGTGCCGACACCTCGGCGTGCCGCGGCGCGACGCCGTTCACGAAGTCGCTCAATGACAGCGCCAGCTGCGTCATGTTGAGATCGTCGCGGCCGGCGAGCAGCTGCAATTCGGGAAGATCCAGCGGAATCTCGCTCGAGCCGGCGCGTCCGGGGTTGCCGAACAGCCGCTGCGCCAGCTCGTACGGGAAGCGGTCATGGCCGGCCTGGATGGGTGTATGGGTGGTGAAGCGGCACAGCTGACGCACGCGCGGCACGTCGTAGGGAGACTCGCCGGAGCGCAGCTCGCTCAGCGGGTAGGTGAAGCGGCGCAGCAGCTCCAGTCCCAGCAGTGCCGAGTGTCCCTCGTTCATGTGGTAGGTGCTGATCTCGAATCCCAGCGCGCGCAGCACGCGCACGCCGCCGAAGCCCAGCACCATCTCCTGCATCAGCCGATCGCGATCGTCGCCGCCGTAGAGGTAGTGAGTAATCTCACGATCCGCCGGCGCGTTCTCGGGGAGATCGGTGTCGAGCAGGATGACCGGGGCACGCCCGCCGAGCTCGCTCTCGACCACGTACAGCCAGGCGCCCACCCAGACCGCGCGGCCCTCGATGCGCACGGCGACCTTGGCATCGAGCGGCGCCGCCCAGCGCCCCGGATCCCAAAGCGCCGGGTGCTCGACCTGCCGGCCCTCCGCATCGATCTCCTGGCGGAAATAGCCGGCGCGGCTGACCAGGGTTACGCCAACCAGCGGCAGCTCCAGATCGGCCGCGGAGCGCAGCGTATCGCCGGCGAGCACCCCGAGGCCGCCGGCGTAGGTCGGGATCTCGCTGCGCAGAGCGATCTCCATCGAGAAATAGGCGACCCGCGGTTCCTGCAGGAAATCAGCGAGCACGAAGCTGCCCGTGAGGCGCGCGGCCGCGGTTCGTCAGGGCCGGCGGGATCCCTCGGCCCGCACCTCGGTGCGGACCGAGCCGATCACCCCGAGCAGCTGCTGCGCGAGCGCATCCAGCACTTCATCCAGGGACAGAACCCCGACGAGCTGCCCGACCGCATCCACGACCGGGACGCGGCGGACTCCGATCCGGCGCATCTCGCCGAGCGCGGAGTTGACCGAGGCGTCCTCGGACACGACCACCGGGTGGTGAGTCATCACGTCGCCCACCTTGAGCAGGTGCGGATCCGCGCCCTTGGCGAGCACGCCGACGACGATGTCGCGGTCGGTGAGCACACCGACGGGCCGCGGCGCGGCGTGGGGCGAGTGCGGCTCGACGACGATCAGGTAACCGATGTGCCGGTCGCGCATCAGTTTCGGGGCGTCGTCGAGCTCCTCGTGCGCGCGAATCGTCACGGGGTTGCGGCGGCAGATTTCGCTGACGATCATGGACCCTCCGCTGCGGCTCTCAGCGCCGCGTGCTCTGCTCGCGCCGCTGCGCCTTGCCGGTCGTTTCCAGCAGGGCGTGCATGTCGGCGAGCAGCGCCCCGAGGAGATCGTCGAGCGTCACGATTCCCACCAGGGCACCGCGGTCGTCGACCACCGGCATGCGCCGCACGCCGTGGGCACGCATGCGCTCGAGCGCCGAGTGGACGTCCTCGTATTCCGCGGCGATTACCACCGGAGCCCGCACCAGACCGGACAGGGGCATGATCGCCGCCTCGCGGCCATTGCCGAGCACCTCGATGGCCAGATCGCGGTCCGTGACCACTCCCACGGGAACGCGCTCCTTTTCCACGTCGCTCACCACCACCACATCGCCGACGTGCCGCGAGCGCATCAGGCGTGCAGCCTCGAGCGCCGTGGTGTCCGGCATGCAGCAGACCACGTCAGTCGTACAGATCTCGCTGATTAGCATACGGACACTCTGCCCGATCGCCGGGCGGTGCCAAATCCGTAGTTGTGCATAGGCGCCGCTGCGCCTTTTGGGGCGGTATGCGCGCCGCTCAGCTCACCGTTTCGGCGCTATAGCGTGCCAGCAGACCGGTACGTACCGCGCGGCGGTAGACGCGCACGAAGCAGTAGCCGGCGAGCGCGATCTCGAACGCCGTCAGCGTCAGCGCGTACAGAGCCGGCAGCGGCGCAAACGGACGGCCCTGAAGCAGCGCGCGCATGCCCTCGAACACGTACGAAGGGGGCAGCAGATACGCGACCGCGCGCATCCACGCCGGCAGCACCGTCAGCGGATAGAACACCGCGCAGAACGGCGACAGCAGCGCCGGTATCGGCCACACCAGCCACTCGGATGCCGGGCCGAAGCGCAGCACCATCGCGCTCGCGAATATCCCGAGCGCCACCCCGAACCCGTACAGCACCAGCAGGAACAGCGCGAGGTGCGCGCCGAGCGCCAGGAACGACAGCCCGAAAACCGGGACGGCGAGCGCCAGCATGACCGCGAGCCCGATCACGCTGGTCGCGATGCTGGCGATCACCAGGCCGGTGACGTACTCCGGGAGAGCGAGCGGGCTCGCGAACAGGTTGAGGAAATTGCGCGACCACACGTCCTCGAGGAAGGCGGTGGTCAGGCCCTGCATCACGCGTCCGCACAGATCCCACAGCAGCACCGCGCCGAGAAACACGGCGGTGAAATTGATCCCGGCCCCGGCAACGCCGTTGAGGTAGCGCGCGATGAACCCCCACAGGACGATGTCGATGCCGACCCAGGCGAACATGGGCAAGGCGCGCACCGGGCTGCCGCGCAGCAGATACCACTGGCGCAGCAGAATGGCCGCCACCGGCCGCAGCCTCACGCCAGGCGCTCCGACGGGTGCGCGAGAGGCTCGCGCGCCAGCTGGATGAACAGCTCCTCGAGATTGGGCGCGCCGTGCTCGGCGGGCAGTGCCCGCGGGTCGCCGGCGAGCAGGATGCGCCCGTGCGAGAGGAACAGCACCCGATCGCACACCTCCTCGACCTCATACATGTTGTGCGAGGTCCACAGCACCCCGCAGCCGGTAGCGCGCGCCAGCGAGCGGATGGCGGCGCGCGTGTCGCGCGCCGCAGCCGGGTCGAGCGATGCCGTCGGCTCGTCGAGCAGCAGCAGACGCGGATGGTTGAGCAGCGCCTTGGCCAGCGCGACGCGCGTCAGCTCACCGGAGGACAGCACGCCGCACTTGGTGTCGCGCAGCGCCTGGAGAGTGAACTGGCCGAGCAGCTCCTCGATGCGGCGGCTGAGGGCGCGGACTCGGTAGATGAGGCCGAAGAAACGCAGGTTCTGCGCCACGGTGAGGTTGCCGGGGAGGCTGGCGTACACGGCCGCAAAGTTGGTGCGCGCCAGGGCGAGGGAGCGCTGCCGGGCCACATCGACGTCGCCGATACGGATCGATCCGGAGGCCGGCGTGAGGACGCCGAGGACCGTATTGATGATGGTGGTCTTGCCGGCGCCATTGGGGCCGAGGAGCCCGACGATCTCGCCCGGACCGACCTCGAACGAAACGCCGTCGACGGCCTGCACCTCGCCGTAGTTCTTGCGCAGATCGCGCACCCGCAGTGCCGCCGGCGCGCCGGAGTCGCCCGGATGCTGGCGGCGCGCGTTCAAAGGCGCGGGTGGCTCCGGTCCCGGAGGAGCGCGTCAGGAACGGGCGTCGGGATGCGACGGCGTGCCGGGCGGCGGGCCCGGCGTCCGCGTGACTTCGTACCAGATGGCATTCAGCACGCCGAACGCGAGCGCCAGGCCCAGTCCGAGAATCCAGCTGAAGTACCACATGGTTGCGCTCCGTGTGCCGCTCAGTAGAGTCCCGAGTGCTGCCGGACCGACTCGAGCGTGATGCGGCCCTTGAGCACCCTGAAGACCCAGGCAGTGTAAGCGAGCACGACGGGCAGGAACACCAGCACGGCTACCAGCATGATCGCCAGAGTCCGGGCGCTGCTCGAGGCATCCCACACCGTGAGGCCGTGGTCGGGATGCGTGGACGACGGCATGAGGAACGGGAACAGCGCGATCCCGGCGGTCAGCACCGTGCCGGCGAGGGCACAACCGCTCGTCACGAAGGCAAGCCCCGCGCGCCCGGCGCGCAGCAGCACGAAGGTCAGTGCCGCGGCGGCCAGGGCCAGCGCGGGCGCGAGCCACAGCACCGGGTGCGCATGAAAGTTGGCGAGCCACGCACCCGGAACGACGATCACCTGCTTGGCGAGCGGATTCGCGGGACCTGCGGTATCGATCGCGGACGCGATCCGCTGCCCGTCGATCCCGTTCGCCACCCATACGCCGGCGAGCACGAAGGCGGCGGCGAACACCACTGCGGCCCAGCGCCCGACCGCCGCCGCGCGGGCGGACATCGGCTCACCGACCCTGAGGGCGGCATACACCCCGCCGTGCATGACGAGCATCGCGAGACTCACGGCGCCCGCGAGCAGCGCGAACGGGTGCAGCAGCCCGAAGAAGCCGCCGGTGAACACCGGGCGCTGCAGGGCGTCGAAGTGGAACGGCAGACCGAGAAACAGATTGCCGAAGGCGACCCCGAACAGCAGCGCCGGCACCGCGCCGCCGACGGTCAGGGCCCAGTCCCAGGTGTTGCGCCAGCGCGGATCCGGGATCTTGTTGCGGAATACGAAACCCACGGGCCGCAGGATGAGCGCGACCAGCAACACGAACATGGCCAGATACAACCCCGAGAACGCCGCCGCGTACAGCAGCGGCCAGGCCGCGAACACCGCGCCGCCGGCCAGAATGAACCACACCTGGTTGCCGTCCCATACCGGCTCGATGGACTGAAGCAGCGCGCGGCGCTCCTCGTCGTTGCGGCCGACGAAGCGGAACGTCGCCCCTACACCGAGATCGAAACCGTCCGTGAGCGCGAAGCCGATGAGCAGCGCGCCGAGGATCAGCCACCAGATGAAGCGCAGCGTCTCATAGTCGGGCACGAGAGTCTCCCGTCATTGCGCCGAGTGAGGCGCGCGCGCCTGCGGCCAGTACCCGAGTCCGTCGGGACCCCGCCGGATCATCCGCACCAGCAGATACGCATCGACGGCCGCCAGCGCCGAGTAGAAGATGACGAAGCCGCAGATCGAGAGTGACACGTCCGCCGCCGGGACCGGCGAGGCTCCGAGGAAGGTGGGCAGCACCCCGTCGATCGCCCACGGCTGCCGGCCGTACTCCGCCACGATCCAGCCGAGCTCGGCCGCTATCCATGGCAGCGGCAGGCACAGGAACGCGGCCCGCAGGAACCAGCGACGCTGCTCGAACTGATGGCGTGCCGAGAGATAGAAGGCGGTCGCAAACAGCAGGATCAGCAGCAGCCCGATGCCCACCATGACGCGGAAGCACCAGAAGAGCACCGCGACGTCGGGCACGGTCGACCAGGCCGCCGCCTCGATCTGCCGCGGCGTCGCGCGCGCGGGATCGTCGACGTAGCGCAGCAGCAGCAGGCCGTAGCCGAGATCGGCGCGGTGCTCCTCGAAGAGCGCCAGCGCGGCCGGGCCCTCGGGATGCGCACGCAGCACCGTGAGGGCTGCGTGCGCCGCGATGCCGCTGCGGATCCGGGTGCGGGCCCGCGCCACCAGGTCGAAGATGCCGAGCACCGGCTCGCTGACCGAGCGCGTCGCGATGAGCCCGAGCACCCACGGCACCTTGAGCGCCACGCGGGTCGTGTGGGCCGCATCGTCCGGAATCCCGAACACCGTGAAGCCCGCCGGCGGGCGCTCCGTGTGCCACTCCCCTTCGATGGCCGCGATCTTCATCTTCTGGTTCTCGCTCGCCAGGTACCCGGACTCGTCGCCGAGTACGACCACCGAGAGCGAGCACGCGAGCCCGAAGCTCGCCGCCACCGCCATCGAGCGCCGCGCCACGTCGACGTTGCGCCCGCGCAGCAGATACCAGGCGCTGACCGCCAGCACGAACACCGAGCCCACCACGTAGCCGGCCGAGACGGTATGCACGAATTTCGCCTGCGCGACCGGATTCAGCACCACCTCGGCGAAGGACGTGAGCTCCATGCGCATGGTCTGATAGCTGAACTGCGCGCCCACCGGATGCTGCATCCAGGCGTTGGCAATCAGGATCCACAGCGCCGAGAGACTCGAGCCGAGCGCGACCAGTGCCGTGACGATCAGATGTCCGACCCGCGAGAGCCGCTCCCAGCCGAAGAAGAACAGCCCGACGAAGGTCGACTCGAGGAAGAACGCCATCAGGCCCTCGATGGCCAGCGGCGCGCCGAAGATGTCGCCGACGTAGTGCGAGTAGTAGGCCCAGTTGGTTCCGAACTGGAACTCCATGGTGATGCCGGTGGCGACCCCCATGGCGAAGTTGATACCGAACAACATCCCCCAGAACTGCGTCATGCGCTTCCAGATCTCGCGCCCCGTCATCACATACACCGCCTCCATGATCACCAGGATCATGGACAGGCCGAGCGTCAGGGGCACGAACAGGAAGTGATAGAGGGCGGTGAGCGCGAACTGCAGGCGCGACAACGACACGACCGCCAGATCAATCATGCCCGCCATCCTGCGGCGTCGCTGCCAGCTGCCGTCCGACGGCTTCGGGTCCGACGGCGGCACGGTGCGCGGGCGAGAAGAACAGCGCCCACAGCAGCGCCAGTGCGGCCAGCTTGATTGCCAGCACCGCAGTCAGATGGCGCCTCAATACCCCGCGCCACTGCCCCGCCGCGGGAGATGTGTCGGTCCTGGAAAGCACCGTTCCCTCGGTGCGCAAGCTTAACTCATTGCAGCATGAATACCGGCATGTCGGCGTGCTCGAGGAGCGCGCGGGTGACGCCGCCGAACACCCGCTCGCGCAGCGGGCCGTGCCCGAAGGCACCGACCACCAGCAGGTCCGCCTGCAGCTGCGCGGCGCGCGCGAGGAGCTGTTGCGCCACGGGCCGCGAGGCCTCGCCGTCGATGCTCACGTCGGCGTCTATGCCATGCCAGGTGAGCTCACCGGCGAGATGCTCGAGCTGCTCGGCGGACGGGCCACCGTCTTCCTCGATGGCGAGCAGCACCACCCTGCTCGCCTGGCGCAGCAGCGGCACCGCTGCCCCGAGCGCCCGGGCCGCCTCGGCGGTCTCCTTCCAGCCGACCACGATGGTTCCGGCGACGCTCTGCGGAGCCCGCTCGCCGGCGATCACCACCGGCCGCCCGCCGCGCGCCAGCAGCTCCCCGATCAGGCCACCCTGGAGATGGTCGCGGTTGCGCCGCCTGCCGACCACCACCAGATCGCTGTGACGTGCGTGCACCAGCAGCCGCGCCAATGGCTGGTCGACCCGCTCCGAGTAGTGGGCGCTGACGGCGTCCACGGCCTGCGGCGTGTCACGAATCAGGACCCGGTGTTCCCGGCAGAACTCCTGGAAGTGCTCCAGGGCCCGGGCCGAAAGCTCCCCCTCCTCGCGTTGCAGCTCCGCCAGCGCGGTGCGGACCGCCCGGCCCTGCAGGAAGTCGACGTGGGGCGTGTGCAACGCCGCCATCCCGGGAGACAGATGGAAGTGCAGGAACTCCAGATGCGCCGCCAGCGGACGGGCGAGCGAGAGAGCGGTCGCGAACACGCTCCGGTCGGTGGACGAGCCGCTCGCGGGCACGAGGATGGTCTTGATCATTGCAGCGATCCCCGCGCCCGATGCGGCCGGTTGAGGCGGCGCGCGGCCGGCGAATCCGCCCAGCGCCTGGCCTGGGAAATCCCGATGCGGATGGCGCGGCCCTCTCCGCAGCCTTGCGCAAGCAGGGCGTTGGCGATCCCGATGGCCTTGTGACGCGTGCCTTGCGGCAGATTGACCATCGAACGCGGGAAGTAGCTGTCACTCCACGGCATGGACCGGCTCTCCGTCGAGAATCGCGGCTATGGTCGCGCCGCTGCAGACGGCGCCGGTATCCGGGGATGTGCCTAGTGCGCCCGCGCCGGGCCGCGCGCTCAAACACCGCCGGACAGCGCGCCGAACGCGCGGCCGGCGAGCCAGGTGACCAGCGCCGCGGCCGCGCCGAACAGCGTCTGCCGCAGCCCCGAGTACCAGGCGGAACGGCCGTTGAAGAGCGAGGTTGCGAGTCCCAGCAGGAACAGGGCGGCCGCCGACAGCGTGATGCTGCCGGCGATCCGCAGCCCGGCCGGCAGAAGGCAGAAGGGCAGCAACGGAACCAGTGCTCCGAGCGCGAACAGCAGAAAGGAGATCCCGGCCGCGCTCAGCGCATCGCCGGCCGAAGTCACGCTGATGTGCGCCGGATCGGGCGCGAACGTGCCGATCTCCCGGTCCTGCTGGCTCAGGGCGAGCTCGCGCGCGTTGGTGACCGACAGCCATTCCCCGAGGGCCATCGAGAATGCGCCGCCGAGCAGTCCGGCGATGCCCGTCAACAGGACGATCGAAGTGGATACCTGCGCTCCGGCAACACCCATCATCAGACAGAAGTTGGAGGCCAGGCCGTCGTTGGCGCCGAGCACCGCCGCGCGCAGGTTGTTGCCGAGCGCCGCGTGGTCTCCGCCGCGCAGCGCGGTCGCGTGGCCGTGCTCCTCCGACGGCAGTCCCGCGGTGAGTGCGTCCTCCTGGCCGGCATAGTCATCGCGCTCCTTCATCTCGCGCGCGATCACGCTCGGCACTATGAAGCCGACGCCGAGATGCCGGGCGAGCAGAATCAGGACGCGCACGCGCGCCGAAGGCCGGAAGGCCGGCACGGCGTGACCCCGGCTGCGCAGCCGCTGCTCCCAGAAATCGGCATGCCGGCGTTCGGCGCTCGCGAGCTCGAGGTAGACCGCGCGCGAGCGCGGCTCGCGCTCGAGTTGCCCGAGCGCGGCGTAGAGTGCCGAGCTGTCGCGCTCCGCCCTCCAGTTGCCGAGCAGCCGTGCCTGCTCGCGGCGATCGGCGGCGTTCACGACTGCCTAGGGAACGCCGCCGCCGGCCGGTAACCGCGAGAGGTAGTCGGCCAGCGCCTGCTGCTCCTCCGCCGACAGCGCGGGCGGCGGCTCGGACAGCCCGCGATGCGTCGCGCCGGACTCGCGCAGCCGCGACAGCAGGTAACGGAAGTGCTGCCCGCCGATGCGTGGCGCCGCCCGGTCGGTCCCGGCGCCGCTCTCGCCGTGACAGTGGGCACAGGCGCTGAGATATGCGCTCTTGCCGGCAGCCAGCGAGCGTCCCGGCCCCTCCTCGGCCTGCGCCGTGGCGGCGCTGCGCGCGAGATAAGCCGCCAGATCGCCGATCGCCGCCGGGCGATTGACGTCGGTCGCCTTCAAGGTGTCGTGCATCGCCGGGCCGTGCATCGCGGATCCCGGCCGCGCGTCGCCCGCAAACCGTGTCAGCTGCTCGATCAGGTAGGCTTCGCGCTGTCCTGCGAGGGCCGGGATCTCGCGTGGTCCGTCGCCCCAGGCCCGCGCGCCGTGGCAGGCGACGCAGTGACGCCGGTAGAGCACCTCGCCGTGCCCGAGGTCCGCCGTCACGGGCACGGCCGCGGCGGACGTGTCCGCGGGGGAAGCCGGCGGCGCAGCGGCCTGCGCCAGCGCACTCAGCAGCACGCCGAGGAGTGTTTCACGCAGCATGTTGCGCCAGCTGCGCGCGAAAACCGATCGTGGCGGCCATACGAGCGCCTCCAGTGTCGCAGACAGGCTAGTGACCCGCCCACCACCCGTACATAGGGACAAGAGCGTACTGCGTGCGCCAGCGCGGCGGCGCAGAATTTTCAGCAGCCTGGACCGAGCTCGAGGAGTTACCCGTGGGACGTGTTGCACTCATCACCGGCGGCGTCGCCGGCATCGGCGCCGCGACCTGCCGGGCGCTGCAGAAAGCGGGCTTTGCGGTGGCTGCGACTTTCGTCGGCGACGTCGCGGCGGCGCGCAGCCTGCGCGAGGAATACGAGATCCGGACCTTCCAGTGGAACGTCGCGGATTTCGAGGCGTGTCACGCCGGGGTCGCCGAGGTGGTCCGCGCCCTGGGTCCGGTGGACGTGCTGGTGAACAACGCCGGGATCACGCGCGATGCCAGCCTGCACAAGATGAGCGCCGAGCAGTGGCGCGCGGTCGTCGACGTCAACCTCGGCGGCTGCTTCAACATGTGTCACGCGGTCGTCGGCTCGATGCGCGAGCGGCATTACGGGCGCATCGTCAACGTGAGCTCGGTCAACGGCCTCGCCGGCCAGTTCGGCCAGACCAACTACTGCGCCACCAAGGCCGGCATCATCGGCTTTACCAAGGCGCTGGCGCTCGAGAGCGCCGCGCACGGCATCACCGTCAACGCCGTCGCGCCCGGATATACCGATACCGCCATGGTCGCCGCGGTGCGGCCCGACGTGCGCGACCGGATCGTCGCCGGCGTGCCGCTGCACCGGCTGGCCCGCCCCGAGGAGGTCGCCGCCGCCATCGCGTTCCTGGTGAGCGACGCCGCCGCCTACATCACCGGCGAGACCCTCTCGGTCAACGGCGGCCAGTACATGCACTGACGGGGCAGCGCTGCGCGGCTGGTGCCGCGCTCGGCGCGGTGCGCCTCTTTCCCGGCGAGCAGACTCCATGATCCGGCGCGCGGCTGTGAAATGTACGTACAGACGCAGGTCGCCCGATTGTGGATTCTGGCCCATCAGACCCGCATGCTGAGCAATACACGAACAGTGGCCGGGGCCGGGAGGCAGGTCAGGTGCCGAAATCCATAGCCGAAGCCGCGGTGCCCGGCCTCGATCCCCTGGCCGCCCTGCACGGGCGGCTGCTGAACGTCTCGCGTATGGCGACCATCGGCGAGATGGCCGCCGGCGTCGCGCACGAGCTCAATCAGCCCCTGACCGCGATCGCGAACTACGCGCACGCCTGCGAGCGGCTGCTGGGGCGCCCGGGAGTCGACCCGGACGAGGTGCGGGAGGCGCTGCGTCAGATTGCTGCGCAGACGACCCGCGCCGCGGACATCATCCGCCGGCTGCGCGCGGTGGCCCACAGCCAGCAGGCCGAGCATCTCCCGGTCGGCATCAACTCCCTGGTCGAGGAGTTGCAGGAGCTGATGAGGACCGACGCGAGCCTGCATGGCGTGGATCTGACTCTCGATCTCGCCCCGGCCCTCCCCGAGGTGGCCGCGGACCCCGGGCAGATCCAGCAGGTCATTCTCAATTTTCTGCGCAACAGCCTGGAGGCGCTCGGCACGCACCCGACCGGGACTCCCCGGGTCGCCGTCAGCACTTCACTGGTCGATGGCAACGCGGTCAGGCTGATGGTGTGTGATAACGGCCCGGGACTCGCGCCGGACATAGTCAAGCGGGTATTCGATCCGTTCTTCTCCACCAAGGAGAACGGCACTGGGCTCGGGCTCGCAATAAGCAGTACCATTGCCCGCGCTCATGGTGGCACGGTTGGCTATCGCGCCAACGTTCCCTGCGGCGCATGTTTCTATATCGTAGTTCCGGCGCAATCTCACGAGTGACATGCATCAACAGGCACCAACGGTGTTCGTGGTCGACGACGACGAGGGCGTACGCAACTCGCTGCGCTTCCTGCTGAAGTCGGTCGGTCTCACGACCCAGACTCTCAGCTCGGCGAGCGAGTTCCTCGATACCTACAAGCCCAGCCAGCCCGGTTGCCTGGTGCTCGACGTGCGCATGCCCGGCATGAGCGGACTCGAGCTGCAGGAGCAGCTGAACGTGCGGGGCGCGGTCATTCCCGTGATCTTCATCACCGGTCACGGCGACATTCCCATGGCGGTCGAGGCGATGCAGCAGGGAGCGTTCGATTTCCTGCAGAAGCCGTTTCGCGATCAGGAGCTGATCGATCGCATCCAGCGCGCCCTCGAGCTCGATGGCAGGAACCGCGCGGCGCTCGATCAGCACGCCAGGATCCGCGAACGCCTCGACTCGCTCACGCCACGCGAGCGCGAGGTTCTGGCGCTCATGACCCGCGGCCAGCCCAACAAGATCATGGCGGCCGAGCTCGGTGTCAGCCAGCGTACCGTGGAGATTCACCGGGCGCGCGTCATGGAGAAGAGCGGCGCGGCCTCGCTCGCGCAACTGGTGCGGATGGTGATGGATCTGGAAGCGGATCGCACCGGCCACTGAGCCGGCCCCGTGCACCGTTCCCCGGCAGCGGCTCAGCCGCCGAGCAGCGCCTGCAGCAGCCGCAGGAGCTCCTCCGCATTCACCGGCTTGCTCAGGATCCTCAGGTTCGGGTCCGCGTGCATCTCCTTGATCACGGCGGAGGTATCCCCGGTGAGGAGCACGGCCTTGAGATCCGGCCGCACGCGGCCGCGCACGGCCGTGATGACTTCCGTACCCAACTCTCCGTCTCTGAGATGGTAATCGGCCACGAGCAGCTCGGGTGGCTCCCTGGCCACGGCCGGCAGCGCATCGGCGAGCGAGGCGACCGCAGTCACACGGTAGCCCTCGACCCGCAGCAGCATCGTAGTGGCGTCGCGCACGCTCGCATCATCCTCGACCAGCAGGACACGCGCTCCGGCGGCCGACGCCGCCGGCGCCGGGGTGCGTGCCGCGGCGGGCTCCGCGACGCGCGTCACCGAGCGCGCGAGCGGCAGCAGCACGGCGAACACCGATCCCTTGCCGACCTCCGACATCGCCTCGAGACGCGCGCCGAGCAGCTTCACCAGCCGCTGCACGATGCTCAGCCCGAGTCCATAGCCGTCCCGCGAGCTGTTGGCGGGAACGCCGACCTGGTAGAACTCGTCGTAGATGTAGGCCAGCTGTGCGGCCGGAATGCCGACGCCGGTATCGAGTACCTCGATGCGCAGCGTCGCGTCCTCGCGGCGGCAGCGCACCACTACCCGGCCGTGGTGCGTGTACTTCACGGCGTTCGAAACCAGATTCTTCACGATCTGCTCGACCAGCGCCGGATCGCTGTTGAGGGATTCCTCCGAGGGCTCCACCACCAGCTCGAGCCCTTTGCTCTGCGCCAGCGCGCGAAAATCCCGGCTTATCGCCTCGAGAACGCTCGCGACCCGGAAATCCCGCAGCTCCGGCTTGACCGCACCCGACTCGAGCTTGCTGATGTCGAGCAGCGCGTTCAGCAGCCGCGACATGGTGCCGACGGCCTGGTCCTGCTGCGCCAGCACCTCCGCGGCTTCGGCATCCTTCACCATGCGCCGCAGCGCACCGTTGAGCAGTGCCAGCGTCTGCAGGGGCTGGCGCAGGTCGTGACTCGCAGTGGCCAGGAAGCGGCTCTTGGCCCGGTTGGCGCGATCCGCCACCTCGCGGGACTCGTCCGCCACGTCCCGCAGATGATCAGCGACGTCGCGGGCATGATCGGCGGCCGCACGCGCCTTTTCCGCAGCCTCGCGCGCCGCCAACAGCTCCGCTTCGACCCGCTTGCGTTCCGTCACGTCGCGGATCGCGGCGGCAACCAGCGGCCGGTCGGTACCCACGGGACTCAGACTGATCTCGACCGGGAACTCCCTGCCATCAGGACGGCGCGCGAACAGCGTCAGCCCGGCGCCCATCGGCCGCAGGCGCGGGGCGGTGAGATAGTCCCGGCGGTGGCCGGCGTGCCGGCTGCGAAACCTCTCGGGAATCAGCTGCTCGAGTTGCTTTCCGACCAGCTCCTCGCGGGCGTAGCCGAACAGCACCGACGCCTGGCGGTTGGCGAAGCGCACGACCCCGTCCGCGTCGACGATGATGAGCGCATCCGGCGCCGCATCCAGCGCACTGCGCGCGAGCTCGCCCGTGAGTGTCTGCATGGACACTCCATAGCATAACCAAAAAGGCGGCTGCGAATCTGGTTCAGCCGAGGGGCTCGACCGCCACCCGGCGGGCGCCGCGAGCGCTCCGTGGAACGGCGCTCGAGAACTCCGGCGGCTTGACGATCAACAGGTCGCATGGCAGGCGATCGAGCAGCCGCTCCGCGGTGTTGCCGATGAACGCCCGTTTGAGGCCCGAGCGCGACACGGCCCCGGCGACCACGATGTCGGCACCCAGTCGCCGGGCTGCGTTCCGTACCACCGTGGTCGGATCGCCGGCGAGGAGATGACGGCAGCCGGGAGCGACATCCGCAGCGCGGAGCAGCCGGTCCAGGCCTGCCGGAGCGGCCGCGGCCGCGCTCGCCGACGCACAGGCGTGCACGGCATGCAGCCTGCCCCGCAGGCCGGCCGCTACCGCGCTGCCCGCCTGCACGATCTCCTGATCGAGCCGCGCCGGCTTGGCGAACGCATGACTCGGATCGAGCGCCATCACGATCGTCGGGCGGTGATAGGGCCGGGTGCGTTTCACCAGCAGCACCGGGACTGCGCTCAGGCGCAGCAATTCCCAGTCCGTGAGCCGCAGCAGCCCCGCGGCGACCCGCCGGCCGGCGTGACATTCGGCGACGATCAGGTCCGCACCGACCCTGAGGCCGCGGCGCACGATCGCCTCGTAGACGGGATAGTCCCACTCGACGGCCACGCTCACCCTGCCCGTGTGCAGCCGGGCGCGCGCCGCAATCCGCTCGAGGCGCTGCAGGTACTCGCTGCGGTCATCGCACTCGCGGCGCCGCGTGAGCTCCGCCGTCATGCCGAGCATGTCGGTGTAGTACGGCGCGTCGATGGCGTGAAAGAGCTCGAGCTCGGCATCCAGAGCGCGTGCCAGCTGGATCGCCTTGTTCACGGCGGGCAGCGACCGTGCTCCGGGATCCTTGACGGCCACCAGAATCCGGCGAATTGGACGCATCGAGTCTCTCCGCGACGCCAGCATCCAAGCGTGCTCCATCGCGGCTGCGGTGCCATGCGCCCGAGTACCTAGCGCGTCGCGGTTAGTACCTATGGCGGCACGCAACACTCCCGATTCCGGGGACGCAGGGGTGGCCGCAAGCTCTCCACTCGCGGGACACAGGGAGGCATCCCATGATCGGACATCCCACCGGCGGAACGGCGGCCATGATCTACTCGATGCGGACTTCACCGAGATGGCTGCGGCAGGCCATCGCCGGGATCGACCGTCAGCTCGCGGCGCTATGCAGGCAGCATTGGCGCAGGCCGCGCGCACCCGGGGCCCGCGGTCCGGACGCCGTAGTCCCCGAGGCAGCTGCGATTGATCCCGCGCCGCGTTGAATGTCGGCGCGGCGCACGCTCGGGTGGGTACTGCTCGCATGCCTTGCGGCCGGCCCCGCGGCAACGGCCCCCGCATCCTTCAACGGGCGCACCCTCGAGACACTTTACGCGCGTAATGGAAGCGCACTGCTCTGGAGCCGCTCGGGAAGCGCCACGAGCCAGGCGCGCGCGCTGATCGCGGCTCTGCAATCGGTCTCGGACTACGGCTTGTCGGCCGCCGATTACGGCGGCGCGCGCCTCGATGCGCAGCTCGAGGCGCTGTCGGCAAAGCGCGATGCGAGCGCCGCCGACTGGTCGCGCTTTGACCGCGACCTCAGCAGCGCCGCGCTCGCGCTGGTCGGGAATCTGCATTTCGGGCGTGTCGATCCGCGCGCCGCAGGATTCGACATGCCCTCGCGAGCGGCGGGATTCGACCCGACAACGATCGTCGGGCAGCTCGCCGCCCGCGACGACACGGCGGCGGTGCTGGCCGCAGCCGAGCCCGGTTACCGGCACTACCGTCTGCTGCGCCAGTCGCTCGCGCGCTATCGCGCCCTGGCCGCGGCGCCGGATCTGCCGGCCCTGCCGCCCCTGCCACACCGGTCGGTGAAGCCCGGCGAGTCCTACGCGGGCGCGCCGCAGTTGCGCCGGCGGCTGGCGGCCGTCGGCACCCTGCCGCCACAGCAGGCGGCGCGGACCGACCCGGTGCTCGACGACGACCTGGTCGCCGCCATCAAGCGCTTCCAGTTCCTCCACGGGCTGGCGGCGGATGGCGCACTCGGCGCCGGCACCCTCACCGCGCTGCGAGTGCCGTTCGCTCAGCGCGTGCGCCAGATCGAGCTGACGCTCGAGCGCTGGCGCTGGGTCCCGGCGCTCGAGGCGCCGACGCTGATCGTCAATATCCCGCAGTTCCGCCTGTTCCTCATGAGTTCCGGGATCGATGACGAGGCGAGCATGTTGCGCATGAACGTCATCGTGGGGCGGCAGTACCCGAAGCTGCATACGCCGGTATTCACCGCGGACATGACGGCGGTGCTCTTCAGGCCATACTGGGACGTTCCGCCCAACATCGTCCGCCGCGAGCTGCTCGCCGAGCTGCGCAAGGACCCGCGTTACCTCGAGAGCCACGACATGGAGCTGCTCACCGCCGGTTCTTCAGCAGCGGCGCCGCTCGCGGCGACGGCCGACAACCTGGAGGCGCTCGCGGCCGGCCGCCTGCGGCTGCGTCAGCGGCCGGGGCCCGACAATGCCCTCGGGTTGATCAAGTTCGTGCTGCCCAATGGCTACGACGTCTACCTGCATTCGACGCCGGCGCCGCACCTGTTCGCCGAACCGCGCCGGGCCTTCAGCCACGGCTGCATCCGCGTCAGCGATCCCGTGGCGCTGGCGGCCGCGGTCATGGAGGGCACCGAGGGTGACTGGACGGCGCAGAAGATCCGTGCCGCCATGGACGGCGCTGCGACCTTTCAGGTGAGACTCGCCCGGCCGGTACACGTGCTGATTCTCTACGGAACCGCCATCGCCACCGAGGATGGGGCGGTGCACTTCTTCGACGATATCTACGGCCAGGACCGCCGCCTCGAAACCCTGCTCGGGCTCAGGCCGGTCGGGACACCGGCTCACCAGTAGCGGACGCGCCCGGTGTCGACGTGCACGAAGTCGCTGCTCGCGTAATAGCCCACGCCCCCACGACCGAGGGCGCGTGCCTGGGAGGCGAGCCGCAGCGTCGGGTAGCCGCCGAGGCGGATATCGATGGCCCGGCCTTCGAGGTGCATGCTGTGCACCGCCACCCCTTCCGAGCGCCGGTGCAGCATGGCATTGGTGAGCGGCGAACGATAACCGCTGATCACCTCGAAGGGCCCGTCGCGGTCGGCGCGCACCTGCAGATCAAACAGCACGTCGAGCAGCGCAGGATCGATCGGGTGCACATCGCCGGTACGGAAGTCGCGCAGCAGGTGATTCACCTGGGCGAGGCAGTCCGTCTGATAGCAGCCGTCCTGATAGTAAACCGCGCGCAGCGTCTCGCCGGTGTGGGTGTGGACGAAGCTCACGCAGCGCGGGCCGCGCGCCGCGGCCAGGGCCGGCGCTGCCACCAGCGACGCCACGGTACCGCACACGCCGCCGACCGCCGCGAGAAAGCGGCGCCGGCCCGGTTGCGCGGGGCGGTTATCGTCGGCGGATTGCCCGGACATAATGCTGCTCATCGCTTGGGAATGATACCGTACACCCCGCGCGCCGCGCCTGTGACGGGTGCCCCTTTTTGCGGACGATACCGTCCCGCGGGTGATCGGAATGAATAACAAGACCCCAAAAGCCGGGCGGAGTTCCGCGCTGCAGGCTGCGGCGCCGCGCACCACCTCGGGCCGTCATTTCCTGCGCTTCCTGCGCCAGAGCCGGGCACTCGAGCCGCTGCGCACGGCGGTGGTGCACCCGGTCGATGCCCTGGCGCTGAATGGCGCGCTCGAGGCGGCCAAGGCCAGGCTGATCGTCCCGGTTCTGGTCGGCCCGGAAGCCAGGATCCGCGCGGCCGCCCGCCGGGCGTCGGTGGACCTGGCGGCTTACGAGTGCGTATGGACCGAGCACAGCCACGCCGCGGCCGCCGAGGCGGCCGCGCTCGCCGCGGAGCGCAAGGTCGAGGCACTCATGAAAGGCAGCCTGCACACCGACGAGTTCATGAGCGCAATCCTCGACGAGCCGCGGCTGCGGACCGCACGGCGCATGAGCCATGTCTTCGTCATTGACGCCCCGGCCTATCCCCGTCCCCTGCTGATCAGCGACGCCGCCGTCAACATCTATCCGACGCTCGAGGACAAGGCCGACATCGTCCAGAATGCGATCGCGCTCGCGCATGCGCTCGGAACGAAGACGCCCCGGGTCGCGATCCTCTCGGCGGTCGAGACGGTGTCGCCGAGGATCAAGTCGACGCTCGATGCGGCGGTGCTGTGCAAAATGGCCGAGCGCGGTCAGATTACGGGCGGCATCCTCGATGGTCCGCTGGCCTTCGATAACGCGGTCTCGGTCGCGGCGGCGCGCGCCAAGGGAATCCGTTCGCCGGTCGCCGGCCGCGCCGACATCTTCATCGTCCCCGACCTCGAGGCGGGCAACATGCTGGCGAAGCAGCTCGAGTACCTGGCCGGGGCGCAGATCGCGGGCATCGTGCTCGGCGCGCGCGTGCCGATCATTCTCACCAGCCGCGCCGACAACGCTCTGTCGCGCCTCGGTTCGTGCGCGATCGCGCTGCTGTCGGCGCGCCGCGGCGCGGTGCGGCGCCGCGCCCATCAGGCAACCCACGCACGCGCCTAAGCACTTTTCCGCATGCCCCTGCCCGGCCATAACTGCCGACAATGGCGCCGAGCCATGGAGGCAGTCGATGGAAAGCCGCCCCGATACCGACATCCAGCGCCAGGTTGAGTCCGAGCTGTTCGCGTGCCCCGACGTGGACGAGACCGACATCGCCGTCAAGGTCATCGACGGAACGGTGACTCTGACCGGCTACGCGCGCAGCTTCTTCGACAAGTACGGCGCGGAGGACGCGGTCAAGCGCGTGCGCGGCGTCACCGCGGTCGCCAACGATATCCAGGTGCGCCCGCGGTTTCCGGCCGCCGTCACCGACCCCGAGATCGCCCGCGCGGCGGTCACCGCGATCCGGCGCGCCTTGCCGCAATGCAGCGAGGCAATCATGCCGCTGGTGCGCGACGGCGTGGTGACGCTCGAAGGAGTGCTCGACTGGAACTGCGAACGGGAGCGGGCCGAGCGGGTGGTGCGCGAGTTGCGCGGCGTGTCGACCGTGATCAACGCCATCGTGCTGACCCTCGGGGCGCGGCAGTGGGATACGCAGTGATGCGGATGGCAGCCGCCGCCGCCGTGCACTAGCGTGCCTAAACAGAGGGTAACGGGAAGGAAAGGAGAAGATCATGAGTCTCATTCGTTGGGAGCCGTTCAGCACAATGGACGACATGCTCAATCGCTTTCCCGCGTGGGCCGGCCGCTGGCCACGCCTGCCGGGAACGTTCGAGACGAGCAAGGAGTGGGTTCCGTCGGTCGACATCAGCGAAACCGACGCCGAGTACCTGATCCGGGCGTCGCTCCCCGGCGTGAAGAAAGAGGACGCCAAGGTGCTGGTCGAGGATGGGATGCTCACCCTGAGCGGCGAGCGCCAGCAGCAGGAAGCGCAGAAGGACGAGAAGTTCCACAAGGTGGAAGGCTTCTATGGCAGCTTCTCGCGCAGCTTCGCCCTCCCGGAAGCGATCGATGAGAAGGCCATCCGCGCCGACTCGAAGGACGGCGTGCTGACCGTCCACGTTCCGAAGATCAAGGTAGAAGCCAAGAAACCGACCACGATCAAGGTCCAGTAGCGAGTCTGCGGGTACGCCGCGGGCAACGACCTCCCCTAAAGCGTTGCCCGCGGCATTTTCTCATGGACGTGACATGAGCTCGATAAGCTTCGATCCCACTCTGTTGGGCCGCTACGACCGGCCCGGGCCGCGGTACACCTCGTACCCCACGGCACCCCAGTTCCATGCCGCATTCGGTGAGCGCGAGCTGCGCGCCTACGCGGCGCGCAGCAACGCGCTGCCGGGAGCGCGCCCGCTGTCGCTGTACGTGCACGTGCCGTTCTGCACCAGTCCCTGCTTCTACTGCGGCTGCAACCGCATCATCACCCGCGACCGGACCCGGGGCGAGCGTTACGCCGAGGACCTGCTCACCGAGATCGATCTGGTCGCACCGCTCTTCGATCCCGGCCGCGAGGTCGTACAGCTGCACTTCGGCGGCGGGACGCCGAATTTCCTCGGGCGCGAGACCCTCGAGCGGTTGCTGGCGGGGATTGGCCGTGCATTCCGCCTGAGCGACTCCGCGAACCGCGACTTCTCCATCGAGCTCGACCCGCGTGCGCTTCCCGAGCCGCCGGCGCAGTACGCGGCGGCGCTGGCGCGCCTCGGCTTCAACCGTGCGAGCCTCGGCGTGCAGGATTTCGACCCGGAAGTGCAACGCGCCGTCAACCGCATACAGAGCGTCGAGGAGACGCTGAGCCTCATCGATGCCTGCCGCGACCAGGGGTTCCGCTCGATCAACATCGATCTCATCTACGGCTTGCCGGGGCAGACACCCGAGCGTTTCCAGCGGACGTTGCGAACCGTCACCTCCGCGCGCCCCGACCGCGTCGCGGTATACGGCTACGCCCACCTGCCGATGCTCTTCAAGGCGCAACGGCGCATCGACCCACAGGCCCTGCCCGACGCCGCGACCCGGCTCGAGCTGCTGGGCCTCGCGATCGACGAGCTGTCGGCGGAGGGCTATGAGTATGTCGGCATGGATCACTTCGCCCTGCCCGGCGACGAGCTGGTGCAGGCGCAGGAGCATGGCGGGCTGCATCGCAACTTCATGGGTTATACCACCCACGCCGACTGCGACCTGATCGGCGTCGGCGCGAGCGCCATCAGTCACATCGCCGACAGCTACAGCCAGAATCTGCGCGACCTCAAGGCCTGGAAGGCGGCGCTCGAGGCGCACAGAATCCCGGTGTGGCGCGGGCTCGCGCTCAGCTTCGACGATCGCGTGCGCGCCGCCGTGATCGGCCAGCTGATGTGTCAGGGTGTGATCGACACCGTGGCGGTCCACCAGCAGTTCGGCATCGACTTCCAGGCCTACTTCCGCGAGGAGCTGCGCGAGCTCCACTCGCTCGCCGCCGACGGCCTGGTGCGCATCGCGCACGAGAGAATAACGGCGACCTCGACGGGCCGGCTGCTGCTGCGCAATGTCGCGATGTGCTTCGACCGTTACCTCGCCGTGCCGCGCCCCGCGGCGGAGGCGGTGCCCCACTCGCGCGCCGTGTGAGGTCGCGGCGCGTCAGCCGGCGTGCGCCGCCTCGAGATCCAGCGCGACTTCCTCGATATTCTGCTCCCGCGCCCGCACGCGGAACCCGAGCGAGTGGGCGAGATGCAGCATGGCCGCATTCTCCGCCAGCACGCTGCCCCGCAGCTCGCGCATGCCGCGCTCGCGGCAGTAGCGAATCAGCCTGCGCATCAGCAGCGTCCCGAGACCCTGCCCCTTCAGGTCCGAGCGCACCAGCACCGCAAACTCCGCGGCGCACTTGTCCGGATCCGCACAGGCACGCGCCACGCCGAGGATCTCGCCCGCCTCCGCGCCGGCCGCGGCCACGGCTACGAAAGCCATCTCGCGGTCGTAGTCGATGTGCGTGAAGTGCTCGAGCTCGGGCTCGGGTAGTTCGCGCACGCCGCTGAAGAAGCGCGTACGCAGGTCCTCGCGGGAGATCCGCGCCAGAAACCGGCGGTGTTGCGCGCTGTCCTCCGGGCGGATGGGCCGCAGCATGAGGCTCCGCCCGCGGTGCTCGATCCGCTCTTCGAGGTCACTCGGGTACGGCCGGAGCGCGGGTCGTCCGCAGCCTTCGCCGGCGGCTTCCGGCCCGGGAGCAAGCGGGTATTTGAGATCGTGGCCGCCCATGTGATGTCGGCATGGTAATGGCGCCGGGTCCGATTGCCGTAGGTATTCTTGCGGATGTAATAAGTACAAGCCTTACTACCTGCACCCGCGCACGCCCGTTAGCCTGCCCCTCCAACAAAGCGCGGATCTCCGCGCCGATGAGGGAGGTCCGCATGTCAGCTCAAATCACTGCGTTGGGTAAGTTCGCCGCCCCGGTGGTGCTCGCGGCGGTCGCCGTGGCAGCAGCACCGGCCGCGCTCGCGGTGCCGAGCTTCGCGCGCCAGACGGGCATGGCCTGCGAGGCCTGCCACACGGTGTTCCCGGAG
>DASQIP010000092.1:0-3104 GCA_035631515.1 Steroidobacteraceae bacterium
GAGCGGCATGGCGGGCTGGCGAGCCAGTTCACCCTGTGGCTGGCCGCCAATCTGCAGATCACGGCGATCGTCACCGGGGCGCTGGCCGTGGTGTTCGGCGGCGACGTGTTCTGGTCGCTGATCGCGCTGCTGTGCGGTCAGTTCGTGGGCGGCGCGGTGATGGCGCTGCACGCGGCGCAGGGTCCGCAGCTCGGTCTGCCGCAGATGATCTCGAGCCGCGTGCAGTTCGGCGTCTATGGCGCGGTCATACCGATCGTCGCGGTGTGCCTGATGTACATCGGCTTTTCCGCTAGCGGCTGCGTGCTGGCCGGGCAGGCTGTCGGGCGGCTGCTCGACGTCGACGACGCGGCCGGCATCGGCATCTTCACCGCCTTCATCGTGATCGTGACGATTTTCGGCTATCGCGTCATCCACGTGCTCGGGCGTGTCGCGAGCGTCGTGGGCGTGGCCGCCTTTGCCTACATGTTCGCGCGGCTGTTCGCGACCCACGACGTGTCCGCCCTGCTGGCGCAGCGGCATTTCTCGCTCAGCCAGTTTCTGCTGTCGATGTCGCTGTCGGCTTCCTGGCAGATCGCCTACGGGCCCTATGTCGCCGATTACTCCCGTTATCTGCCGCGCGACACGTCCGTGGCCCGGGTGTTCGGCGCCGTGGGGCTGGGCTCGGTGATCGGCTCGCAGGTTTCCATGACCTTCGGGGTGTTCGCCGCCGCCGTGGCCGGCAAGGAATTCGAGCATCACGAGGTGGCCTACATCGTCGCTCTCGGCTCGGCGGGCGTGGTTTCCAGCCTGCTGTATTTCAGCATCGCCTTCGGCAAGGTCACGGTGACGGCGTTGAACGCCTACGGCAGCTTCATGTCCATGGCGACGATCGTGAGCGGCTTGCGGCGTGGCGTGCGCATCCCGGTGCGGCACCGGTTGTTCTACATAGTCGCGATGGTGGGCGTCTCGGCGCTGCTCGCCCTCACGGGGCGTCACTCGTTCCTCAAGGCATTCGAGGCCTTCATTCTCTGTCTGCTCGCGGTGTTCACGCCGTGGAGTGCGATCAACCTGATCGACTATTACTGCTTCACGCGCTCGCGCTACGACGTGCCGGCGTTATCCGACCCCGACGGACGTTACGGGCGCTGGAATGCGACCGGCATCGTGATCTACCTGATCGGCATCCTGGTGCAGGTGCCGTTCCTGTCGACCGCCTTCTATACCGGCCCGCTGGTCGGGCCACTCGGCGGGGTCGACATCTCCTGGATCGTGGGACTCATCGTGCCGGGTATTCTTTATTACGCGCTCGGACGGGCCTCGCAGCGGCGCGCGCCGCGAGAGATCATCCTGCCGGCCTGAGAGTCCCGGGCCGGCCGCGCCATGCGTTTTGCGCTGTTCGCGTATGGGTTCAGGCCGCACTTTCTCCTGGCTGGCCTGGCCGCCTTGCTGTTGATACCCGTGTGGGCACTCAATATTTCCTACGGGGTGCCGCTCGGCAGCGGCTGGCCGCCGACGCTGTGGCACGCGCACGAGATGCTGTTTGGCTTCGTGGTAAGTGCCGTCGCGGGGTTCCTGCTCACCGCGGTTCCGAGCTGGACCGGGCAGAAGGGCTTCGCCGGCGCGCCCCTCATCGCGCTGTCGGCGCTGTGGCTTGCGGCCCGCGTCATGATCGCAAGCTCTGCGCACTGGCCGGCGGTCCTGACGGCGGCGGTGGATCTGGCCTTCCTGCCGGCGCTTGCCGCTCTGGTCGCGCGCCCGCTGCTGCGCTCGCGCAACCGCAATACTGCGCTCCTGCCGGTGCTCGCCCTGCTGTGGCTCACGAACCTTACTTTTCACCTCGCGCTCGCCGCCCGCAACGCGCCGCTCGCGCTGCATGCGCTCCTCATCGGGATCGATCTCATGCTGCTGATGGTGACGGTCATCGGGGGGCGCATCGTCCCGGCCTTCACTGCGGCGGCGCTGCGACCGCGCGGGCTCCAGGACAGGGTGCGCTCGAGCCCTGCGCTGACGATCGCCGCCGTGGCCGTCATGGCCACCGTGGCGGTGGGCGATGTGTTCGTGCCCGACTCTCATATCGCCGGCGTAGTTGCGGCGGCGGCCGCGCTGATCCAGGGCTGGCGCCTGGCGCAGTGGAGCGCCTCGAGGACGCTGCAGCAGCCGATCGTGTGGATCCTGCACGCGGCCTACCTGTGGCTGCCCATCGGGCTGGCACTCAAAGCGGTCGCACTGCTCGCCGGCTCGGCGTTCTCCGCTTTCTGGCTGCACGCGCTCACGATGGGGTCGCTCGCGACCATGATCGTAGCGGTGATGACGCGTGCGGCACTCGGTCATACGGGCCGGCCACTCGCGGTCCACCCGGTGACCGTCGCTTCATACCTGCTGCTGCTCGCCGCCGTACTGGTGCGGGTATTCGGGCTCGCGGCGCTGCGCCTCAGTTACCCGCTGGTCATCGCCGCCGCGGCGTTCCTGTGGACCGCGGCCTTCCTGTTATTCCTGGTGGTCTACGCTCCGATCCTCTGCAGTCCGCGGGTCGACGGCAAGGCCGGCTGATGCGGCGGCAGGACGCGCACTGTCGCAGATCTTCGCAGCTTTGCTAGATTCCCCGGCAGAGACAGCTGCCTCCATCCCTGCCGCCAGGAGATTAGCCATGCCCGCGCGTCCACCGGTTCCTCCCTTTACGGCCGAGTCCGCCACGCTCAAGGTGCGCCTCGCCGAAGACGCCTGGAATACCCGCGATCCGGACCGGGTCGTGCAGGTCTACACCGAGGACACCGAGTGGCGCAACCGCGCCGAGTTCCCGGTGGGCCGTGAGCAGGTGCGCGCATTCCTGCAACGCAAATGGGCCAGGGAGCTCGATTACCGGCTCATCAAGGAGCTCTGGGCCTGCGCGGGCAACCGGATCGCGGTTCGCTTCGCGTACGAGTGGCACGACGATTCGGGCCACTGGTTCCGCAGCTACGGGAACGAGAACTGGGAGTTCACCGACGAGGGCCTGATGCGCCGCCGCTTCGCCAGCATCAACGATCTGCCGATTGCGGAGCAGGAGCGCAAGTACCGCTGGCCGCTCGGGCGGCGGCCGGACGATCATCGGGGGCTGAGCGACCTGGGGTTGTGATGCAGGCGCG
>DASQIP010000093.1:0-11881 GCA_035631515.1 Steroidobacteraceae bacterium
GAACGGGTCGTTGTGGTACTGCGCGCCAATATCCAGCCACTCCGACAGCAGGCGAAGCTCCGCGATGTTCAGCCAACCCGTATGCGACGGGTTGTTGCACCCGGAACCTGTTGCGAAGCAGTTGAAGAACGCGCTCGAGGCCGCGCCATTTGCGCTACCCGCATTCATGAACGGACCCACCGTCGGTCCCGGCTGGCCCATGATAACCGTAGTGTGAGGGGTAAGCAGCTGTCCGTAGGAGATGAACTCGTTGGTGTTCGCGTCGACGCTCTTGGTCAGATCCAGATTCCCGGCCGGCGTCTGCGCGGCGCCGGCGGCGCTCAGCGGGTTGTGGCAGCCGGCCTGCGAGCAGGTGACGCTCCCCTGCACGCCGTTCACCATGCCGGTGCGTGCGGCATCCCAGATCGGCTGGATGTGCTGCGGATAGTTGATGATGATGCGGCAGGCGGACGCCCAGGCCGTCGCGCACAGCGCGGTGGTCGGAATCGCCGGGATCGGGTTGGTTGCGTCCGTGTAGCTGTAGGTGATGGGCGCACCCTGCGGGGTCGGCGGCGCGGTCCACACGTCGGTGTACAGGACGTTGACGCTCGGCACCATCTGCAGGCACGGCGGCGAGTCGCTCGCGCAGCTGACCGCCATGCGCGCCTGGGCCATGGTCTCGCCGGTGTTCTGCGGAATGAAAGCCGCGGGCCCGCTCGCGATGGTGTGCGGGAAGGCGACGCCGGCCGTGCCGCCGGCCCAGGCGGAGACGAAGGCGCCCTGACGGCCGTGCGAGACCGGGTTCTGCGCGCCGCCCTGCGGCTTGTGGCAGCCGTTGCAGGAGAGCGTCTCGCCGGGCATCAGCTGCAGCCACACGCCCTGGGGAGCCGTGATGGCACGCGCGTTGGCATCGAGCACGCTCACGCGGAACGCCACGTTGGCCGGCACTTCGACGTGCACCGAGCCGTCCGGCTCGATCGGAGCGTAGCCGAGTATCTCCATCATATGGCTGGTGACGCCGAAGTCGGCCTGGGTGAGCGTCTGCACCGTCTTGTCGGGGATCGAGACCGCCTTCTCGAAGCGCATGAAGCGCGCCGGACGCTGGGCGGGCGGCGTCTGGGCGGAGTCGGCGATGGCGGCGATGTTCACCGCAGCGCCGCTCGCCGGGTTCACCGCCAGTCCGTCGATGTCGTAGACGCTTCTGATGTCGATGACGCCGACACCGGCGCTCGCGAACGTCTGCGCCTGGCCGGCCGGCACGGTGTCGAGAATGATCCTGGGCACGGGCTTGGGCTGCGTCGCCACGACGTAGGTGATCATGACGCCCTCGACCGGTGCGATGATCGGGATCATCGTTCCCTGTGCCGGGTCGAGCATCCACAGGCTGTAGAGCGGCAGGGCGCTCTGCGCGTTGGGATTGGCGAGGCCGGCGCTGGTGCACGGCACGATCGCCGGCGGAGTCTGCGTGGTATCGAGCAGCCGGCATTCCGACCAACTGACGATGATCCGGCCGGTGCCGTCCCAGAGCGGATAGGCGGAGTTGAAGCGCCCGCCGGGGGAGGGCCCGGGAATCGTATAGATGTTGTTGAGCGGGGTGGCCTGGGTCTGGGCCGGGCCCCTGAGGCCCGCATAGACGGCGAGCGGCTGGGTGTTCTCCAGGTAGTGCACGCCGTCGATGAGCGCGAGATTGCCGCCGTCGTCGACGCCGGTGTACTGGCGGATGAGCGCCATGACGCCGCCGCCCTCGAGCTCGTGCGGCTGCATGAACTCGACCACGGTCGGCGTGGCGGTGCCCGGCGCCACCGTGCCGGTCATGTGGCTGTTGGCGCCGTAGTAGAGCTCGACGTCGCTGCCGTCGGGATTCACGGAATAGAGCGACATGGCGTCGTGTCCCCCGGCATCGTCCCAGCGGCTGTAGAGCACGCGTCCGCTCTGCAGCACCGTCGCGTCCTGGTCGTGACTCTGATTGAAGGTGATCTGGTGCACGTGGGTGCCGTCGGGATTCATCACCTCGAGCACGAAGTCCGGCTGATTGCCGCCCTGGTCGGCCGCCGATGCCTCGTCGAGGGCGATGAAGCCGGGCTTGTGCTCATCGAGCAGCACGCCCTGCGAGGCGTCCTGGCGCGTGGTCGAGAAGACGATGCGCCCGTCGGGAAGATAATGCGGTGAGACGTCGTTGACGGTGGCCGGGTCGGGGTCGATGGCGGGATCGATGACCGGCGCCAGAATGTCGGTGGTGATGACGTATTGCCAGATGCGCCAGCACGGCGGGTTCTTGGCCTGCTGACCCTGGGTGAGCGGGCCGCGCATGGCGAACACCACCCGCGTGCCGTCGGCCGAGACGTCGACGTCCTTCACGTCGTAGCGCGCGCCGGCAGTGACGCGCGCGGTGATGTTGGTCTCGAGGGCGCTCGGCGAGGCGCTCTGACGCATGTAGAGATCGGCGCCCGGCACCAGGTCGCGCAGAATCCGCAGGTCGTCCTGCACCAGCAGCCCCGCGGCATTGGTCGGCACCGGGCGCTTCACGTAGAAGATCGGGAAGTCGACCGTGGCGGGATCGCCGCCCTGGCTGTTGGCGATATTGACGCTGCCGGTGCCGCCCGAGCCTTTGCCGGCGCAGGCGGCGAGCGTGCCGGCGAGCACCGCCGCCGCCAGAGGCGACCCGCGCCGCCGCCAGGCACTTCCAACGGGCCGTAGACTCATCCGCACGTTCCACCACCCATTCCGCTTAGCGCTCGCGCGCGACGAATGTAACGTAATTCGCCGACACACTGATTACTTTCCACATGGCGGCATTACGTCACGGTACGGACCCCGCGCCGCGTGTTCTGCTCGCCCGATGCGCAGCGCGCCGCCCGAGGCGCTACTGGTAGTCATTCGGGCCGGCGCCCGCCGTGATCTGGCTCGCAGTTCGCGGCGCAATCATCCGCGCGTGCCGACCCGGTTGGAAAGTGTCGGCGAGCAGCGACGTCAGTCCGTTGAGACATTCGGGGCGGGACCTTGCGGGCCGTATAGTCGGCGCGCGCTTCGGGACATTTGCAGGGAGTCGACCAGCGCCATGAATGTCATGACCACAGGCACAGGTCCGGGCCGCGCGCTGCGCGCCACCCTCACGGCGGGCACGCTGCTGCTGCTCGCGCAGCCTTTCATCCCCGCAGTCGCGGGTCCCAACGAGCAGGCCAAGCGCATCTACGAGCGCATCGCCGGCGTGCCGCCGTCGGCGGCCGAGCTGACACAGATGACGAATGCCATCTGCGGTGGCGCGTGCGCCACGGGTGCCAGCGGGGCCGCTCCCGGCAGCGCCGGCCTGGTACAGGCGGCGGCGGTCGCCACCGGTGCGCCGGGCTTCTACAACGTCACCCTCAAGAACTTTGCGATGCCGTGGACCAACCGCAGCGCCACGGTGTTCGCGCCGCTCAACGACTACGTGGCGACGGTGATCGGCATGGTGCGCGACAACGTGCCGTTCAACACCGCGCTGTCCGCCGACATCCTCTACACCAGCAACGCCGCGGGGCTGCCCGCGCCGTCACCCGCCAACAACAGCCACTACGCGACCGCGGAGCAGAACGGCGTCAACCTGATGTCGACCCTGGTGGCCGGCACCCAGTCGGGGGTGTACGGCACGCCGACCGCGGCCACCGCCGGCCTCATGACCACGCGCGGCGCCGCCGCGGCGTTCTTCATCAACGGCACCAACCGCGCGATGTTCCGCTTCACGATGATCAATCAGTTCTGCAACGACATGCCGACGCTCATGGATACCACGCGCCCCTCGGACCGCATCCGTCAGGACGTGGCGCGCTCGCCTGGCGGCGACAGCCGCATCTTCCTCAACAACTGCGTCGGCTGCCACAGCGGCATGGATCCGATGGTGCAGGCCTTCGCCTACTACAACTTCGACGCCACCTCCGGGCAGATGGTCTACACCCCGGGGCAGGTGCAGGCGAAGTACTTCATCAACGCGACTAACTTCCCGTTCGGCTTCGTGACCCCGGACGACAGCTGGGAGAACCGCTGGCGCACTGGTCCCAACACGGTGCTCGGCTGGTCGGGGTCGCTGCCGGGCAACGGCAACGGCGCCAAGTCGCTCGGCCAGGAGCTGGCCTCGAGCGCCACCTTCGCGCGCTGCCAGGTCACCAAGGTGTTCCAGGCGGTGTGCTTCCGGGCGCCGGCGAGCAGCACCGATCTCGCGACGGTCTCCGCGATCACTTCGAGCTTCACCTCCGGCGGCTACAACCTGAAGCAGGTGTTCCAGCAGACCGCTGCCGCCTGCCCGGGGTCGTAAGGGAGCGCCCAACATGCACAGCCGTATGACCAGTGCCAGCACCAGGTTAGCCGCCCGCCGCGCGCTCGCCATCGCCGCCGCCGCCGTCGGGCTCGCGGTGCTCGCCGCCTGCAGCTCCTCCGGCGGCGCGCCGACCACGGTGAACCAGCAGACGACGACCACCACCACGCAGTCGTACACCGGACCGCCGCCGCAGAACGCCGACATCCAGGCGTTTCAGGTCAACCTGTGGCAGAACATCATTCCCTCGAACCGCTGCGGTGGCTGCCACCACCAGAGCGGCCAGTCGCCGATGTTCGCGCGCTCCGACGACGTGAACCAGGCGTATCAGGCGGCGCTGCCGCTCGTGAATCTCACCAACCCCAGCCAGTCCGAGCTCGTGCTGAAGGTCGGCGGCGGACACAACTGCTGGGTTGCCGACCCTTCGGCGTGCGCCGCCACCATGCTGCAGTGGATCCAGAACTGGCTGGGCGCCGGTGCCTCGTCCACCACCTCGGTGGTGCTGACCGCCCCGCCGGTGCAGGCCGCGGGCGGCGGCAAGCAGTTCCCGGCGGATCCGACCGTCGGCAACCCGAGCTACCAGGCGAGCGTCTATCCGCTGCTGACCCGGTTCTGCTCGGGCTGCCACAACCCGTCATCGGCCAGCCCGCAGCAGCCGTACTTCGCCGATCCCAACAACATCGACGCCGCCTATGTTGCGGCGCAACCCAAGATCGACCTCGCCCAGCCCAACCAGTCGCGCTTCTACGTGCGCCTGGCGACCGAGTTCCATCACTGCTGGCCGACGCCGAGCTCGAATGGCGCACCCGACTGTCCGGGGAGCGCCGCCGCGATGCTGGCGCAGATCACCGCCTTCGCGAACGGCATCCCGGTGACGCCCATCGACCCGACGCTGGTGGTTTCGAACGCGGTCTCTCTCACGCAGGGCACGATCGCCTCGAGCGGCAGCCGCTTCCAGGGATCGATGATCGCGCAGTACATGTTCGAGACCGGACAGGGCTCGACCGCCTATGACACGAGCGGCGTGACGCCCGAAGCGGACCTGACGCTCTCGGGCAACGTCAGCTGGGTCGGCGGCTGGGGCCTCATGTTCGGCATGGGCGGCTCCGCCCAGGCCTCGACCAGCTCGAGCGCCAAGCTCGCCAACATGATCCAGGAGTCGGGTGAGTACTCGATCGAAGCGTGGGCGGCTCCCGCCGACGTCGCGCAGACCAACGCCTGGATCGTGAGCTACTCGGGCAGCAACACGACGCGCAACATGACGCTCGGTCAGGCCGCCGAGCAGTACGAGGGCTTCACCCGCTCGAGCGTCACCGATACCGCGGGGCTGCCGCCGCTCGTCACCACGACCGCCAACGGCGCGGCACAGGCGGCACTGCAGCACATCGTGCTCACCTACGATCCGGTCAACGGCCAGAAGCTCTACGTGAACGGCGTCTTCACCGGCGACATGGACCCCTCCAAGGGCGGCTCGTTCGCCAACTGGGACAGCAGCTTCGCGCTGGTGCTCGGCAACGAGACCAGCGGGCAGCGCCAGTGGCAGGGCGTGATCAAGATGGTCACCATCTACAACACCGCGCTCACCCAGGCGCAGATCACGCAGAACTTCAACGCCGGCGTCGGCCAGAAGTACTACCTGCTGTTCGGCGTGAGCTCGCTCACCGGCGTGAACCAGTCGTACATCATGTTCACCGCCAGCCAGTACGACAATTACAGCTACCTGTTCTACCGCCCGACCTTCATCAGCCTGGATCCGAACGCCACCATCCCGGCGAACCTGCAGCTGGCCGGCATGCGTATCGGCGTGAACGGGCTGCTGGCGCCGGCGGGCCAGTCGTTCGCGACGCTCAAGACCACCATCGGCGGCTCGAGCTACAACCCGACCACCGGGCAGCAGCTCTCGCCGCTCGGCACGGTGATCCCGGTGTCGCTCGGACCTGCCAACGACCTGTTCTTCCTGTCGTTCGACCAGCTCGGCAGCAGTACCCATACGTTCGTCGATCCGCCGGGAATTCCGACGCCGCCGGTGCCCGACAACACGCCGGTGCCCGACTACGGCATCGCGACCTACGAGCGCATCAACAACACGCTGTCGCGGCTCACCGGGGTGCCGATCACCGATTCCGTGGTGCAGACGCTCTACATGAGCTCGCAGCAGGCGATGCCGGCGACGCCGCTCATCTCGGCCTTCGTTTCCTCGGAGCAGACGGCGATCTCCGGGCTCGCCAACGCCTACTGCGGCGAGATGATGGCGAGCTCGAGCCTGCGCGATGCCTTCTTCGGCACCGGGCTCGACGCGAGCCTCGGCGCCAGCGCCTCCGGGTTCTTCGGCGCGAGCGGCAGCCCACAGCGCGCCATCGTCATCAACGGGCTCGCCAATGCCATCGGCACCACCGCGGCGCCGCAGATGGCGAGCGCCGCGCAGACCGAGGTCGATGCGCTGCTCACGCGCGTGCCGCAGATCAACGCCTCGGCAACCGTGTCGCAGGCCACGGTGGCGGCCTGTACCGCCGCGCTGGCCAGCGGCGCCGTGACCCTGCAGTAAGGATTTGAGAGGTAAGCCATGATGCCGACCGCCAAGCGTCCCCCCCGGCCCCACGCGCCCGGCACCCCGTTGCTGCACGAGAACCACCCGCGCCCGGTGACGCGCCGCGACTTCCTCGCGGCCGGCATGCTCGGCGCCCAGGGCATGGTGATCGGATCCGCCTGGCTCGGCTCACTCCTCAAGGCACAGGCCGCGCACGCGGCCGGGCTCGACGCCGACATCGCAGCTCTCCTCGCCCAGGGGCAGTGCAACGTGCCTTCGGGCTCGGGCTCGCTGCCCTTCATCGTCTTCGACCTGGCGGGAGGCGCGAATCTGGTCGGCTCCGAGGCGCTGGTGGGGGTGCAGGGCGGGCAGGCGAACTTCCTGTCGACGGCGGGCTACGGCAAGCTCGGCGTGCCCGGCAACATGGTGCCGACCTCCAGCACCTTCATCTCGAGCGCGCTCGGACTGCTGTGGCACTCCGACGGCGCGATCCTGCGCGGCATTCTCACCAAGGCGTCTGTCGCGACCCAGGCGGGCACCAACGGCGCGGTGATTCCGGCGATGTCGCAGAACGACACGCAGTCGAACACCACCAACCCGATCTATGGCATCGCGCAGGCCGGGGCCAAGGGCACGGTGGTCAACCTGGTCGGCACCGAGTCCTCGGTGTCGGGCGGCAACTCGATGGCCCTCATGTACACCATCCAGCCCGCCCTCCAGCCCACCACCATCCAGCAGCCCTCGGACGCGATCGCGCTCGCGCCCGTGCCGCCTGGCGGCGGCCCGCCCGACCCGCTCGCGCTCGCCGAGCTCGAAGCGGAGACCCGTATCAGCGCCGGCACGAGCCCCTACCAGGGCACGGGCTCGACCGGCAGCGAGTTCAGCGGCGCGCTCAGCAACCCGACCGCCAGCACGCCGGGCGTACAGCTCATCCCCGGCGGCGGCGGCAGCGATGCGGCGCTCAAGAACCAGGTGCGCTGCTCCTACGTGAAGGCGGCCAACACGGCCAACATCTTCGCAGCCGGCCCCGCGGGGCTCGATCCCACCCAGGATCCGCTCATCGTCGGCGGCACCACGCCCATCTTCACCGCGGCCGACTTTCAGAATCAGGACGTGCAGATGACCGCTTCGGTCATGAAGCTCGTAATCGACGGCTACGCCGGCGCGGGCACCATTTCCATGGGCGGCTACGACTACCACGACGGCTCGCGTGCCACCGGCGAGACGCGCAACTTCACCGCCGGGCAGATGATCGGAGCAGTGCTCGAATACGCCTCGCGCAAGGGCACGCCGATCATGATCCAGATCATGAGCGACGGCTCGCTCGCGGCCAACAGCATGGTCGACACCAGCACCGCCGGCCGCAACAAGCTCGGCTGGCAGGGCGACAACTCCGCGGTGGCCGCCACGCTGTTCCTGGTGTTCAGCCCCAAGGGCCGCCCGGTGTTGCGCAACGGCGTCGCCGGCCAGCAGATCGGCTGGTTCAGCTCCGACGGCTCGGTGGTGAGCAGCTCGAGCCCCGCGGCCAACTCCATCAACCAGATCCCCGAGCTCATAATGCTCAACTACATGGGACTCGCGGGTACGGACGCGCAGTTCCCGACCCTGTTCCCGATGCAAGGGCTCGGGCCGTCCGCATCGCTGGCCGCCATGACGGTGTTTGAGCCGATCATCTAGGCGCGATGGCGCCGCGGCGCGCGGCGCCGGCGCGCGCCTGCAGACGGGGGCGGCCGACTGTCGCCGGGCGACGACTGTGCGGCCTCATGGTGCGGGCCGGGGGGCGCTTTCGCGCGCCGCTTCGTTGACAGTCTCGTCCGCGCTGTGCGAGGGTTCCCGCGCTTGCGCGCAGCCCGGCTTCACGGCCCCAAGGATCTTCTCTTGAGCCTGCAACGACCCGACGGTCCGGCGGCGCGTGACCGGCGGTCACGCGCGCGGATGATTCTCAAATGCGCAGTCCTGGCGCTGCTCGGCGCCGCTACGGCGGCGCTGGCGCAGCGCGACTACGGTCTCATGGCGCGCGCGGCCCCGGATTTCACCCTGCACGCGGTCGCCGGCGGCAACGTGCGGCTCTCGGAGCATCGCGGCGAGGTAGTGGTCCTGTCCTTCTGGAGCAGCGCCTGCGACAGCTGCCGGCGGCAGCTCGACGCCCTCAACCGCAGTCTCGCCACCTATCGCTCCGCCGGGCTCGCGGTCTACGGGGTGGGCGTCGACGACGTGCAGGCGCGCGCCATCGAGTATGCGCGCGGTCTGCCGCTCGCCTTCCCGATGCTGCTCGATCCGGATAAGGCGGTGGGCCGCGCCTACCAGGTGGACAATCTGCCGATGACCGTGCTGATCGATCGCGGCGGCACCGTCCGCAACGTGCTGCGCGACTTCAGCGCCAAGAGCGACGACACCTACCTGCAGGAGTTGCGGGTTCTGCTGAACGAATGATCGGAACCAACATGCCCGATGCTCTCACGACTGAGGTGTTAGGCCGCGTGCGCCGCGGTCCGCACGGCGCGGCCGCCGCGGTGCTCGGCTGCGCACTGCTTGTCGTTGCCCAGCTCGCCGCCGCCGCACCGGCCCCGGCAGCGCCGCCCGCCGCTGCGGCTCCGCCCGCGACTCCGGTCGCGGCTCCGGCCGGCGCTGCCGCCGAGACTGCGCCGGCGTCCGACAGCGCCGCGGCCGACACGCGCGGCCTCGACGAGCAGGTGCAGGAACTGAAGAAGGACGTGGTCGATCTCAACCGCGACCTGTTCGTGCTCGAGGAGGAGCTGCTGTTTCCGGCCAACACCCAGGTGGCGGTGTTTCTGGCGGTCGACGTGGGCGACTTTTTCGCGCTCGACTCGGTGGAGCTGAAGATCGATCGCAAGGAAGTCATCAACTACATGTACACGCCGCGCGAGGTCGACGCGCTGCTCAAGGGCGGCGTGCAGCGGCTCTACCTCGGCAATCTCAAGGTCGGCCAGCACGAGCTGGTCGCCTTCTTCAGCGGCAAGGGTCCCAACGACCGGCCCTACAAGCGCGGCGCCTCGATCCGTTTCGAGAAGGGCATTGGAGCCAAGTACCTCGAGCTGAAGATCGACGACCGGCAGAGGAAGCTGCAGCCGGAATTCGAGATCAAGGACTGGGAGTAACACCCGGCATGCGGTCGCGGCTGGCACGCGCACTTTGCCTGGGAGCGGCCCTGGCGCTTGCGGGCGGGTCCGCGCTCGCCCGGCGCCACGATCCGGAGAAGCTACCCGAGATCCGCGTGCGCGACCTGCACTACGGCGACGCGCTCTTCTATTACTACCAGCACGACGATCTGGAGGCGCTCACGCGGCTCGAGGCGTACGAGCACTGGAACCGCATGCCGCACCACGAGGAGGACGCGCAGCTGCTGATGGGCGGCCTGTACCTCGCGCTCGGCATGCACAACGAGGCGGGCCGGCGCTTCGAGGCGCTGCTGAAGGACCCGGTGCCGAGCGGGGTGCGCAACGTCGCCTGGTTCTACCTGGCGCAGGTGTGGTACTCGCGCGGCTATCTGGACAAGGCGGCGATGGCGCTGGCGCGCATCAACGGGCGCATGTCGCCGGAGCTCGAATCGCAGAAGGAGCTGCTGCTCGGCAACGTGCTCATCCACCAGGGGAAGAACGACGAGGCCATCCGTCTGCTCTCGGCCTGGCACGGCACCTTCAAGTGGTCGGCCTACGCGCGCTTCAACCTGGGGGTGGCGCTGGTGCGCAGCAACCGCCTCGCCGACGCCGACCCGTTCCTCACCGGTGTCGGCACGATGGTCGGCGGCACCGAGGAGCAGCTGGCGCTCAAGGATCGCGCCAACCTCGCGCTCGGCTTTGCCTATCTGCAGGCGAGCCAGCCCGCCAAGTCGCTGCCGGCTCTCGAGCGCGTGCGGCTCAACGGCCCGTACTCGAACAAGGCGCTGCTCGGCACCGGCTGGGCCGAGGCGTCGCTCGGCGACTACCAGGGCGCGCTCGGGCCGTGGATGGAGCTGCGCAAGCGCAACGTGCTGGATGCGGCGGTGCAGGAGTCCTATCTCGCCGTGCCCTATGCGTTCGGGAAGCTCAATGCCAACGCGCAGTCCGCCGAGTACTACGAGAACGCGGTGGAATCGTTCCAGGCGGAGGACGGCCGCCTGGACGCTGCCATCGCCCGCATCGGGCAGGGCGACATGCTGAAGGGCGTACTGCAGAGCGGCCGCAAGGGCTCCGACACCTACGGCTGGTTCTGGCAGCTGAAGAGGCTCCCCGACGCCCCCGAATCGCGCTACCTGTACATGGTGCTCGCCGGCAACGACTTTCAGGAGGGACTGAAGAACTACCGCGACCTGGTGCACATGAGCGACCTGCTGCAGCGCGGCGGATACGACATGGACGCTTATGAGGACATGATCGAGACGCGCGAGCGGGCCTACGGGCAGCGGCTGGCGAAGGTCGACGCGCTGCTCGGCTCGGACGCGGTCGCGCGGCTGCAGCAGCGCAACGTCGACCTCGCCGGGGAGCTGCGGACGATCGAGGCACGGCACGACGTCGCGGCGCTCGGCACCGAGGCCGAGCGCGACCAGTGGGCGCGCGTGCAGAAGATCGAGGCCGGGCTCGCCGGCGCGCCCGACGACCCCGGGAACGGCGACCTGCGCGAGCGCCTCGCGCTGGTGAAGGGCGTGCTCCTGTTCCGCCTCAACGATGCCTACAGCGCGCGCCTCTGGGACGAGCACCGCTCGCTCAAGGACCTGAACCTCGCGCTGCACGAAGCGCAGAGCCGCTGGATCCGCGTCGAGCAGGCGCGGCGCGCGGTGCCGACCAACACCGGCGAGTTCGCCACGCGCATCGCCGCGCTGCGCGCACGCATCGACGCACTGACGACGCGACTCGCCGCTACCGAGCAGCAGCAGTCCGACTACCTGGCGCGCGTCGCGATCAGTGAGCTCGAGGATCAGAAGTCGCGCCTCGCCGCTTATCAGGTGCAGGCGCGCTTTGCGCTCGGCGGGATGTACGATCGCGCGGCCACCGCCGGAGCGGCTCCCGCGAAGGCTCCGGCGGCCCAGCAGAAGGGCGCGGAGGAGGAGCCGTCGGCCGAAGGCGCGGCTCCCGCCTCGCCGCCGACCG
>DASQIP010000094.1:0-31598 GCA_035631515.1 Steroidobacteraceae bacterium
CTCGATGATCGCGCCGAGGAACCTGCGGTCGAGCGTATCGAAACCCTGCGCATCCACCTCGAGCAGATCGAGCGCCGCGGCGGCGATGCCCTCGTCTATCCGCCCGTCGCAGCGCACCTGCGCATAGTCGCGCACCCGGCGCAGCTGGCGGTTGACGATACGCGGCGTGCCGCGCGCGCGCTCGGCGATGCGGCGGGCGCCGCCCGCGTCGATGGCGACGCCGAGGATCGCGGCCGAGCGCATCACGATACGCTCGAGATCGGCGACGCCGTAGAACTCGAGCCGCTGCACGATGCCGAAGCGGTCGCGCAGCGGCGAGGTGAGGAGCCCGGCGCGCGTGGTCGCGCCGACCAGCGTGAAGGGCGGCAGGCTCAGCTTGATCGAGCGCGCCGCCGGGCCCTCGCCGATCATGATGTCGAGCTGATAGTCCTCCAGGGCCGGATAGAGAACCTCCTCGACCACCGGAGACAGCCGGTGAATCTCGTCGACGAACAGCACGTCGCGCGGCTGCAGGTTGGTGAGGAGGGCCGCGAGGTCCCCGGGCCGCTCCAGCACCGGGCCGGAGGTCTGGCGCAGGTTCACTTCGAGCTCGGCCGCGATGATGTGCGCGAGAGTGGTCTTGCCGAGGCCCGGCGGACCGAAGATCAGCACGTGATCGAGCGCCTCGCCGCGCGCCCGGGCGGCGCTGATGAAGATCTCGAGCTGGGTTTTGACCGGCGTCTGGCCGACGTACTCTGCCAGCCGGCGCGGGCGGATGGCCCGCTCGGCCGCTTCTTCGTCCGCGCCCGGCGCGGTGCTGATGATGCGCTCGGCTGTCACTGCTCTCGGTCTACTCCCGCGCTGCGCCCTGCAGGGCGCGCCGGATCAGCTCCTCGGTCGTGTACGTGCCCGGCTCCACGGCCTTCAGCAGCCGCGTGGCCTCCGCGGGACGATAGCCGAGCGCGACCAGCGCGCCAAACGCCTCGCCCTCGGGGGTGTCGCCGGCCGGGGCCGCCGCGCTCCCCGGCGCCGGCCCGGGCGTCGACAGCCGGTCGCGCATCTCGACGATCAGCCGCTCGGCGGTCTTGCGGCCCACCCCCGGGACGCGCGTGAGCGCGGCCACATCCTCACTCTGCACACAGCGCGTGAAGGCTGCAACGCTCATCCCGGAGAGCAGCGCCAGCGCGATCTTCGGTCCCACCCCCGAGACGCGGATCAGGCTGCGGAACAGCCGCCGTTCCTCCTCGGTGGCGAACGCATAGAGAATGTGCGCATCCTCGCGTACCACGAGGTGCGTCAGCAGGCTCACCTCCGCGCCTACCGGCGGCAGCGTGAAAAAGGTCGACATGGGCGCCTCGAGCTCGTAGCCGAGACCACCGACGTCGACCGTGAGCTGCGGGGGAGTCTTGGAGGCAATCCTGCCGCGCACCGCGCCGATCATCACTGTGCCCGCCGGACGGGGCCGGCGCCCTGCTGCGCGGCGAGCGCGCCGAGCCGCCGCGTGTGCGCGTGGCACACGGCCACCGCCAGCGCGTCCGCCGCGTCCGCCGACAGCGGCCCGCGAACGCCGAGCAGCATCCGCACCATGTGAGCCACCTGGAACTTCTCCGCCGCCCCCGTGCCGACCAGCGCCAGCTTGATGGCGCGCGGCGCATATTCGAACACCGGCACGCCGCCCGGCACCGCGCACAGCGCCGCGCCGCGTGCCTGACCGAGCTTGAGCGCGCTGTCGACGTTGCGGCTGACGAACACGCGTTCGACGGCAACCTCAGCAGGGGCGTGCTCGCCGAAGAGCACCGCGAGGCCCTCGAAGATCATGCGCAGGCGCGCCGCGGGCGCGGCGGTACTCACGTTGAGGCAGCCCTGAGCGAGCAGGGTGAGCTGCGCGCCGCGGCATTCCACTACACCGAAGCCGGTGCGCCGCGAGCCGGGGTCGAGACCGAGGATACGGACGTCAGGCGCCGCGGCGGGCGGCGCGGCCGCGGCGACCGCCGGATCAAACGCGCGCCACGACCTCGTCCGGTATCTCGACATTCGCATAAGCGTAACTGAAAACAAGGGCTTACGCATTGCCAATTCCCCGCAGCGGCGGCCGTGTTGGCGCCACCACGCAGCGCGTGGAGAGTGCACGGCCGCCGGGAAGTATGAGCGGCTGCGCGCTTTGGGCTTGAGTTCGAGCCGCGAGTGCCGATAGCGAAGGCTGCCACCGCGCTTGCTTATTGCCCGTCGAGCACCTCATCCGCGATTTCGACGTTCGAATAGACGTCGCGGACCTCCTCCAGGCCCTGCAGTGCCTCGAGCAGTTGCACCATGAGCACCGCGGACTCGCCCGACAGGGCGAGCGCGGTGGCTGCGCGCTGGGTCACTTCGGCGGTATCGGGCGGAAAGCCGTGATGCGTGAGTACCGCGCGCACGGTGTCGAGCTCCGCCGGGTCGGCCAGCACCTCCATGGAGTGATCGTGATTCGGGATCACATCCTCGGCGCCGGCCTCGAGCGCCACCTGCATGAGCCGATCCTCGTCGGTCCCGGGCGGGTAGGTCATGAGTCCCACGGTATTGAAGAGGTAGCTCACCGAGCCGCCCGCCCCGAGGTTGCCGCCGTGCTGGAGGAAGGTGCGGCGCACCAGTGCAGCGACGCGCCCCCGGTCGTCGGTCAGGCACTCGACGATGACCGCGGCTCCGCCCGGCCCGTAACCCTCGAAACGGACCAGCTGCTGCCCGGCGCGCGCGGCTTGCGGGTCCGTTCCTGCTCGCAGCGGGCCGCCAGCGCGCCGACTGCGGCGCTGGATGCTCGCCCAACTTACGTGTCTCGGCATGAGCTTATGCAAACGCGGCCGGACGCCTGCGGACCGGCCCCTGTGAGAAAACCCCCGCGGTATCATAGCCACAAATCCCGCCGGCGACACAGCACTGCCGATGGAAACGAGTCAACTCTGTCCGCCCGCGGTCCGCGACGCCATCATCGGCGCGCGTGCCGCCCTCGAGCGCGCCACTCTGCGCGCGCCGGCCGATCTCGGTTTCGCCACCGAGGCCGCCGAGATCATGGGCGGCCTCACCGAGAACACCGAGCTCGCCAACGCCCTGCTCGCACGCCGGGTGATCTCGCGCGCCGGACTCACGCCCGAGCAGACCGCGGGCATCGTCGGGCAGGGCGCGGCCGACATCGCGGTGGCGCTGCAGCGCCTCGGCACGCTCGGCTTGCCGCGCGACTGGTCGCCGGCGCGCGGACTCGACGCACGCCAGGCGGAGACGCTGCGCAAGATGCTGCTCGCGGTGGTGAGCGACCCGCGGCTGGTGCTGGCGCGCCTTGCCGAGGAGCTGGTGGGACTGCGCCACGCACGCGAGCTGCCGGTCGCCGAGCGCGAGCGGTGCGCGGTCGAGGCCCGCGTCATCTACGCCCCGCTCGCCAATCGTCTCGGCGTGTGGCAGCTGAAGTGGGAGCTGGAAGACCTCGCGTTCCGTTATCTCGAGCCGCAGGAGTACCGGCACATCGCCGCGGCACTCAACGAGCGCCGCGCCGACCGCGAGCGCTACATCGACAACCTGTGCCGCGAGCTGCGCTCGGCGCTGCACGCGGCCGGGATCGCCGCCGAGGTGTACGGGCGCCCCAAGCACATGTACAGCATCTACCGCAAGATGCAGCGCAAGCAGCTCGCATTCGAGCAGCTGTTCGACGTGCGCGCGGTGCGCGTGGTGGTGGCCACCATTCCCGAGTGCTATGCGGCGCTCGGCATCGTGCACGGGCAATGGCCGTACATCCCCGGGGAATTCGACGACTACATTGCGACCCCGAAGGGCAACGGCTACCGCTCGATTCACACCGCGGTGATCGGCCCGCAGGCGAAGAGCGTCGAGGTGCAGATCCGCACGCGCGACATGCACGAGCACGCCGAGCTCGGCGTGGCGGCGCACTGGACCTATAAGGAAGGCGGCCCGCGCGATGCGCAGTATCAGCGCAAGATCGAATGGGTGCGGCGGCTGCTCGAGCCCGAGGAGCGCGCCGCGGGCGAGGATGCCGAGCGCGACTTCGTCGAGGGCATGCGCGCGGAGCTCTTCGAGGACCGTGTCTACGCACTGACACCGAAGGGCGAGGTGATCGACCTGCCGCGCGGCGCGACGCCACTCGACTTCGCCTACAACGTCCATACCTCCCTCGGCCATCGCTGCCGCGGCGCCAAGGTCAACGGACGCATGGTGCCGCTCACCCGCCCGCTCGCCAACGGGGAGATCGTCGAGATCGTCACCGGCAAACACGAGGCGCCGAGCCGCGACTGGCTCGCCCCCGAGCAGGGCTATCTCGCCTCGCCGCGCAATCGCGGCAAGGTGCGCGCCTGGTTCCGCAAACAGGACGTGGGCGATAACCGCAGCGCCGGACGCGCCATCGCCGAGCGCGAGCTCTCGCGTATCGGCGTGCGCACCGAGCAGACCGCCGCGCTGGTGCAGGAGCTCAAGGCGCGCGACCTCGATCACTTCCACCAGCTGCTCGGCGAGGGAGAGATCACCGTCACGGCGCTCGTGCACGCCGCCTCGAGGCTGTTCCACCCGCCGGCCGCAGCGCCGGTACTGCGGCCGGCGCGCGCACGGCCGCGCCGCCGCAGCTCACCGGTCGAGATCGAAGGAGTGGGCGACCTGCCGATCACGCTGGCGCGCTGCTGCGCGCCGCTTCGTCCGCAGGCGATCACCGGCTATGTAACGCTCGGACGCGGCGTTACCGTGCATCGCAGCGACTGCGCCGGCCTGCAGCGCATGAGCGCGCTCAAGCCCGACCGCGTGCTGACGGTGGAATGGGCGGCCGCAGACACCGGAGCGCTCGATGTCGAGATCGCTCTGAGCGCCTACGACCGGCGCGGACTCCTCAGGGACATCACCGACATCCTGGCGGCCGAGCGCCTCAGCATCGACGCCGTTACTTCGCGCACCGACCACGAGCTCGGAGTGGCGCACTTCGCGCTCAGTGTCGCGCTCGGCGACCTCGAGCAGCTGTCGCGCGTGCTGCGCCGCCTGGCCGGCGTGCCCAACGTCATCGAGGCGCGCCGGCGGCTGTGATTGATTGGCGGAAACGGCCCGCGGCCGTTTCCGCAGGCCACCCGAGCGACGGGCTGCTGTGCCCTCAGCGATTGATGGAGTCGATCGCGCGCTTGTCGGCGTTGAGCGCCGCCTCGTGCACCGCCTCCGACAGCGTGGGGTGGGCGTGGATGGTGCGCTGCAGGTCTTCGCTGCTCGCCGAATACTCCATCGCCAGCACCGCCTCGGCGATCAGCTCGCCGGCCATCGGACCGACGATGTGCACGCCGAGGATCTCATCGTCGTCGCGTGCCGCGACGATCTTGGCAAAGCCCGCTGCCTGCTCCATCGCGCGGGCGCGGCCGCTCGCCAGGAACGGGAAGACCCCGGTCTTGTAGCCGCGTCCGCTCGCCTTGACCTGCTCTTCGGTGAGCCCGACCCAGGCGATCTCGGGCGCGGTGTAGACCACCGCGGGAATCACCTTGTAGTTCACCTCGCCGTAGCGTCCCGCGATCAGATCGGCCACCATGACGCCTTCCTCCTTGCCCTTGTGCGCCAGCATCGGTCCGCGCACGCAGTCCCCGATCGCCCATACGCCCTCGGGGCCCGTGCGGCAGGAGTGATCGACCTTGATGAAGCCACGCTCGTCGAGCTCGACGCCGGCATCGGCGGCGAGCAGGTCCTGCGTGTAGGGACGGCGCCCGATCGCTACCACCAGGCGGTCGACCGTGACGCGCTGCTCGCCCGTGGCATCGCTGTAGACGACCTCGACCGCGCCCCCCTTCACCGTGGCGCCCGTGACCTTGGCGCCGAGGCGGATGTCGAGACCCTGCTTCTTGAAGTGCCGCAGCGCTTCCTTGGCGAGCTGCTGATCGGCGAAGGCGAGGAAATCCGGCAGCGCCTCGAGCACGGTCACCTCCGCACCGAGCCGCCGCCAGACGCTCCCGAGCTCGAGCCCGATGACGCCGGCGCCGATGACCCCGAGCCGCTTCGGCACCGCCTCGAGATCGAGCGCACCCCAGGAGTCGACCACGTGCGGCGCCTTGAAGGGCGCCGAGCGCAGCTCGATCGGCACCGAGCCGGAGGCGAGCACGACGTGGCGCGCGGTGAGCTCGCGGCGCGCGCCGTCGTGCGCGGTGAACTGCACCCGCCGCCCGGCCAGGAGTCGGCCGTGCCCCTGCAGCGGCGTTACCCCCGCCGCCTTGAAGAGAGCGAGGATGCCGCCGGTCATGCCCTTGACGATGCCGGCCTTGCGCTTCTGCATCTGCGCGAGATCGAGCGAGACGCCCGCGACTCCGATACCGTGGGTGGCGAACTCCTCGCGCGCGCGATGGTAGAGCTCGGTGGACTCGAGCAGGGCCTTCGAGGGAATACAGCCCGCGTTCAGGCAGGTGCCGCCGAAAGTGGCACTGCCGTCCTTGTTCTTCCATTCGTCGATGCACGCCACGCGCAACTGGTTCTGCGCGGCGCGGATCGCGCACGGGTAGCCGGCCGGACCCCCGCCGATCACGATGACGTCGAAGGAATCGGCCCCTGACTGCGGTTTTTCGGTGTTCGCCATGGAAGTCTTCGTGAATCGTTAGTGGTGTCAATCAGCCGACGGCCCGGGTATCGGCACCCGAGCGGCGCGCGCTCAGATCCCGAGCAGCATCCTCCCGGGGTCCTCGAGCGCTTCCTTGACCGTGACCAGAAACTGCACGGCGTCGCGTCCGTCGATGATGCGGTGATCGTAGGTCACCGCGAGATACATCATCGGACGCACGGCGACCTGCCCGTCGACCACCATGGGACGGTCCTGGATCTTGTGCATGCCGAGGATCGCGCTCTGCGGCGCGTTGACGATCGGCGTCGACATGAGCGAGCCGAACACTCCGCCGTTGGTGATGGTGAACGTGCCGCCGGTGAGATCGGCGAGCGCAATACTGCCGTCGCGCGCCTGGCGGGCGTAGTCGGCGACCTCCTTCTCGATCTGGGCGAAGCCCTTCAGGTCTGCGTCGCGCACGATCGGCACGACCAGCCCGCGATCGGTCGAGACGGCCACGCCGATGTCGTAGTACTCGTGATAGATGATGTCGCTGCCGTCGACCGAGGCGTTGACGACGGGGAATCTCTTGAGCGCTTCGATGCAGGCCTTCACGAAGAACGACATGAAGCCGAGCTTCACGCCCTGCTGCTTCTCGAAGCGCTCCTTGTAGCGCCCGCGCAGCTCCTGCACCGCAGTCAGGTCGACTTCATTGAATGAGGTGAGCAGTGCCTGGGTGGACTGCGCCTCGATGAGACGCTGGGCAATGCGCGCACGCAGCCGCGTCATCGGCACCCGTTGCTGCGCGCGTACGCCGGCCGGCGCCGGTGCAGGCTCCGGCGCCGCCGGTCGGGCCGCGGGCGCCGCGGAGCGGGCCGCTGCCGGCGCCGCAGCGGCGGCGGCGATCGCCGCGGCCGGCGCCGCGGTGGTCGGTTTCTTGTCGAGGAATCCCACGACGTCCGCCTTGGTGAGCCGCCCATCCCGGCCGGACGCGGGTATGGCGGCCGGGTCGAGGCGGTTCTCTTCCACCAGCCTGCGGACCGAGGGACTGAGCTTGCCGCCGTCGCGGCCCGGCTCGGCGTCGGCAGCGGACGCGGCCCGGGGCGGGATTTTGGCCGGCGCGGCCGCGGCCGAGTCGCCCTCCTCGATCACCGCGAGTACCTGGCCGCTCGTCACCACGGTGCCGCTCGGCACGCGCAGCTCGCGCACCACGCCGTTGGCCGGTGCCGGCACTTCCAGCACCACCTTGTCGGTCTCCAGGTCGGCGAGATTCTCGTCGCGCCGGATCGGGTCTCCGGGCTGCTTGTGCCAGGCGACGAGCGTCGCGTCGGCGACCGATTCCGGAAGCTGCGGGACGCGGATCTCGGTACTCATGAGCGCTTCCTGATCTGAGTCGCCGGCGGTGCCGGCTGTCCTTCGGGCGCGGCCGCCGCGGGGCGCGCATCCGGCAGCACCGCCGTCAGGCGCGTGGTCTCGCGCGCCGACTCTTCGGTGGCCGTCGCGTGCAGCGCCGTGGCCACCAGCGCCTGCTGCTCGAGCTCGTGGATCCGCGCAATGCCGGTAGCCGGCGCCGCCGCCGGCGCCCGGCCCGCGTACAGCACCGCACGGCCTCCCGCACCCGAGTCCTGCAGCCGGTGGCGGATCTGGTACCAGGCTCCCTGGTTCTGGGGCTCTTCCTGGCACCACACCACCTCGCGCGCGTCGGGGAAGCGCGCGAGAATGGCCTCGTATTCCTCGCTCGGGAACGGGTAGAGCTGCTCGATGCGCACCAGTGCGACGTCGCGCAGTTTTTCCCTGCGGCGCGTCTTGAGGAGGTCGAAGTACACCTTGCCGCTGCAGAATACGACGCGCCGCACCTCGGCGGCCGGCAAGGTATCGATCTCGCCGATGACGCGCGCGAAGCCGCCGCGCGTCAGGTCCTCGAGCGCCGACACCGACAGCGGATCGCGCAGCAGGCTCTTGGGCGACATGACGATGAGCGGCTTGCGGAACGACTGGCGCATCTGCCGCCGCAACATGTGGAACATCTGCGCCGGGGTCGAGGGCACGCACACCTGCATGTTGTTCTCCGCGCACAGCTGCAGGAAGCGCTCGAGGCGCGCCGAGGAGTGCTCGGGGCCTGCGCCTTCGTAGCCGTGCGGCAGCAGCAGCACGAGGCCGCAGAAGCGCTCCCACTTGGCCTCGCCCGAGCTGATGAACTGATCGATGATCACCTGCGCGCCGTTCACGAAGTCGCCGTACTGCGCCTCCCAGACCGTGAGGCTGCCCGGCTCGGTGGTCGCATAGCCGTATTCGAAGCCGAGCACGGCTTCCTCGGACAGTACCGAATCGATGACCTGCACGCGCGGTTGCCCGGCGGCGAGGTGCTGCAACGGGATCCAGGTGGCGTCGGTGTTCTGGTCGTGCAGCACCGCGTGGCGATGGAAGAAGGTACCGCGGCCGCTGTCCTGCCCGGTGAGGCGCACGCCAAAGCCGTCCGCGACCAGCGTCGCGTAGGCGAGCGTCTCGGCACAGCCCCAGTCGAGCGGCAGCTCGCCGGCCAGCATCTTCCTGCGGTTGTTGACGAGTTGCGCGACGCGCGGATGCAGACCGAAGCCCTCCGGCACGCGGGTCAGTGCCGCCCCGAGCGTGCGCAGCTGCGCGAGCCCGACGCCGGTCGGCACCGGCTCGGTCCAGTCCGCCTGCGCGTAGTTGCTCCAGTTGACGGTGTACTTGTTACCGATCATGCCGAGCGAGGCGCGTGCCTGCGGGCGGCCTTCATCGAGCCCGGTGCGGTATTGCTCGTACATACCCGCGGCGTCCGCCTCGGACAGCACGCCGGCGCCGATCAGCCGATCCGCGTACAGCCGCCGGGCGCTCGGGTGCTGGCGGATGGTCCGGTACATGCCGGGCTGCGTGGCCGCGGGCTCGTCAGCCTCGTTGTGACCGTGGCGGCGGTAGCACACGAGATCGATCACCACATCCTTGCGGAAGCGCATGCGGTACTTGAGCGCGAGGCGCGCCACGAATACCACCGCTTCCGGATCGTCGGCGTTCACGTGAAAGATCGGCACCTCGAGCATCTTGGCGACGTCGCTCGCGTACAGGGTGGAGCGCATGTCGCGGGGCTCGGAGGTGGTGAAGCCGACCTGGTTGTTGACGATCAGGTGGAACGTGCCACCCGTGAAGAAGCCGCGCGCCTGGCTGAGCTGCAGCGTCTCCATTACCACGCCCTGGCCGGCGAAGGCGGCGTCGCCGTGGATCAGCACCGGCAACACGCGCCCGCCGCGCTCGTCGCCGCGGCGCTCCTGGCGCGCGCGCACCGACCCCTCGACCACCGGGTTGACGACCTCGAGGTGCGAGGGATTGAAGGCGAGCACGGTGTGCACGTTGCCCGCCGCGGTGCGCAGATCGGCCGAGAAGCCCTTGTGATACTTGACGTCGCCCGAGCCTTTGACTTTGAGCGGGTCGTAGACTCCCTCGAACTCGGTGAACAGGTCCGCCGGCGACTTGCCGAGGAGATTGACCAGCACGTTGAGCCGGCCGCGATGGGCCATGCCGATCACGACCTCTTCGATGCCCGCAGCGCCGCTCCCCTGGATGAGATCATCGAGCGCCGGAATGAGCGCATCCCCGCCCTCGAGCGAGAAGCGCTTCTGGCCGACGTACCTGGTGTGCAGGTAGCGTTCGAGGCCCTCGGCAGCGGTGAGCTGCCAGAGGATGTTGCGGCGCTCTTCCGTGCTGAAGCGCGTCTCCAGGCGTCCCTGCTGGAACTCGTCGCGCAGCCAGTTGCGCTCCTCCGAGTCCGACACGTGGGCGAACTCGGCGCCGATGTTGCCGCCGTAGATGTATTGCAGCTGCGCGAGGATGTCGCGCAGCTTCATGCGCTCCGGCACCGCCGCGGTGTGACTGCCGGTGTAGAACTCCTGATCGAGATCCGCCGCGCTCAGCCCGTAATGCCCGGGCTCGAGAGTAGCGGGGCGCGGGCGTGCCTGCAGGGCGAGCGGGTCGATGGTGGCGACCAGATGCCCGCGGTTGATCCAGACCTGGATGAGCCGGGAAACGGCCGCCTGCCGGGCGGCGTCCGCCGACCGGGCGTCGGCGGGCGCGCCGGCGAGGACGCGCGGCCCGGCAGCGCGCGTGGTGATGGCGTCCCTGATGGGCCCGTGCGCGCACTCGCGCCCCGAGGGAGCCCATTGCGCGAAATAGCTCCGCCAGCGCTCGTCCACGCTCGCGGGATCGCGCAGGTATCGCTCGTAAAGGGCGTCGAGAAACTCGGCGTTGCCGCCGTAGAGGGGTGTGGGTTCGAGCATGCGGGGGAAAAACCGACGGCGAGCCAGTAGTTTAGCGGAAACCCCGCCGACGGGGAAAAGCCGCCCCCCGCCGGCGCGCCGCCCCCTGCCGCTGCGCCGCCCGCGCCGCTGAGTCGCCCCGTCGCCGACCTAGACGATACCGAGCAGCCGGACCTCGTAGAGGATCAACGTTCCGTACCCGGCGAGCAACGCGTACAGGAGCACACCGGCCGGCAATCTTCCGAACACCCGTATGCTCGCGAGCAGAGTGAGCAGCACCACGCCACCGGCGGTGATCCCGACCTTGACGACGGTAAAGGGCAGCGCCGAGCCGAGGACCAGGGGCCGCATCAGCGGGTTGGCTTCCGAAGCCCCGCGCTCGAGCAGCGCCAGGGTGAGCAGCGCATCCAGGCAGGAGAGCGCCAGGATCAGAATCGCCGTGGCGAGCCACTGCGGGTGATGCCAATCGACCGCCGCGAGCGCCTGCTCGCCCAGGCGGCGCGGCTGGCGCCGCCGCGCGTAGAAGCTCCCGAGCAGCAACGCCCGCAGCACATGCCGGCGCCGTTCGACGCGTCGCCGTTCAGGCGGCGCGCCGATCCATGCAGCTTGATCACTCAGCTCGGTAGCCACGCTTGTTCTTATCGTTCGGTCGTGACGGCCCCATTGTAGCCGGGCCCCGCCGCCCCGAGTCCACTCTGGAACGAAAAAATGTGCTCCGCCAGCTTATGACACCTCGGGCGCCCCCTCAGTATCATGGGGCGGATGTCGAGCCAGAGCTCCGCCGCTCACCCGAGCGCCCCGGACGGCCTGCCGGTCCCGCGCCGCTATTGGGCGATCGCGGCCATCGTGCTGTCGATTTCGATGTCGGTGCTCGACAGCACCATCACCAACGTCGCCCTGCCGACCATCGCGCGTGATTTCCACGCGAGCGCCGCCGCCTCGATCTGGGTAGTCAACGCTTACCAGCTGGCGATCCTGGTGGTGCTGCTGCCGCTCGCCGCGCTCGGCGAGGTCATCGGGTACCGCCGTGTCTCGCAGGCGGGACTGCTGGTGTTCACGCTCGCCTCGCTCGCCTGCGCACTCGCGCCCTCGCTCGTCACACTGAGCATCGCACGCCTCATCCAGGGCCTCGGCGCGGCGGGGATCGTGAGCGTCAACGCCGCGCTGGTGCGCTTTACCTATCCGCACCGCTATCTCGGCCGCGCCATCGGCATCAACGCCTTCGTAGTCGCCACCTCCTCGGCCCTGGGGCCCACGATCGCATCGGCGGTGCTGGCCGTGGCGCAGTGGCGCTGGCTGTTCGGAATCAACGTGCCGCTCGGCATCGTCACGATAGTGATTGCCCGCTACTCGCTCCCCGAGGCCGAGCGCGCCCACCGGCCGCTCAATCTGGCGGGCGCGGTGCTCTACGCCGGCACCTTCGGGCTGCTGCTCGCGGGGCTGCAGTCGCTCGCGCACCACTCGGCGACCTGGCTCGCGCTGGCGCAGATCCTCGGCGGCGCCGTGCTCGCCGTCGTGCTGGTGCGCCACGAGCTGCCGCGCACCGGGCCCCTCATCCCGTTCGATCTCATGCAGGTGCGGCTCTTCAGGCTGTCGCTCGCCGCATCGACGTGCGCCTTCATCGGTCAGATGAGCGCGCTCGTGGCGCTGCCCTTCGAGATCCAGCGCCTCGGGCACACCGCGGTGCAGACCGGCCTCTACATGACCCCATGGCCGGTCGCGCTCGCGCTCACCGCGCCGGTCGCCGGCCGGCTCGCCGATCGCTATCCGGCCGGCCTGCTCGGCGGCCTCGGACTCCTCACGATGTCGGCGGGACTCGCGCTGCTCGCGTTCTTCCCGCAGAACGGCAGCGCCTGGGGCTTCATCTGGCGCATGGCGGTGTGCGGCTTCGGGTTCGGGCTATTCCAGTCGCCCAACAATCACGCCATCCTGTCCTCGGCGCCGCGCGCGCGCAGTGGCGCCGCCGGCGGCATGCTGAGCACCTCACGCCTCGTCGGCCAGACGCTCGGAGCGGCGGGCGTGGCGATCCTGTTCCGCGCCTATCCCGCGACCGGCTCGAATCTGGCGCTGTGCGCCGCCGCAGGGCTGGCGCTGCTCGCCTCTCTGGTGAGCATGGTGCGCTTGCGAAGGATGCCATCGTGAGAGGAAGGGCGTCGGCGGGCTTGGCTCGTTGAAATTAATTAATTAGTTGATTATTATTCCGGAGTGAGCTCCGCGAGAACCGCACGCCGCAGCATCGGCCGCCCGCCACAGGGGACCACCGCCGATGCCCGGGCGCAGCTGCTCGATGCCGCCCTCGTCCTGTTCGCCGAGCACGGAGTGGCGGGCACCACGATCGCCGGCATCGCGGCCCGAGCCGGCGTCACTCCCGCAATGGTTCACTACTACTTCAGCAACCGCGGCCGGCTGCTCGATGCGGTCGCGCAGGAGCGGCTTCGGCAAATCGTGACCGCGGTGTGGTCGCCGGTCGTCGAGACCGACGAGGTCGTGCCGATGCTGCGCGGCCTGGTGCAGCGGATTCTCAGTGCGACCGAGCTCCACCCCTGGCTGCCCTCTCTGTGGCTGCGCGAAGTCGTGAGCGAGGGCGGGCAGCTGCGCGAGCGCCTCCTGCGCATCCTGCCCTTCGAGTACGTGCGGCATCTGATCGGCGCGGTGGCGAGCGCCCAGAGCCGGGGTGAGGTGAGTCCGCTGCTCGAGCCCCGTCTGGTCCTGCTCTCGGTCCTCGGCCTCACCTTTCTGCCGCTCGCGACCATGCGTCTGTGGCAGGCGGTGCCGGTGCTGCAGGGCGTCGAGCGCGAGGACGTGGCACGTCACGCCGAGGCGCTCCTGGCGAGGGCTTTTGCGAAACCCGCGCACCCGCGCACGAAAGCGGTCTGAGGGACCCATGGCTCCCATCCCGAGAATCCCCCTCCTCGCGGCCCTGATGCTGGCGTCGCTGGCCGCGGCCGGCTGCTCGGGGTCGAACGGCCGCAGCTACCAGGGCTACGTCGAGGGCGAGTTTCTCTACCTGGCATCGTCGCAACCCGGCCGTCTCGAGCACCTCGCCGTCACCCGCGGCCAGCCGGTCGGCCAGGGCACCCTGCTCTTCACGCTGGAGGCCACCGAGGAGAAAGCCGCACAGCAGCAGGCGCAACAGCAGCTGGCGGCCGCCGAGGCGCAGCGCGCCGATCTCGAGACCGGCAAGCGCGCTCCGGAGGTCGCGGTCGTGCAGGCCCAGCTCGCGCAGGCGCAGGCCGCCGCGCGCAAGTCGGCGCTGCAGCGTGAGCGCGACGAGGCCCAATACCGCGCCGGCGGCATCTCGCGCGAGCAGCTGGAGGCGACGCTTGCGCAGGCGAGCAGCGACGCGGCTCGCGTGAGCGAGCTCGAGAGCCAGCTGGAAGTGGCACGGCTGCCGGGCCGCGCGCAGCAGCTCAAGGCGCAGTCGCGCCAGGTACAGGCGGCACGCGCAGTGCTGGACCAGGCGGATTGGAGGGTGAGCGAGAAATCGATCGCGGCGCCCAGGGCCGGCCTCGTCTACGACACGCTGTTCCGGGAAGGCGAATGGGTGGCCGCCGGAAGTCCCGTGGTGCAGATGCTGCCGCCGGAGAACATCAAGGTGCGGTTCTTCGTTCCCGAGAGCGTCCTCGGGATCCTTGCCGTGGGCCGCCCGGTGAGCCTGCACTGCGACGGCTGCGCGGCCGACCTGCCGGCGACCGTCACCTACGTATCGTCCCAGGCCGAATACACCCCGCCGGTCATCTACAGCAACGAGACCCGCGGCAAGCTCGTCTACATGTTAGAGGCGCACCCGGCGCCGCAGGACGCCGCGAAGCTGCATCCCGGCCAACCGCTCGAGGTGCGCCTCAGGTGAGCGCCGGCGCACCACCCGCCATCGACGTGCGCGGGCTGAACAAGAGCTTCGGCGCCAAGCACGTGGTGACCGACCTGTCGCTCAAGGTGCAGCCCGGCGAGATCTTCGGATTCCTCGGGCCCAACGGCAGCGGCAAGACGACCTCGATCCGCATGCTGTGCGGCCTGCTGACCCCGGACCGCGGCAGCGGCACCTGCCTCGGCTACGACATCCTGCGCGAGAGTGCCGCGATCAAGCGCAACGTCGGTTACATGACGCAGCGCTTCTCCTTCTGGGAGGATCTCTCGATCCGCGAGAATCTCGACTTCGTGGCGCGCGTCTACCTGATGCCGCAGCGCGACGCCGCGGTGCGCCGGGCACTCGAGGGACTGCGCCTCGCCGACCGGGCGGAGCAGCTCGCGGGCGAGCTCTCGGGCGGCTGGAAGCAGCGTCTGGCGCTCGCGGCCTGCATGCTGCACCAGCCGCGCCTGCTGCTGCTCGACGAGCCGACCGCTGGCGTCGATCCGACCGCCCGCCGGGACTTCTGGGAAGAGCTGCATCGGCTGTGTGCGCTCGGAATCTCGGTGCTGGTGAGCACGCACTACATGGACGAGGCGGAGCGCTGCCACAAGCTCGCGTTCATCGCTCACGGGCGTCTGCTGGTGCAAGGCTCGGCCGCGGAGGTGGTGCACAGCCAGCGCCTCGCCACCTGGTCCATCCAGGGCGAGCGCCTCGCGGAGCTCGCCGACCGCCTGCAGGGAGAGCCCGGCGTCGATCAGACCGTGGTCTTCGGCTCCTCGCTCCACGTGACCGGCCACGACGCCGCCGCCCTCGGGCAGGCCGTCACGGGCGCCGCCCGGGCCGCAGGACTGCACGCGGCGCCCATCGATACCGGGATCGAGGACGTCTTCATCTACCTGATGAACAAGTCCGGCACCGCGGAGCAACCGGTGGCCTCATGAGCGGGCGCGACTGGTTCTCGGTGCGGCGCTGGTGGAGCGTAGTCCGCAAGGAATTTCTGCAGCTGCGCCGCGACCGCATCACGTTCGCGATGATCGTCGGCATTCCGATCATGCAGCTCGCGCTGTTCGGCTTTGCCATCAATTCCGACCCCAGGCACCTCCTCACCGGAGTGCTGATCGAGGATCACAGCGAATTCACCCGCAGCTTCGTCGCCGGGATGAAGGCCTCGGGCTACTTCGATATCGTCGCGGAGCTGCCCGACGAGGAGGCCGCCCGTGCGGCGCTCGCCCGCGGCGCATTGCAGTTCGTCCTCACCGTTCCGCCGGATTTCAGCCGCCGCCTGCTGCGCGGCGAGCGCCCGGCGCTGCTGCTCGAGGCCGACGCCACCGACCCCGCGGCCACCGGCAATGCGATCGCGGCCGCCCTGCACCTGCCGCAGTCGGTGGCCGCCAAGGATTTCACCGGACCGCTCGCGCGGCTCGCCGGCGGACAGCCGCCCTTCGAGGTGCGGCTCCACAGTCTCTACAACCCCGAGGGCATCACGCAGTACTTCATCGTACCGGGGATCATGGGCGTCATCCTCAGCATGACGCTGGTGCTCATGACGGGACTCGCGATCACGCGCGAGCGCGAGCGCGGCACCATGGAGAATCTGCTGGCGATGCCGGTGAGCCCGCTCGAGGTGATGAGCGGCAAGATGGTGCCCTACATCTTCATCGGCCTGATCCAGGTGAGCATCATCCTGCTCGCGGCGGCCCTCATGTTCCACGTGCCTTTCGAGGGGAGCCTGCTCACCTTCTACTGCGCCGCCCTGTTCTTCATCGCGGGCAACCTCACCGTCGGGATCTCGCTCTCCTCGCTCGCGCAGAACCAGCTGCAGGCCATGCAGCTGACGATGTTCTACTTCCTGCCGAACATCCTGCTGTCGGGCTTCATGTTTCCGTTCCAGGGCATGCCGCGCTGGGCGCGCTGGATCGGCGAGGTTCTGCCGCTCACGCATTTCAACCGCCTGGTGCGCGGCATCATGCTGAAGGGCAACGGCTGGCCGGATCTGTGGAGCGACGTCTGGCCCATCGGACTGTTCATCGTGCTGGTCATGTTCGTCGCGCTGCGGTTCTACCGCCGGACGCTCGACTGACGGAAGCATTCGCCGTGCTCATCCGCCCGCTGCTCGCCGCCGCCGCAATCGTGCTCGCCGGGTGCGCCATGGGCCCCGAGTTCCGGCGTCCGGCCGCGCCCGCCGCCGAGTACTACACGGCCGGCGGCCAGCCCGAAGAGACGGCCGCCGCCGGCGGCGAAGCCGGCGCCGCGCAGCACTTCGTGAGGGGCGGTGAGCTGCCGGGCCGCTGGTGGGAGTCGTTCAGGTGCGAGGCGCTGAACGCGCTGGTCGCGGACGCGCTGGCACACAGCCCGACCGCACGCCAGGCGCGCGCGCGGCTGCGCGAGGCGCAGGAGGATCTCGCCGCCCAGGGCGGCGCGACGCTCTACCCGTCGGTCGATGCGCAGCTCGGCGCCACGCGCGAGAGGGTCAATCCGGCAGCGTTCGGCTTCTCGAGCGTCCCCCCTGCCCCACCCTTCAACCTCTACAACGCTCAGGTCAACGTGACCTACCCGCTCGACCTGCTCGGCGCAAACCGCCGACTGCTCGAGGGCGCACGCGCGCAGGCCGAGTACCAGGCCTACGAGACCGAGGCGGCGCAGCTGAATCTGGCGGCCAACGTCGTGGCCGCCGCGATCCGTCAGGCGGATCTCGAGGCGCAGGTCGAGTACACCGGGCAGATCATCGCCGCCGGGAGCCGCCAGCTCGCGATCGGCGAGCAGCGCTACGCTGCCGGGGGCCTGGCGCTCGAAGATCTCGACACGGAGCGCAGGGAGCTCGAGCAGCTGCGCGCCACGCTGCCGCAGCTCGCCGCGCAACGGCAGGAGGTCGATCACCTGCTCGCGGTCTACTCCGGACAGGCACCGTCCGCCGCCGCCATACCGCGCTTGCGCTTGAGCGACCTGTACCTGCCCACCGAGGTGCCGGTAACGCTGCCGTCGGAGCTGGTACGGCGCAGACCCGACGTGCGGGCATCGGAGGCGCTCTGGCACCAGGCGTCTGCCAACGTCGGCGTGGCTACCGCGAGCCTCTTCCCCCACCTCACGCTCTCGGCCTCCGCGGGCTCGGAGCGCTCGCAGGCCTCGCAGCTGGTCGATGGGACCAACGTCTGGAGCGTGGCGGCGAGCCTGCTGCAGCCGATCTTCCACGGCGGCGAGCTGCACGCCAGGAAGCGCTCCGCGGCCGCCGCCTACGACGCCGCCGCCGCAGCCTACGAGCAGACGGTGCTCGAGTCGCTGCAGCAGGTGGCCGACAGCCTGCGCGTAGTCGAGGCCGACGCCCTCACCCTCAGGTCACGCGCGCTCGCCGCCGAGCAGGCGGCAGCCACCCGCGCCATCGCGCAGCAGCGCTTCGACGCCGGCGGCATCAGCGAGTTCTCCCTGCTCGATGCCGAGCGTCAGCAGCTGCAGAGCGGGCTCGATCGCAGTCGCGCGGAATCACAGCGCCTGGCCGACACCGCGGCGCTCATGCACGCCCTGAACGGGTCGCTCTGATGGCGTCGTCGATCGCGCGTAGGGCGTGAAGCTCGCGCCGCCGGGCGTGGTCTGCACCTGATCCGCCGGCAGCAACTCCGCGCGCGAGCACGTACGCGTGACTCGCCCCGCAAATCCCCGACGTTCCTGACGATTTAGTCCTACTGGCCTATTGCGACGCCGTAGCCGTTCGTCTACAGATATGACGTTGTTGTACTACAGGGCTGTAGACACCGGCTGTCGTTCTTCGGCGACAACAAGGGTCGCGCGCCAACTCGCCAGGGAGGACGTCCATGAGACAGTTGTGTGCAGTAGCGGTCGCCATCGCGACCTTCGCCGCCGGAACCGCCACCGCCGGCACCTACACTTCCAACTCGATCTCGGCGCTCGCCACCTGGTCGTGCGAGTTCGTCAACTCGGCGACCGATTGCGGCTTGTCCCTGCAGGCCGCGGCGGCGAACCGCGCGACCAATGCAGGCCCCGGCGTCGACGTCGCGACTGCGGCGGTGCTGACCACTCTGCCCGGGGACAGCAACATCGCCGGCAGCGGGACTAACGAGCGCACGGATCTGTCGATGCCGCCGTCGTCCTCGTACTGCAACCAGGGACAGGAAGAGTGGTGGGCGCACTCGGTCATGTTCCCGCCGAGCTATGTGATGCCGCCGCAGAGTGCGGGCTGGAACTGGGGCGTGGTCTTCGATTTCCACCACACCGGCTCAACCGGCCAACCCAACTTCGAGATCGCATCGATTCCCGGGGGACTCGAATTGAATGTCGCGGGCGGCGCGAGCATCGTCAACGGGCCAACCGATCCCGGCTACTACAGCGTCTCGATCGGGCCGGTCACCCCGAACGTCTGGTACAACTTCATGTACCACATCAAGTGGTCGTCGGGCTCCGACGGCCTCTTCCAGGCCTGGCTCAACGGGCAGCAGGTCATGAATTACAGCGGCGCCACCCTCTACGTCGGTGAGAGCTGTTATCTGAAGCTGGCCAACTACCACACGCCGCTCGGCGTGACCGAGACGGTCGTCCATTCGCGCATCGTGCGGGGCACCAGCCAGCTCGCCGTGGAGCTGCCCGTTTCGGTTCCGGGCGTCACCGTCACCGTTGCGCCCGCCACCGCCACCGTCCAGACCGGAGGGTCTCAGGCTCTTGCGGCGACGGTCACCAACACGACGAATACCGGCGTGACCTGGCAGGTCAACGGTGTAGCCGGCGGCAACAGCAGCGTCGGTACGATCTCGAGCTCCGGTGTCTACACTGCGCCCTCGGCCGTGCCGTCCCCGGCAGCTGTGACCGTGACGGCGGTGTCGGTCGCCGATCCCGCCCAATCGGGAGCGGCGCTGCTGACCATCGCCGCTGCACCCCCGGCCCCCGCTCCCGTCAGCGTGGCGGTTGCGCCGGGCACGGCCAGCCTCCAGACCGGAACCTCACAGACCTTCACCGCCACCGTAACCAACACCACCAACACGACGGTGAGCTGGCAGGTCAACGGCGTAGCCGGCGGTAACAGCACCGTGGGCACGATCTCGAGCGCGGGCGCCTACACGGCGCCGTCGGCCGTGCCGTCGCCGGCAACCGTGACCGTGACGGCGGTGTCAGCGGCTGATCCCACCAAGTCGGGAGCGGCACTGGCGACCATCACGGCTCCACCCCCGCCCGCTCCCGTCAGCGTGTCGGTTGCACCCGGCACGGCCAACCTCCAGACCGGGGCCTCGCAGAGTTTCACCGCTTCCGTAACCAACGCGAGCAATGCGGCGGTGACCTGGCAGGTCAACGGTGTGGCCGGTGGCAACGGCACCGTGGGCACGATCTCGACCGCGGGCGTCTATACCGCACCGTCGGCCGTGCCGTCGCCGGCTACCGTGACCGTGACGGCGGTGTCGGTGGCTGCTGCCACTCAGTCGGGCTCGGCGCTGGTGACCGTTACGGCTGCACCCCCGCCTCCTGCCCCTGTGAGCGTGTCGGTTGCACCCGGCACCACGAGCCTCCAGACCGGGGTCTCGCAGGACTTCACCGCTACGGTGACCAACACCGCCAATGCGCAGGTGACCTGGCAAGTCAACGGCACCACCGGCGGCGACGCCACAGTCGGGGTGATTTCGACGTCCGGCGTTTATTCAGCGCCTTCCCTGGTGCCCTCCCCGGCCACGGTCACGGTGACAGCCGTGTCGGTCGCCGACCCGACGCGCTCCGGGGCCGCGCAAGTGACGATCTCGGCGCCGAGCAATGCGGGGCCGCCGGACCCGCCCCCCCTCGCCGGCAGCGGGGGCGGGGGCGCCGTGGACTCATTCACGCTGCTCGCCTGTGCTCTCGCGATCGCGCGTGCACATCGCCGCCTTCGGGGGTGGCCTCAGAAGCGGTAGTCCGCGGTCAGCAGATAAGTGCGTCCGATGATACCGGCGAAATAGAGCGAGGTCGCGGACGCGAAGTTGCCGCCCGTGCCAGCCGCGAGCGCCGGGTATGGCGGCTCCTTGTCGAACACATTGTCGACCGTGAGCCTCAGCTGCAACGCCTTCGTCACGTCCAGACTGATGCTGGAGTTGAGCAGCCACCAGCCCGGCACGCTCAGAATGTCCTGCGACGTCGGCGTGTTCTGGTTGCTGAAGTTCATCATGCTGACGTACTGCCCCTGCCAGTACCACTCGAAGGGCCCCTTGTCGTAGGTCAGCTCGAGCACCGCCTTGCTCTTGGGCTCGGCCAGCGTCGAGGTGAGCGCGCCGGCTTCATTGATCGGAGCGGCCGAGCCCACCTGCAGCACCAGCGTCTTGGTGTCGAGATACCGGGCGCGGAACTTCATCATTCCCATCGAATACGGCAGATCGAAGGCCGCGTCCAGACCCGCCGAGAATCCCTGGAAGTGGAGCAGCCCCGCGTTGATGAAGCCGTCGGTGTAACCGGCGACCTGGCCCGCGGCGTTACGCGTGAAATGGCTGCAGGCCGGGTTATTCGGAAAGTCGGTCGAGTCGTAGCACTCGTCCATGAGCTCGACGAGGTTGAGCTGCACGATCGCGTTCGACATCTTGATGTCGTACCAGTCCGCCGACAGGCTGAGGCGCGGGGTCCAGCGCGGGCGCAACACGACACCATAGGTATAGCTGTCGGCCTTCTCCGGCGAGAGACCCGGATTGCCCGAGGTCATGCCCTGGGCCGTCGCGTTGACGACGTTCGAGGTGAAGGTGGCGGGGTTGTAGCCGCCGGGAATGCCGGCCAAGGCGGCCTTGCAGTTCGCGAGGCGCGTGGCGGGCACCAGCCCCTGGTTGACAAAATTCTTGTCGCAGGGATCGTTCGCGAACTCAAATGATGTCGACGACGGCAGGAACAGCTCCGTAACCGCCGGCGCACGAATCGATATGGTGCGGTTGCCGCGAAACAGCACATCCTGTACCGGCGCCCAGCGCAACCCTTCGGTGTACGTGTTGGATTTCCCGGAGATCGTGTTGTCGACGCGGCGGAAGGCGCCTTCGAACTCCAGCTGGTGAAGTAACGGGATGTCCTGCGATGCCCCGAAGACCGGCACCAGAGTCTCGGCGTAGACCTCGTTCGTTACATAGGAGCCGGCAACCGCGCTCGCCACCAGCTGTCCCGCGTTGGAGGTAAAGAAGCTGTCGGGTGCAAATTCCCCCGCCTCGCGCCGGTTCTCGAAGCCGATCGCTCCCTTCCATTCGCCCCCCGGCAGCCTGACAATGTCGCCGCTCAGGTTGGCGGTCGCGTCGCGCTGCGTATCCGTAGATACAGCGGTGGCCATATGCGTGATGTAGGCGACTGCGGCGGCGCTCGGCTCACCGACGCCGAAGACATTGAGGGGCGCGCAGGTGCTCGAGTTGGTCGCGACCGGAGAATTCACGTAGCCGGGAGCACAGACGATCTGTCCCCCGACTGTGGTTGCGTTCAGCGCATTCTGCAGGTTCTGGAAGACGTACGCCGGCTGCACCGAGGTGTTCTGCGAGTGGCCGTAGTTGGCGGACAACTCCCAGGTGTAGTCGTGCGTCGCGCCCAGCGAGAAGTCACCGCTGAGTCCCAGCACGCCGCGGTAGACCTGCTGATTGCCCGTGGCTGCGCCGCTCTGCAAATCGGTGTTGGCGCGGCCGATGTAGAAGAAGTTCGGGCTCCAGTTCGGATCAAAGGTCGCGCAGGTGGGGCCGGGCCCCGCCGGGCAGTTCGCCGCTCCATAGGCGGCCAGTTCGTTCGCGATGAGGGTCCGATCCGCGAGGCTCAGGAACGGATTATTGATGGAGACTTTGAAGTCGCCGTTCAGCGTGCCGGCGGGCCCGAAGAGCGTGGTGTTATAGGCCGGCTGCGCGATGAGATTCTTGCCGTGGGTCTCGGAGAACCACGTTTCGGCGAACAGCTTGACGTGGTCCGAGATCTTGAAGTTATCGATGGTGTCGATGTTGATGCGCTCGATGGGCGACAGCAGGTTGCTGAACTGCGAGAGCCTGATGCCGTCGCCGCCCGAGAAGAAGATGGGATTCCCGGTGGCCGTACCGAGGCTGTAAGGCGTGAGATGGCCGCCCGAGAACGCCAACGGGTTCCCGCTGGCGTCGGTAACGCCGATCGCCGCCGGAGGAAGCAGAGCCGGGGGCAAATAGAAGAAGTCGTCGAGGTACGGGACGCCGCCGGTGCTCAGTGAGTTCACGGCGAGGTTGGGAGTCAGGACGGTCTGGAAGGGGCCCGCCGTCGCCGGGGCGAGGAAGCCCAGATTCTCGGAGAAGTTCTTGCGATCGTTGCCGACGAGGCCGTTGGCCTTGCTGAACTCGGCTACCGCGGTCACGTTGCCGCGGTCGTCGGCAAAGTTGAAGCCCGCGAGGACGCGGGCGCGGTAGTTCCAGGCGTCCTTGTCATCGGACACGCCGACCTGACCGTCGACGTCGAGACCCTCGTAGTTCTTCTTCATGATGATGTTGACGGTGCCGGCGATCGCATCCGCGCCGTAGATCGGTGCGCCCCCGACCGATATCGTCTCGACGCGATCGATCAGCTTGGTCGGAACGACGTTGAGATCGACCTGCTGCCCCGGCGGGCTGGCCCCTGCAAAGAGGCTCGTCGTGTTGGAAGATACGAAGCGGCGGCCGTCGACCAGCACCAGGGTGCGCTGCGAGCCGAGGGAATAGAGATCGACGAAGCTCTGGGCAATGCCGAAGGTACCCTGAGTGTTGACGGCACTCGATGACTGAATGCCGAATCCGGGCAGCTCGGCGAGCGCCTGGCCCACATCGGTGTAGCCGCGCTGATCGAACGATTCCGAGCCCACCACAACAGTCGGCTCGAGGCGGTCCAGCTCCGGCCGTGCGATACGCGATCCGGTGATGACGATTTCCTTCAGCTCCTCCGCCTTCGTCGTTTCCTTCGGTGTCTCCTGCGCGTATGCGGCGACCACGCCAATCAAGAGCGGCGCGATGGCAATCAGGTCCCACAGACGAAACCGAAACGCTCTGTTCACGGTCATTTTGAGCACTCCCGCTTGTTGTATTTTTGCGGCTCGGCCCGGACACCGAACTCCCTCCTAAATCCATAACAAATCGTTACCCCAGTGTAAAGCGCCCGGGAACCACTCGAGCGTGAGCAGTTGCAATCCCGTAGTGCGGGCGCAACAGAGGCGGATTTGATGCCCGGGTTAGCCATTGCGTCGCACCATCCGCCCCCAACCGCCACAAGGCATGTCTGCAGCCGTGACGTCGAGTTAGGCTTGGCTCCCGCGCGCCGGTCGAGCGCCCGCGCCCACTTGCAACACCGAGGGGAGGCCCATGAATCGCAGAAGCTTCATCAGGACGGCGGCCGCGCTGTCCCTGGCGGCGCCGGCCGGAAAGCTCGCCGCCGCGGTCGACTCCGACTTCGATCCGACCGAACAATCCATCGCCTCGCTGCAGCGGGCGCTGGCCGCAGGCACGGTCAGCTCTGAGGCACTGGTTGCGGCGTATCTCGCGCGCATAGCGCGCTTCGACCAGCATGGTGCCGGCTACCGCTCGGTGCTCGCGCTCAATCCTCAGGCGAGCGCCACCGCGCGGACGCTCGACGCAGAGCGCCGGGCGAACCGGCTGCGCGGCCCGTTGCACGGGATTCCGATCATCCTCAAGGACAACATCGAGTCGGCGGACCCGATGGCGACCACGGCCGGCTCACTCGCGCTCGCGCGCTCCATGCGTCCCACCGATGCGCCGCTCGTCGCGCGGCTGCGGGCGGCCGGAGCGATCGTGCTCGGCAAAGCGAACCTGAGCGAGTGGGCCAATTTCCGCTCGACGCGCTCCTGCAGTGGCTGGAGCGGCCTCGGCGGCCAGACCCGCAACGCCTACGCCCCCGACCGCAATCCGTCCGGCTCGAGCGCCGGCTCCGCGGTCGCATCGGCCGCGAGCTTCTGCGCCGCCGCTATCGGCAGCGAGACCAACGGCTCGATTCTCTCGCCCTCCTCACTCAACGGGCTCGTCGGCCTGAAGCCAACCGCCGGTCTCGTCAGCGCCAAAGGTGTGGTGCCGATCTCGCCGCGCCAGGACACGGCCGGCCCAATGTGCCGCACAGCCGCCGACGCCGCTCTCATGGCCGGCATAATCGCCGAGCGCCCGCTCGGCTTCGGCGCGCATGGCTCGGACCTCGAGGCCTTCCGGCTGCGGGGCGTGAGGATCGGCGCGATGCCCGTGCCCAAGTCGGCGCATCCGCGCACCGCTCGCTGGTACGCCGAGGCGCGCGCGGCGCTCGAGCACGAGGGCGCGGTGATCGTCGACCTCAAGGAGCCGTCGGTGTTCGACGAGGGTGGAGACGCGGAGCTCGAAGCACTGCTGTTCGAGTTCAAGGCGGCGATCAATGCTTACCTCGCGACGCTCGATCCCGCCCAGGTCGAGTGCCGGACGCTCGCCGACCTGATTGCCTTCAACCGGGCGCACGCCGATCAGGAGCTGATCGTGTTCGGCCAGGAGCTGTTCGAGATGGCCGAGGCGCATGGGCCGCTCACCGATCCCGCCTATCAGAAGGCCGTCGCGACCCTGCAGCGGACCGCCGACACGGAAGGACTGGCGACATTGCTCGGCCAGCAGGGCGTCGAGATACTCATCGCGCCGAGCAACGGACCGGCGGAGCGGCTCGATGAGGTATGGGGCGATCGCCACGACACGGGCTTCGCGGAGATTGCCTCGGCCGCCGCGATCGCCGGCTACCCGAGCCTCGCGTTGCCCGTCGGTACCTTGACCGGACTGCCGGTTGCCATCACGCTGGTCGGCAATCGCAATCAGGACGGGCTGCTGCTGCAGGTGGCGCGAGCCTATGAGCGCGCGACCCACGCACGCCTGCCACCCCGTCTGGTGATCTGAGCTTCCGAGGCAACAATGAAGAATTTCACCGCGGTATTACTCGGTCTCCTGGGCTTCTCCTTTCCCCTTCTCGGACAGGCGGCATCGTCCGGCCCTGACGATCGTCAGGTCACCGATCCGCACTCCGTCATGTCGGCCAGCAACGCCGCCGCCCACGCGCTGTCGATCGACGATCTGTACTTCACGCGCTCGGTGTCCGATGCCTCGTGGTCGCCCGATGGAAAGGAGATCGTCTTCACCACGGATCTCACCGGACGTCAGAACCTCTGGAAGGTCAATGCCGCCGGTGGCTGGCCGGTGCAGTTGGTGCAGTCGAATCAGCGGCAATACGCCGCAGCCTGGTCGCCGGATGGCAAGTGGATCGCCTACCAGCAGGATCTGGACGGGAATGAGCTCTGGGACGTGTTCGCCGTCGCGAGCGACGGGGGTGATCCGATCAACCTGACCAATACGCCCAACGTGCGGGAAGAGTCGCCCCGCTGGTCGCCGGACAGCAAGCTGATCGCTCTGGACATCAAGGACAAGAGCGCGACTTCGTACGATCTGGCTACGCTGGATCTGGCGACGCGGCAGGTGAAGAACCTGACGCATGAGCAGGCCCCGGACCGCTCCTGGGCGTCGGTTGCGTGGAGCGCCGACGGACGGACCCTGTACGCCACCCGCTATGAGATCAGCTTCCAGGACTCCGACGTATACGCGGTCGACGTCGCCACGGGCAAACTCACCAACCTTACACCGCACCAGGGCAAGGTGGTGACGTTCGCATCGGCCCTCTCCCCCGACGGCAAGACCCTGCTGGTCACGTCCAATGAGCACGGCGGATACCAGAACGTCGCGCTGCTCGACATTGCAACTCACAAGCTTCGCTGGGCGACCGACACGCAGTGGGAAGCGACGGCGGGCGATTTCTCCCCGGATGGGAGCACCTTCAGCTATACGCTGAACGCGGATGGGCTGGTCGATGCTTACCTGGTCGACTCCACCACGCTGAAGGCGAAGAAGATTCCGGCCGGCGACGGCGTCAACGGCTTCCCGGGCCACCCCAGCTCCTACTCGCCTTCGGGAGCGAAGCTTCTGCTCTCACATCAGAGCTCCGTGCAACCCCCTGACTTCTGGATCTACGACATGGCGAGCGGACATACCGAGCGGCTCACGCGCTCGGCGATCGCCAGCGTCGTGACCGCACCCATGCCGGAATCGCAGCTGGCTCACTATCGCAGCTTCGACGGCAAGATCATCAGCGCGTTGCTGTGGGTTCCGGTGAATCTCAAGCGCGACGGTTCCAGTCCCGCCGTCGTCCTGCCCCACGGCGGACCGACAGGCCAGACCACGGATCACTGGAGCCCGCTCGTCGCCGCTCTGGTATCGCGCGGCTACGTCTGCATCGCACCGAACGTCCGGGGCTCCACCGGCTATGGACTCGCGTTTCAGAAGTCCAATTACCAGGACCTGGGCGGCGGGGACCTGCAGGACGAGGTCTATGCGGCGCGCTTCCTGCAGGCGACCGGCTACGTCGACAGGAAGAAGATCGGCATCACCGGGGGATCCTACGGCGGATTCATGACCCTCATGGCGATCGGCCGCACGCCGGATGAATGGGCCGCGGGCGTCGAGCTCTTCGGCATCATCAACTGGATGACGATGCTGCAGCACGAGGACCCGCAGCTGCAGCAATATGAGAAGTCGCTCCTCGGCGATCCGGTCAAGGACCGGCGCGCGTACGACGCCGCCTCCCCGATCACCTACCTTCACGATGTCAGAGCGCCGCTGCTCGTGCTGCAGGGGGACAACGATCCCCGGGTGCCGCGCGAGGAAGCGGAGCAGGTCGTCGACATCCTGACGAAGGACGGCAAGACGATCGCGGCCCACTACTATGCAAACGAGGGCCACGGCTTCGCCAAGCGCGAGAACCGGATCGACGCGGCACGGCGCACCGTCGAGTGGTTCGACAAGTACCTGAAAGGCGTACCCTAGTCCGGCTGGCCTATTGCAGCGTTCGTAACAGTCGTCATCATGCTACCGACGCGTAGCCATCCCGCCACGCCATGTAGCGGGCTCCTGTCGCCACGCGATCGTCAGCGTGCGACTGGCACGGAGGGAATCGATGGCTGCACCAAGGTCTACGCGCGCCGAGATCATCGTAGGCGATGGGTTCCGGCGCCACACGCTGGCAGCGTGGCGGCCCGCGATCATCCCGCTGATGCGCGCGCAGATGTTCCTTCTGCGGGACAACTGGCTCCTGGAATTCGAGGGCACACGCGAGCAGCTGGTCGCAGCCGGGCTTGCGGAGGACGCCTGGTTCGTCCTGGAGAAGTCATCCAAGCGCTCGGGCTTCGACGAGTTCGGCAACAAGTTCCATCTCGAAGCCACTGAGCAGGGCCGCTTTCGGCTGTCCCGGCGGACCGGGGCTGGCGACTACCTCGGCGACATACCCGCGCGATTCAAGTCGTGGCGCACGCATAGAGCGGCGTTGAGGGCCGACGTGCTGGACACTCTCGAGCGGATCCGCCGGGGAAACAGACCGAAGTAGCTGCAAGCCCGCCGCGTCGGCGGGGGTCCCCGCGCCGCTCAGTGACTCTGGGGCGGAATTGCGTCAGGCGATGTGCAGCCGGTGGAGGCGGGGTGAGCGATCGGCTACCGCTCGCTTAAAGCTCAGTGACACGGGTAAACCGCGAGGTGCGACGCTACGAGAGCGTCGCAGGCCAGTCGTCACGGCGGGTCGATCACTGGGAAGAACACGCTGGCAAGGGCTACGGGTCCTGAGGTCGCTTTAAACGACGATGCATTAAGCGTTTGCACCGCGCCCGCCGAGTCAAATCCGAAGGCGTCAATGCTTTCGAACTGCGCGCTCGGCACAAAAAAGAGCCCGTCCACATAAAGTGTGTCGCCGGAAGCGACCGATCCTGCAAACGGGGATCCCGTAACCGCAGTGAGGGCGCCGGTGGAAGGATTCATGCTGTACGAGGAAATCGTGCCATCGCTGTTGTTGATTGCAAACAGAAACCCATCAGCGCCGGCGAGAGAAAATGTGCCCTGTCCCGCCGCAAAAGGCGATCCCGCGATGGGGGTCAAGGACCCATTATCGGCGATGGCAAAGGCAGCCACGGCGTTCGCGTTTTTTAAGGCTACGTAGAGAAATTTCCCGCCACCATAAAACCCGGCGGGACCTCCGTTCGGGACTGTCGAGAAAGGTGAACCCGGGATAGGTTCGAGCGCACCGCTCGCCTCGATAGTGAATGCAGAGATGCTGCCGTTTGGATCTTCTGTGTTTGCGGCGTACACAAAACTCGCACCGCTCACACTGAAAGATGAAATCGCCGCCAGATGCGTCAATCCCGACCCTGCGGTAAAGGGTGATCCCAAGATGCGACTCAATGATCCATCCGCATTCACATTGAGAGCTTCAATGCTCCCTGCTGATGTGGCTACATAAAGTAGTGTGCCGATGCTGGTCATTCCCCCAGGCGTGCCGCCAACCAAAAACGGGCTAGCCGTTGCCTCGGAAAGTTCTCCGTCAATGGCACTGACGTTGTAAATGCGAATCGCGTTCGCTCCTGGATCGGAAACAAACAAGTAAGGCGATTGTGGCAAATTAGGCACACTTACCACGGCCATGCCCGAGCTGTTTGCTGGTCCGGCGATTGAGGTCGGTGCAATCGAGGGCGGCGTCCGAAGCGGAAACTTGAGAATCTGTCCGGCGTTGGTGGTGGCGTACATGAATGTGCACCCACTGCAGGAGGCAGACTGCATGGTGGTCTGCATGGTGGTCATTGAGCCCGAACCGCCACCCCCGCAGCCGCTCAGCAACACCATCCCCGCGAGGGCGAGCCTCAGAACCATACGGTTCTCTGTGTCCTTACAAGGCATATGCACCTCCCAGTGAACGCCCAAACCCATCCGTGGCGCCGGCTCCGGGCTACCGTCGTCGAATCTAATCGCCGACGTCCCCGCCGTCTGTCACTGAATTGTACGAATGTCGATTTTAGTCCGACGGTCGCATACGGGCACTCTGTTCTCTCCTGCCGACAGACCGCAGTTGGCTATATTTCTGTAGCGCTTAGTGAGACTCCGAGAGCTCGCATGATACAGGCTGAAAAAGAGGGTCTGGCGCCGCCGGCCGGAGTTGAATTCGCCCTTCTAAGTGATTGTTCCAGGGACAATTGCCCAACTCGCGCGCAGCCTGCGTACCCGCCATCGTACCCGTCGGTTTGTCACGTAAACCATAGTTGACATGCGCGTACGATTCTGCGGATTACCTCAAGACTCCGGAGGATGTGGCCGAATACCTGGTTGCCGCCTTTGAGGAGGGCGGTGACGACGCCGCGTACATGGCTCACGTCATCGGTATCGCCGCGCGCGCACACGGCGGGATGACGAAACTTGCCAAAGAGACCGGCCTCACACGAGCCGGCCTCTACAAAGCGCTTTCGAAGGACGGGAATCCCAGCTTCGATACCATCGTCAAAGCGATGCGCGTGCTCGGCGTGCGACTCGTTCCGCAACTGACCACATCGTCATAGCTTTCACGTCATCCGATTTGGTTGTTCCGGAAGGCACCAGGTTGGGTTTTACTCGGCGCGGCACTGCCAGACTATCGGATTGTCAGTCCGGTGCTCAAATGGACGACGCGCACCCCAACCTTCGTTCCATCCAAAGGGCCGAGCTGGGGTTGGCACCGCCCCAGACCCAAAAGATCCGACTTTAAGTCCAGGAATCTCGCTACTAGAGGGAGTCGATCAGGCCGCTCCCCGCAGCGCCTGCCTCCTGCAGACACTCGTGAATCCTGCCCCGCTAGCACTCGAAATAACAATCACTTAGCTACCATCTGCGTTTGCACCACGGGCTCGCGGAGTCGGGGCATCAGGTCCTGGAGTTGACCCCGAGCGGTCTCTCCCTAATGTGTCGAGACAGCGACCGCGGCGGAACGCTAAGCTCAGCGTGTGCGCAGCGAGGTGCAGCACGCTCCTCATTTGTGCAAATCGTCGATCCAGCGAATAAGTTCCGGAATCTCGACGCGAGGTTTGTCGAAGTCGACAACTAGTCCTAGCTGCCCACTCCGCGCAACAACGCAATGAAGTTGAACGTCGTCGCTCGCATTGATCTCCTGGCGGAGAATGTAGGGAATTGCCGCCGTGGGCCTCGGTACGTCTCGTCGAAGTCGGTATCAACCCTGCTCAGTTTCAATGCGGCCGACAGAACCGCAGGAGGACGCACATGAGAACCAGCCTGAGCCGGCGAGATGCCGTTGGCCTGGTGGCATTGGCCGCGGCTTACCCGTGGGCGACCGCGATACCGTCTGCAGTTGCCCAAGGGATCCCCCTCGCGATCAAGGGCTACGATCCGGTCGCCTATTTCACCGATGGAAAACCGACGCGCGGGGCACCTGAAATCGAATATGCGTGGGACGGGCTTCGCTACCGCTTCTCACGCGCAGAGCATCGCGAGCTCTTTAAGTCAGACCCCGTGCGCTACGCGCCGCAATTTGGAAACTATTGCGCCATGGCGCTCAGCAAGGGCGAGCTCGTCGAGGCCGACCCTGAGAACTGGCTGATCAGCGACGGCAAGCTCTATGTTTTCGGCAAGCCCGTCGGACCGGAGCTTTTCCGGAAAGACCTTGCCGGAAACATCGCCAAAGCGCATAGAAATCGAACGCTCCTTCCGCACCACTAGGTTGCCCGGGCTAAGGAGGTCGCTCGATCAGCGCCAGATCCGAGCTCACCTGTATGCGGTCGAACAGGACCTCCGAGCCGTCAGCCGAGATGTCAAAGTCGCGAATGGTGAAGTCCGCTGGCAGCTTGGCGAGTATTCGCTGGGCCCCCGTCCGAAGATCGAGAAGCGAAAAGTCCTTGTGGACGATCTCGCCACCAAGAATCACGAGCATCTGCGAGTCCCGAAGAAACGCTACCCGGCGCGCGCCGCGCGTCAGCATAACGGTCGGCAACGGATACGGTCGGCCATCCGCGGCGGCCGCTCGTAAAGGGAACGTGGTCCCGACGTCGGCACCCGAATACACGAGGAACCGACCGTCAGGCGACCAGACCGGATCAATCGAATACTCCGACACCATAGGAAGCGGCGGATCACCATTCAGGAATATGCGCGTCACGCGCGGCTCTCCGTCGCGGACAACCGCGGAAGCGACCGAACGCCCATCG
>DASQIP010000095.1:0-5661 GCA_035631515.1 Steroidobacteraceae bacterium
CGCGAGCACCTTGCCCGCGCCCCCGGCGGACTGGATGCCGATGGAGTTGAAGCCCGCGGCGACGTAGAACCCCCTGAGCTCCGGCGCCTCGCCGAGCAGATAGCGATCGTCGGGCGTGAAGCTCTCGGGGCCGTTGAAGAAGACCTGCACGCCGGTCGTCTCGAGGATCGGCACCCGGCGCATCGCGCCGGCGAACAGCGGCTCGATGTGCTGCAGATCGGGCGGCAGCTGCTCGAACGCGCAGCTCTCGGGAATCCCCGCGACGCCCCAGGGCTTGGCCTGCGGCTCGAACCAGCCGACGAGGAGCTTGCCGGCGTCCTCCTTGAAATAGGAGCGGGCGTCGGCATCGCGCAGGATCGGCAGATCGGCTGGCAGGCCCGGAATCGGCTGCGTGACGATGTAGAAGTGCTCGGCGGCGTGCAGCGGCACGCTGACGTCGGCGAGCGCACCCACCTCGTGCCCCCACATGCCGGCGCAGTTGACGACCACGTCGGCCCGCACCTCGCCCGCCTCGGTGGCAACTCCCGTCACCCGCCCGTGCGCCCGCAGTATGCCCGTGACCCTGACGCCTTCGACGATGCGCGCGCCGCGCAGGCGCGCGCCGCGCGCCAGCGCCTGCGTCGTGTCGACCGGGTTGGTGCGCCCGTCCTTCGGCAGATAGACCGCGCCCACGACATCGTCGATCGCGAGCAGCGGCCAGCGCTCGCGCGCTTCGCCCGCGGTGAGCATCTCGACCTCGAGCCCGAAGCAGCGCGCCATCGAGGCGCCACGCTTCAGCTCCTCGAGCCGCGCCGCGCTCGCCGCGACCGCCACCGAGCCGACCTGGCGGAAGCCGGTCGCCTGACCGGTCTCGCGCTCGAGCCCTTCATAGAGCTCCGTCGTGTACTGGGCGAGACGGGTGAGATTCTGTGTCGCGCGCAGCTGTCCGACGAGCCCGGCCGCGTGCCAGGTCGTGCCGCAGGTCAGCTGCCGCCGCTCGAGCAGCAGCACATCGGCGCAGCCGCGCCGCCCGAGGTGATAGGCGACGCTGCAGCCGACGATGCCGCCGCCGATGATGACGACACGCGCGCGGGAAGGCAGGTTCGGCACTGTCGCGGCTCCCCCTCAGCGGCAGCGCCACTCAGGCCGGCGGCTCGGCAGGCGCGCCCGGGGGCCGCATCGCCGCGCGCGGCAGGCGCACCGGGAAGCGCGCGCGAATCGCCGCATCGATCGCCTCGGGAATGTGCGCGGGAAAGTGCGCCGCGAGGATCTCGCGCACCTTCTTGGCGGCGCGCGTGCCGATGTCGAGCGAGCCCTGCTCGATCCACTCGTTCGGGCTCCTGCGGTCGCCGATCGCCGGATACAGGTACGCCGACTGCATCAGCTGCAGCGTCTGGTCCGAGCCGAGATAGTGGCCAGGGCCGTTCAGGCATACGTCGCGAATCGTCTCGAACGACAGGCTCGCTTCGTCGACGTCGATGCCGCGGACGGTGCGCTGTGCGGCGCCGATGATGTCGTTGTCGATCACCAGGCTCTCGAGCGAGAAGCCGAGCAGGCTCGCGTGCATGCCGGCCGACTCGTAGATGAGGTTGGCGCCGGAGTTGCCGACCAGCGCGTGCGAGTACGCCTTCTCCGCACCGGACTGGGCATCGGGGAGCTTCGAGTCGGTCATCCCGGAGGCGGTGCCGCCGGTGAGATCGTAATACTGGGCCATCTGCGCCGAGGCCGCCGACAGCAGCGCCTGCTCCGGACTGCCGCCCGACATCGCGCCGGTGCGCAGGTCCGATACGAAGCACCAGGTGCCGAAGATCGCCGGCGCACCCGGCTGCACCGCGTTCACGTACACGAGCCCGGCGAGTACCTCGGCGACCTCCTGCGCGAGCGCTCCGGCAATGGCTGCCGGGGCGGTGGCGCCGGCCTGCCCGGCCGACAACAGCAGCACCGGCATCCCGCCGCGGGCCGCCACCTCGAGACAGCGGCAGGCATCGGTCGCGAACTTCAGCGGCGGAACCACGAAGCAGTTCGACTGGCTGACGAAGGGCCGCGCGCGCCACTGCTGCTCGCCGCCGGCGATCGCATGCAGCATCTCGAGCGAGCGCGTCACGTGCAGCGGGCTCACCCAGCTCGTGCCGACGTGCTTGGTGGTCGAGGACACCGATGCGTAGCAGGTGTTGAAGTCCATCTCGTAAGGATCGGGGATGTCGCGCGGCACCACGGCGCGCTGGAAGAAGTGAATGTGCTCCATGGCATCGACGATGCGGCCGATGTCGTAGAGATCGCGGATCTGCGACTCGCGGTAGGCCCCGCGCGCGTCCACCATGTTGACCGCAGCGCCGGCCGTGCCGAAGTACACCTTCCGGCCCCAGGGCTCCATGTCGTGGCGGCGCTCCTGGCCGTAGAGCACGAAGTGCCGGGCGGCGCGGGCCACGGTGTCCTCGATGAGCGATGCCGGGAACAGCAGCCGTCCCTGAGCGCTCAGCGTGCAGCCGGCACCAGTCAGGTATTCGACGCCGGACGGCGGGGCGTCGGCGAGCCCGACCTCGGCGAGCAGCCGCAGGGCCGCGCGGTGGATCCTGAGCACGTCCTCGGCGGCGAGCGGACGGTAGCGACCGCCCTCCATGCCCGGGCGCACGGGGCGCAGGCCCTCGGGCAGCGGTGCGGCCCGCATGGCCCGGCGCGCGTCGCGCGTGGGACCGGGCCGGCGACAGGGTTTCGAGCTCTCGTTCACCGGCGCCAACGATACTACGAGAGGTCCGCGATCGCCTCGCGCAGCATGTCGGCCATGGCGTCGACATCGCTCCGGCTCGCGATGAAGGCCGGCGCCATGATCGCGACTTCGCCGGTCGTCTTCACGTGCAGGCCCCGATCGTAGAGCTTCGCCTGCAGCTCGTGGCCGCGCAGCCCCGGGGCCCTGCCGGGCTTCAACTCGACGCCGGCGAGCATGCCGTAACCGCGCACGTCGGCGACCGCGGCGAGATCGCCCAACGCATACATCTTGTCGAGGAAATAGCCCGAGAGCTCGCGCCCCTTCGCGAACAGCTGCTCCCTGCGGTAGATCTCGAGCGTCGCGAGTCCCGCCGCGCAGGCAGCCGGGTGAGCCGAGTAGGTGTAGCCGTGGAAGAACTCCGGCATGCCCTCGGGCGCTGCCTCGAGAATCGCGCGGTAGATGTCGGCGCGCACCGCCACGGCACCCATCGGCTGGGCGCCGTTGGTGAGCGCCTTCGCCATGGTGATGACGTCGGGCGTCACGCCGAACGAGGTGGAGGCGAAGGGCTCGCCGGTGCGCCCGAAGCCGCAGATCACCTCGTCGAACACCAGCAGGATCCCGTAGCGGGTGCAGATCTCGCGCAGCCGCTCGAGATAGCCGCGCGGCGGGACGATGACGCCGGTGGAGCCGGCGATCGGCTCGACGAACACCGCCGCGATCCGCTTCTCGCCCGCCAGATTCACGAAGCGCGTCAGGTCGTCGGCGAGCTCGGCGCCCCTGGCGCCCATGCCGCGCGTCAGGCGGTTCTCCGGCAGCAGCGTGTGCCGCAGATGCAGGATCCCGGGCATGAGCGCGCCGAACACCTCGCGATTGCGCACCATGCCGCCGAGCGCCGTGCCGCCGATGTTGACGCCGTGATAGGCGCGCTCGCGCGAGACGAAATAATTGCGCTGCCCTTCCTTGCGCGCCAGGTGGTACGCCAGCGCCACCTTCATGGCGGTGTCGACCGCCTCGGAGCCGCTGTTGCAGAAGAACAGGTGGTCGAGGCCGGGCGGCGTCAGCGCCGCCACGCCGTCGGCGAGCTCGAAGGCGCCCGGATGGCTCCTCTGGAAGGACGGGGTGAAGTCGAGCGTCTCGAGCTGCCTCGCCACCGCGGCCGCGATCTCCGGGCGGCAGTGGCCCGCGGCGCTGGTGAAGAGCCCGGAGCTGCCGTCGAGCACCTTACGTCCGTTCGGCGTGTAGTAGTGCATGCCCTGGGCACGCACGAACAGGCGCGGCTCGCGCTTGAACTCGCGGTTATTGGTGAACGGCAGCCAGTGCCGTTCCAGGTTTTCGACCTTCATGTCCATGTGGATCTCCGCAATCAGCCGAAGGTGGAGCCGATCTCCGCCGCCGCCGCGCGCAGGCGCGGGATGAATTCGATGGCGCGCATCAGGGGCAGCCGCGCGGTCGCGCCCTGCACCGCGAGCGAGGCGACGACGTCGCCGGCGCGGTTGCACACCGGCACCGCGACGCAGGCGACGCCGAGCACGTATTCCTCGTTGTCGACCGCGTAGCCGACGGACACGATGCGGTCGAGCTCGGACTCGAGCACCGCGCGGTCGGTGATGGTGCGCTCCGTGAAGCGCTCGAGCTGCAGCACTTCGAGCAGCCCCTGCCGCTCGGGTGCCGGCAGGTGCGCGAGCAGGAGCTTGCCGCTGGCGCAGCAGTGCGGCGGCAGCCCGCCGCCGCCTTCGGGCATGTACAGCCGCAGCGGCCAGGGCGCCTCGACGCGATCGAGGTAGACGAGTGCCCCCTTCTTCAGCACGGCGAGGTTGCAGGTCTCGGTGATCTCGCTCACCACGGCGCGCAGGATCGTACGCCGCTGCGCCGCGGCGCCGTCGCTCCTCAACACGTCGAGCGCGAAGCGCGACAGGCGCTCGCCGATGATGTAGGCGCGCCCGCCGGGCTCGCGGGCGAGGAACCCCGCCTCCTCGAAGAGCGTGAGGGTCCGGTGCAGCGTCGGCTTGGGCAGATCCGTCGCCTGCATGAGCTCCGAGAGCGTCACCGCCCTTCCGGCGCGTACCAGGACCTCGAGGACGCCGAAGGCTTTGAGGGTCGAGGAGGTTTCCCCGGCGATCTCCGGGCTCTCGGCGGGGAGCGGGAAGACGCGATTCATCTGAGCCCGCTCAATGTTCCGTTAAACGAAACGTATGGGTCTGCGTATAGGAATGATACTTGCCTGCCCACCTCAGTATTGTAATATGCGCGCTCTAAAAGAAACAAATCATTTCACCTGAAGAAACCGCAGCAAACGGAGCGAAGCCGATGAGCCAGCCGCAGAAGATGGGCCCCTCCGAGGCGCTCGTCGAGACCCTCGCCGCCAACGGTGTCACCCATGTCTTCGGGATCGTCGGCTCGGCCTTCATGGATGCCCTCGATATCTTCCCCGCCGCCGGCATCCGTTTCGTGCCGGTCGCTCACGAGCAGGGAGCGGTCCACATGGCCGATGGCTACGCCCGGGCCTCGGGCCGGCATGGCGTGTGCATTGCGCAGAACGGTCCCGGCGTCACCAACTTCGTCACCGGCGTCGCGGCCGCTTACTGGGCACATTCGCCGGTAGTCTTCATCACGCCGGAGACCGGCTCCATGACCCTCGGCCTCGGCGGCTTCCAGGAGACCGAGCAGCTGCCGATCTTCTCGAAGATCACCAAATACCAGGGACACGTCAACAACCCACGCCGCATGGCCGAGATCACCGCGCGCTGCTTCGATCGCGCCATGCTCGAGATGGGCCCGACGCAGCTCAACATCCCGCGCGACTACTTCTACGGCGAGATCGAGACGGCGATCCCCTCCCCCATGCGCATCGCACACGGCGCCGGCGATGCGGCCGCGCTCGATGCCGCGGCGGAGCTGCTCGCCGGCGCCACCTTCCCGGTGATCGTGGCGGGCGGCGGCGTGATCACCGCCGGCGCCACGGCGGAGGCCACGCA
>DASQIP010000096.1:0-33568 GCA_035631515.1 Steroidobacteraceae bacterium
CCCGGTGCCGGCGCTCCGGCACCGGCGCCGCTCACGGAGGGCAAGGACTATCGCCTGCTCACCCCGCCCAGGCCCACCTCGAGCCCGGGGAAGATCGAAGTCATCGAATTCTTCTCCTACGGCTGCCCGCACTGCGCCAACTTCAGCCCGCTGGTGAGCAGGTGGGCCGCCTCGCTCCCGAGGGACGTGGTCTTCAAGCGCGTCCCGGTGAGCTTCGGCCGGCTGCCGTGGATGAACCTGTCGCGCGCCTACTATTCGCTCCAGGCGACCGGCGATCTCGGCAAGCTCGACGCGGCGCTGTTCCGCGCGATTCACGAGGAGCACGAGAACCTCTTCGACGAGCAGTCGATCGCCGATTGGGTCGGCCGGCAGGGAGGCGATGCCGCCCGCTTCGCCAACGCCTACGTCTCCTTCGGCGTCAACAACCAGACCGTGCAGGCCGATGACATGGCCGAGGACTACCGGATCGAGGGGATCCCGACACTCGTCGTCAACGGGCGCTACGTAGTCGTGAGTCCCGCCGAGGCGGCCAACGAGGAGCAGACTTTCGCGGAGGTGCTGGCGCTCGCCGACCGGGTGATCGCGCTGGCGCGCAGCGCCGCCCCGCGGGCCACGGCGCCGGCCGCGGCGAGAACACCGCCCGCCAAATAGCCAGGCGAACGGCGCGCGGCGCCTTCAGCCCGATGTTCGCGGCGCGGCGGCGCTCAGATCGAGCCGTCCGTCGCGTACCGGGATGCGCGGCCCCGGGTCGTGATCCATCTGCACGCTCGAGTCTTTGCCGTTGAGCCGGTAGCGCACCTGATAGCCGGTGGTCTTCTCGGAGCTGTCGTAGACCGTCTCGCACTTCTGCTCGGTCGCCGTGACGGTGTCCCGGTCCTGGAGGCTCTTCTGCACGCGATTGCCGGCGTAGCCGCCGCCGGCCGCGCCGGCCACGGTCGCGAGGTCGCGCCCGGAGCCAGCGCCAACCTGGTGGCCGATCACACCGCCGATCACGGCACCGGCGATCGTGCCGATCACCTGGTGCTCGTCCTGCACCGGCGCCCGGCGGCTGACCTGCTCGTCACGGCATTCCTGGCGCGGAGTGCGGATGGTCCTGACCACCGGAGTCACTTTCAGGACCTCCGCGTACTGCGGCCCCTGGTTCATCAGCTTCAGCCCCGCGACTGCGCCGGCGCCGGCGGCCACCGCCGCACCGATCACCAGTCCCGTCAACAGCGATCTGTCCATCCTGAGCCTCCTTGCACATCCGGCGTCTGCGCCGAAACGGTGATTCTACCGCGTCATTTCTCCGCCCGCGCCAGCTCGAGCAGCTGGCTCCCCTCCGGCACGCGGTCTCCACGGGCGAAGCGGATGGCCTCCACCGTGCCGGCATAGGGTGCGGTGATGGTGTGTTCCATCTTCATGGCCTCGATCACCATGAGCACCTCGCCCGCCGCCACCTTCTGGCCGACCGACACCGGCACCGACACCACGACACCGGGGAGCGGAGTCGTGAGTCCGCCGCTGGTCGCGCTCGCGGTGAATTCCCGGGTGCGCGGATCTTCCAGCTTGAGATCGTATTGGGCGTCCTCCTCCCAGAGCGTGACGTGGGCGCCCTCCACGCGGCAACGCGCGCGGCGGCGCCGCTCGACGAGGCGCGCGGCAATCGTGCCCGCTCCCCCGCCCGGCTCGGCGGCATAGGCGAGGTCCGCCACCTGCAGGAGCGTGCGCCCGTCGACGGTCGCCGCGGCAGGGCCGCCGGCCGTGCAGAGGAACTCCACGGTGTGTATGTGTCCTTTCCAGGACAATGCGTAGGTGATGGCCGCGGGCAGATTCGGCGTGAAGCCGTCGCGCGCCGCCCATGGATCCGAGTCGCCGGGGAGGTGCGCACTGTGGAGCGCGAGCGCCGCGAGGATGAGCGTCTCGGGTGTCAGCGCGGACGGCGCGGCGAATTCCCCCGCCCCCTTATCGAGCAGCGCGATGTTGTGCCGCACCTCGAGAAAGCGCCGCGAGCGCAGCACCCGTGCCAGCCAGCGCTCGTTGGTGCGCACGCCGGCACTGAAGGTCTCATTGAGCGCCGCGGCCAGCCGTTCGGCGGCGAGGCTGCGCTCCGGAGCCCAGGCGATGACCTTGCCGAGCAGCGAGTCGTAGCAGTCGGGCACGGTATCGCCGCTCGCGAACCCGGCATCGACCCGCACCGACTCGCGCGCCGGCCATTGCATGAGCGCGAGGCGGCCGGCGCTCGGGAGGAAATTGCGCTCCGGGTCCTCGGCGCACACGCGCGCCTCGATGGCGTGTCCGTCGAGCCGCACCTGCTCCTGCGACAGGGGCAGCGGCTCGCCGCCGGCGACCCGCAGCTGCCACTCGACCAGATCGAGGCCGGTGACCGCCTCGGTGACGGTGTGCTCCACCTGCAGCCGCGTGTTCATCTCCATGAAAAAGAACTCGCGCCCGTCGTACAGGAACTCGACCGTCCCGGCGCTCACATAGCCGATCTCGCGCGCCACCACCAGCGCCGCGGCGCGCAGCCGCGTGCGCACGGCGTCGGGGACGTTGGGCGCCGGCGCCTCTTCGATGACCTTCTGGTGGCGCCGCTGCGCGGAGCAATCGCGATCGCCGAGATGCACGAGGTTGCCGTGTGTGTCGCCGAACACCTGCACCTCCAGATGGCGCGGCGCCGGCAGGAATCGTTCGAGCAGCAGCGCGCCGTCGCCGAAGGCGCTCTCCGCCAGACGCCGCGCCGCGGCGAGGCCGGCGGTGAGCTCGGAATCCTGCCGCACGATCTGCATGCCCTTGCCGCCGCCGCCGGCGGCGGGCTTGACGATGAGGGGAAGCCCGACCGTGTGGGCCGCGGCGGCGAGCTGCTTCAGGTCCTGCTCCGGCCCCGCATAGCCCGGCAGCACCGGCACGCCGGCGGCGCGCATGCGGTTCTTGGCGACGATCTTCGAGCCCATCGCGGCGATCGCCGCCGCCGGCGGGCCGACGAAGGTGAGGCCCGCATCGCTGCAGGCCTGGGCGAATTGCGCATTCTCGGAGAGAAAGCCGTAACCCGGGTGTATGGCGTCGGCGCCGCCAGCGCGCGCCGCGGCGATGATGCGCCCGATGTCGAGGTAACTGTCGCGCGCCGCCGCGGGTCCGATCCACAGCGCCTCGTCCGCCTCGCAGGTGTGGCGCGCGCGTGCGTCCGCGTCCGAGAACACCGCGAGCGTGCGCCACCCCAGGCGGCGCGCGGTGCGGAAGATGCGGCAGGCGATCTCGCCGCGGTTGGCGACCAGTAGCGTCTTCACCGGCGCGTCACATCCGGTAGACGCCGAAACGCGCCGGCGCGAGCGGCGCGTGGCGCACCGCCGCGAGCGACAGCGCCAGCACGCGGCGCGTATCGGCCGGGTCGATGACTCCATCGTCCCACAGCCGCGCCGAGGAGTAGTACGGGTGCCCCTGGCGCTCGTACTGCGCGCGGATCGGCGCCTTGAACGCCTCCTCCTCCGCCGCGGGCCACTGCTCGCCACTGCGCGCGAGCTGGTCGCGCTTGACGGTCGCGAGCACGCTCGCCGCCTGCTCCCCGCCCATGACCGAGATACGCGCGTTGGGCCACTGGAACAGCAGCCGCGGCTCGTAGGCGCGGCCGCACATGGCGTAATTGCCGGCGCCGTAACTGCCGCCGACGATCACCGTGAGCTTCGGCACCGGAGCGCAGGCGACCGCCGTGACGAGCTTGGCGCCGTCCTTGGCGATACCGCCGGCTTCGGCACGCCGGCCCACCATGAAGCCGGTGATGTTCTGCAGGAAGAGCAGCGGGATACCCTCGCGCGCGCACAGCTCGATGAAATGCGTCCCTTTGAGCGCGCTCTCGGAGAACAGCACGCCATTGTTGGCGAGGATGCCTACGGGAAAGCCGCCGAGGTGCGCGAAGCCGCATACCAGGGTCGTGCCGTAGAGCTCCTTGAACTCGTCGAGCCCGGAATCGTCCACCAGCCGCGCGATCACCTCGCGCACGTCGTAGGGCCTGCGCAGGCTGGCCGGAACCACGCCGTAGAGCTCCGCCGGGTCGTAGTGCGGCTCGCGGGGCGCGAGCGGCGGCGCCGTGCCGGCGGCGGGCCTGAGGCGCGCGACGATGCGCCGGGCGATGGCGAGCGCGTGCGTGTCGTTCTCGGCATAGTGATCGCACACGCCGGACTCGCGGCAATGGACGTCGGCACCGCCGAGGCTCTCGGCGTCGATGTCCTCCCCGGTCGCGGCCTTCACGAGCGGCGGTCCGCCGAGGAACACCCTGCCGGCGTTGCGCACGATGACGTTCTCGTCCGACATCGCCGGCACATAGGCGCCGCCGGCGGTGCACGAGCCGTGCACCACGGAGATCTGCGCGATGCCGAGCCCGGAGAGCGTCGCCTGGTTGTAAAAGATGCGGCCGAAGTGCTCGCGGTCGGGAAACACCTCGTCCTGCGCCGGCAGGAACGCCCCGCCGCTCTCGACCAGATAGACGCACGGCAGCCGGTTGTCGCGCGCGATCTCCTGGGCGCGCAGGTGCTTCTTCACCGTGATCGGATAGTAGGTGCCGCCCTTGACGGTCGGGTCGTTGGCGACGATCACGCACTCACGCCCCCCGACCCTGCCGATGCCGGTGACGATCCCGGCACAGGCAATCTCGCCGCCATACATGCCGTGCGCCGCGAGCTGCGAGAACTCGAGGAAGGGGCTGCCGGTGTCGAGCAGTACCCGCACCCGCTCGCGGGCGCTCAGCTTGCCCGCCGCGCGGTGCTTGTCCACCGCCGCCCTGGAGCCGCCGCGGGCGGCGCGCGCGACCTCGCGGCGCAGGTCCTCGGTGAGCGCGCGCATGGTGCGCTCGTTGTCGCGGTATTCCTGGGACTCCCGGTCTATCCGGGTCGCGATGCGGGGCATGGGGTACTTGCCATGATTGCCGGTTTGTCCGACAATCATACGATTCGATCCCCGGAGAAGGCAAGCCTGCATGAACGCGCTCGACTGCACCGACAGCGACTTCGGCTTGAGTGACGAGCTCGAGGAGATCCGCCGCGAGGTGCGGCGCTTCGCCACCGCGAGGATCGCCCCGCGCGCCGCCGACATCGACCGCAGCAACGAGTTTCCGCGCGACCTGTGGCCGGAGTTGGGCGCCCAGGGCCTGCTCGGCATCACCGTGCCCGAGCGCTTCGGCGGCGCGAACTTAGGGTATCTCGCCCACGTCGTCGTCATGGAGGAGATCTCGCGTGCCTCGGGGGCGGTCGGCCTCTCCTACGGCGCGCACTCGAACCTGTGCGTCAACCAGCTGCGCCTGAATGCCAGCGAGGAACAGTGTGCGCGCTACCTGCCGAAGCTCATCTCCGGCGAGCACGTCGGCGCGCTCGCCATGTCCGAGCCCGGCTCGGGCTCGGACGTCGTGTCCATGCAGCTTCGGGCCGAGAGGCGCGGCGACTCCTACCTGCTGAACGGGCGCAAGATGTGGATCACCAACGGTCCGGATGCCGACGTCGTCATGGTGTACGCCCGGACCGACCCGGCGGCGGGCCCGCACGGCATCACCGCCTTCATCGTCGAGCGCGGCACCCCGGGCTTCGCCAGCGCGCCCAAGCTCGACAAGCTCGGCATGCGGGGCTCGAGCACCTCGGAGCTGGTATTCGACGATTGCCGCATTCCCGCGGCCAACATGGTCGGCGCGGAGAACGGCGGCGTCCGCGTCCTCATGAGCGGGCTCGACTACGAGCGCGTCGTGCTCGCCGGCGGCTCGCTCGGCCTGCACGCCGCCGCCCTCGACGTGGTGCTGCCTTACGTGCGCGAGCGCAGGCAGTTCGGCGTTGCCATCGGCACCTTCGAGCTCATGCAGGGCAAGATCGCCGACATGTACGCCTCGCTCAATGCCGCGCGCGCCTACGTCTACTCGGTGGCCCGCGCCTGCGACGCGCGCAGCGTGCGGCGGCGCGACGCCGCGAGCTGCATCCTGTTCGCGGCCGAGCGCGCCACGGCGGCGGGGCTCGAGGCCATCCAGGCGCTGGGCGGCAACGGCTACATCAACGACTACGCGGCCGGGAGGCTGCTGCGCGACGCCAAGCTCTACGAGATCGGCGCCGGCACGCAGGAGATCCGGCGCATGCTCATCGGGCGCGAGCTGTTCGAGGCGGCCGCGTGAGCTTCGAGTTCGCCCCGCTCACGATCGAGCCCGCCTACCGCAAGGTGGCGGCGACCATCGGCGGGCGCATCCTGTCGCGCGCGCTGCGCGAGGGCGAGCGCCTGCCGGCGGAGACCGAGCTCGCGCGGCAGTTCGGAGTGAACCGCTCGACGGTGCGCGAGGCGCTGCGCGAGCTCGAGAGCCGCGGACTGGTCCAGCGCCGGCCCGGCTCGAAGCTGATGTCGGTGAGCCGCCCGCACCACGAGACGGTGGCCGCCGGTGTGAGCCACGCCCTGCTGCTGCACGACGTCACGGTGCGCAACGTGTGGGAGGCGCTCACCATTCTCGAGCCGCCGCTGGCGCAGGTGGCGGCGCGCACGCGCAGCGCCGCGGACCTCGGGTGCATCACGGCGGCCGCGGACGCCTTCGGTGCGCAGCGCGCCAACACCGCGCAGGCGGTGCACTGCTGCGCCGAGTTCTTCCGCTGCGTCGGCCGGGCCACGCATAACCCGGTGCTGGGGCTCGCGCAGGAGCCGCTGCTGCAGCTGCTCGAGCCCTCCCTCGGCGTCATGATCGACAAGGTGCCGCAGGCGCGGGCCCGCATCGCCACCGCCCAGCGGCGCCTGGTGGAGGCGCTCGCGGCGCGCGAGCCGGAGGTCGCGCACCAGTGGATGGCGCGGCACATCCGCGATTTCAGCAAGGGCTACGAGCTGGCGGGGATCGACCTGGAGCTGCGCCTGACCACGGGCTGACTGCGGCCTGCCGTCGCGGTGTCCGCGCCGCGGGGTGCGAGCTAATGTGACGGGGATCACGTCCTTGCCGGGTGCCGAAGGCTTCACACTACCGGGAGGCTTGTAACCGGTATGCTCCGGCCCGACTGACTGTTCGGCAGCAACACCCTCCTCTTCCCAGGAGTCCTCCATGCTCGGGCTTATGGTCGTGCTGTTCCTCTTCATCGCCGTGATCGGGTATTTCATCGGCGCCTACAACGGCCTGGTGCAGGTACGCGCCGGGGTGAAGCTGGCCTGGTCCAACATCGACGTGCTGCTGGTGCAGCGCCACGATGAGCTGCCGAAGCTCGTCGAGGTCTGCAGGCAGTACATGCAGTACGAGCCCGGCACGCTGGAGCGTGTGATGCGCGCCCGCGCGGGCGTCGATGCGGCGCGCAGCTCCGGCAACGTCGCCTCCCTGGGCAGCGCGGAGCGCGAGCTGCGCACCGGGCTGTCGGGGCTGTACGCGGTCGCCGAGAACTACCCGCAGCTCAAGGCGAACGAGGCGTTCCGTCACCTGCAGGAGCGCATCAGCGGGCTCGAGACCGCGATCGCCGACCGGCGCGAGGTGTACAACGACGCGGTCAACACCAACAACGTACGCATCGCCTCGTTCCCCGGTGTGCTCATCGCCGGGCTCGGCAGCTTTCCCGAGGCGCAGCTGCTGCACTTCCAGACGGACGAGAAGTCGGACGTCGACCTGAAGGCCGCGTTCTCGCGCTGAGGCGGGCGGCGCGCGACTCGCGGCGCGAGACTCGAGCGCACCCGCAATGCTCGGCCAGGTGCAGAATCCGGCGCTGATCGCCGCCGCTGCCGGCGTGGGGGCGCTGCTGTGCCTGTACGGATTCTTCCGCCGGCTGCGCCGCGACCGGCTGCTCGCCGACACGCCGCTGGTGCACATCCGCTCCGCCGCCCAGGGCTACGTGAAGGTCCAGGGGCAGGCGCGGCCCGCGGGCGCAGCGCCGACTGCGGCGCCCCTGAGCAGCCGCCCGTGCGTGTGGTGGGAATTCAGGATCGCCGAGCAGCAGCGCGACTCGAGGGGCCGGGTGGAGTGGCGGACGGTCGAGAGCGCGACCAGCGTCGAGCTGTTCGTACTCGCCGAAGACGAGGCGCAGTGCCTGGTCGGACCGGTCGGGGCGGAAGTGACTCCGTCGCGGGTCAACACCTGGTACGGCAACACCTCGCGGCCCGGCGGCGGACCGCCCGCGGTCAATACCGCGCTCCTCATGGGCCCCTATCGCTACACCGAGCAGCTCCTCGAGGTCGGCGCGCAGGTGTGCGTCGCCGGTGAGCTGCGCTCGCACTCCGAGACCGGCGACCTCGCCGCCGCCACGGCCGCCAGGCTCCACGAGTGGAAGCAGGATCAGCAGCGGCTGCTCGAGCGCTTCGACGCCGATCATGACGGCCGCCTGAGCGCCGCGGAATGGGAGAATGCGCGCCGCGCGGCCGCCGCAGAGTGCGAGACGCAGAAGCTGCAATCCGCCATCCAGCGCGTCAGCATCGTCTCGGAGCCCGCCGACGGACGGCCGTTCCTCATCTCGCCGCTCGGTCCCGGGCGCATGGAGAGGCGCGAGCAGCGCATGGCGTGGCTCTACTTCGGGCTCGGCCTGGTATGCGTGTGGGTATGCGCCTGGGCGCTCGGACTCCCGGCTTCATAACCCGCGCTTCTGAGCCCATGCGTACAAATACGCAGAGCGCGCGCACACCGAGAAGCTAACATCTGCTCCATGGCAGCCGTAGGCAGCGAGCAGGTGCTCGCCGTGCATCACTGGACCGATACGCAGTTCTCCTTCACCACCACGCGTGACCGTGGGCTGCGCTTCGAGAACGGCCAGTTCGTGATGGTCGGCCTGCCCCTCGAGGGGCGGCCGCTGCTGCGCGCCTACAGCATCGCCAGCGCCAACTACGAGGACCACCTGAGCTTTCTCAGCATCAAGGTGCCGGATGGCCCGCTCACCTCGAAGCTGCAGCACATGCGCCCCGGTGACATCGTGCTCGTGAGCCGCAAGCCCACCGGCACGCTGGTGCTGCACGACCTGAAGCCCGGCGAGCGGCTCTACCTGCTCAGCACCGGCACCGGCGCCGCGCCCTTTCTCAGCCTGATCAGCGACCCGGAGCTCTACGAGCGCTTCAAGGTCGTGGTGCTGGTGCACGGCGTGCGCTGGGCGCGCGAGACCGACGTGGTGCGCACCCGCATCGAGGCGCTCGAGCGCCACGAGCTGCTCGGGTCCCGGGTGCGCGCGCAGCTGCGCTACTTCCCGACCGTCACCCGCGAGCCCTATGTGCACCGCGGCCGCCTCACGGCCCTCATCGAGTCGGGCCGGCTGACGCGCGCGCTCGATCTGCCGCCGCTCGATGCGTCGACGGATCGCGTCATGGTGTGCGGCAGCCCGGCGATGCTCAGCGATACCTCGAAGCTCCTCGATGCGCGCGGCTTCCACATCTCGCCGCGCAGCGGCGAGCCCGGCGATTACGTCATCGAGCGCGCCTTCGTCACGCGTTAGGCTAGGCGAGCAGCGGGTGATCGGCCGGCAGCTGCCGCGCGTACCAGAGCGCGAGCTTGTGCCGCAGGGCGGCCTCGCTCACCTGATCCTCGGGAAGGGGCTGCAACAGCCCGTCGTGCACCAGCAGCCGGTACACGTACAGGAGCTTCTCGCTCGCTGAGTCGCCGGGCTCGAACTCGACCGCGCCGCGCTCCTCGGCGTACTTCATCGCGGCCTGCAACGCCGCTTTGAAGAGCCCCGATTCGTTCTTCAGCTTCTTCATACGCAGTCAATGTATCGCTAGTGGCCGCCCTCCACCAGCAGCCCGGCGTCGGCGAGCGCCCGTGCGAGCGAGGCCTCGATGCGCTCGGCCTCCGCGCGCGCCACGCGCTGCAGGTGCAGCGTCGGGCCCGTGAGCACCTCGAGACCGCGCTTGAGCACGCTGCCGGCGGCGTGGATGCCGGCCTTGTGCTGATCGAACCGCTCGGCGGGCGTATAGCGGCTCAGACCGACGTACACGCCGTACGGCCCCCGGCGCCGGTCTGCGAAGTCGAGCAGGATGAGGTAGACGTTGGTGCGGCCGCGGCGGCGGGGGGCGAAGCCGAGCGCCGTCTCGTACGCGGCCGGCAGCCACTCGATGTAGCGCATCGGCAGCCACTCGGGCACCGAGGCGGCGGCACTGCGCCACAGCGCCGCGAGCGCCGCCTCGATGCGCGCGGCGAACTCGCCCCGCATCCACAGCTCGTGGATGCAGTGCGCCCCCAGGGCGCCGTCGCGCGCGCGCAGTGCGGCGTCGAACAGGGAAGCAACCCGGGCGGCGCTCGCGGTGGCGAGCGGGCGCGCGGCCGGCGAGAGCGAGGCGTCGACGCTGCCGGCGGCGTGGCTCACGCGGCCGCAGCGGGCTGCGCCGCGCGCGCGTTCACGCGTGCGGCGGCCAGCCAGATCACGCCCGCGACCGCGAACGCCACCGGCACGATGAGCGTCGCCTCGCCGAGCGAGCTCAGGTGCGACACGCGCCCGATGAGGGCCGGGGACGGCACGTCTCCCAGCAGGTGGATCGCGAACATGCTGAGCGCGATGGCCGAGGCGCGCTCGAGCGGGCCGGCGATGTTGACGATGGCGGCGTTGATCGGGCCGGTCGACATGAAGAGCAGCAGCTGCGCGGCCACGATGCCGGGATAGTAGAGCGCGGGCGCCGGCGCCAGCAGCGCCAGCAGCGCGCACGGCACCGCGAGCAGCGTCAGCGCACCCGACAGCCATAGGTACGCCTGGCGGGAGGAGCGCAGCAGGTGGTCGCCGAGCCAGCCGCCGGCGAAGGTGCCGGCGAACCCGGTCACGAGCACGATCGCGCCGAATCCGGTAGTGGCCGCGCCTGGGGGGACGTGGCGCACGCGCTCGAGAAAGGCAGGCATCCAGAAGGCGAGGCCCCCGAGACCGAAGGTATAGGCGGCGTAGCCGAGCACCACCACGACATAGGGCCAGCGCCTGAGCAGCCCCAGGTAGATGGCGAGCGGGCTCGCCACGGCCACGGCCGGGCCGGCGCGGCGCCCCGCGCCGTCCGCGGCGCCGCGCGGCGGATCGGGCAGCCGCAGAACCGCGGCCGAGAGCAGCATCCCCGGCACCCCCGCGACGAAGAACGCCGCACGCCAGCCCCAGTGGGCGCTCACCAGGCCCCCGACGATGTAGCCGAGCGCCGCCCCCACCGGGATCGCCATGTTGAGAACGGCATACACGCGCCCGCGGCCCTCGCTGGCGAAGCAGTCCGCGAGCAGCGCCGGCGCGATGGCGACGTAGGCGGCCTCGCCGATGCCGACCAGCGCGCGCCCGGCGAGCAGCTGCGCGTAGCTCTGCGCCAGCCCCGAGAGTGCGGTCGCCAGGCTCCACACGAACACGCCGAGTGCGATCGGCCGGGTGCGCGCGCCGCGATCGCCCCAGCTGCCGAAGGCCGGCGCCGTGATCATGTAGACCAGCATGAAGGCCGACATGAGCCCGCCTAGCTCGGTGTCGGTCAGGTGCATCGCACCCTTGAGGTCCGGCACGATCGCCGCGACCACGTAGCGGTCGAGGTAGTTGAGCAGGTTGATCGCGGTCAGCACACCGAGTGCCGAGAGCGCGGCCCGCCGGGTCGGAATCGCAGTACTCAAGGGTGAGACTTTAGCTCACACCCTCAGGCCGGCGCGAGCTTGAGGCGCTCGAGATACTGCCGGACCGGATCGCGAAAGCCTTCGCTGCTCGTCACCGTGGTGCCGCCCGCCACCACCAGGATGAAGTCGCCGCGCGGCGTGCGGCTGACTTCCCGCACGTGACTCATGTTGACCAGGCACGAGCGGCTGATGCGCAGCATCGGCTGTGTCTGAAAGGAGCGCTCCGCCTGGCCGAGCGTGCTGCGCGCGTGAAACACCTCGCGCCCGATCGTGAGCCGTACGTAATTGCGGTCCGCCTCGACCACCTCGACCTGCGCGACGTCCAGCATGTGCATGCGGCTGCCGGCCTCGGCCAGTACGCGCGGCTGCGCATCGCGCGCGCGCGCCCCCTGCTCGAGCTGCGCCAGCAGCGACTCGAGCGAGCGCAGACGGTCGCTGCCGCTCTCGCCTTCGCCGCGGCGGCGGCGCACGCGCGCGGCGGTCGCCCTGAAGCGCGCGTCGTCGAAGGGCTTGAGCAGATAATCGACCGCGCTCACCTCGAAGGCCTCGAGCGCATAGTGATCGTAGGCGGTCACGAAGACGATCAGCGGCAGCGCCGCCGGATCGAGGGCGCGCGCCAGCGCCATGCCGGTCATCGCGTCCATCTGGATGTCGAGAAACAGCACGTGCGGCGCCCGGGCGCGGATCGCCTCGAGTGCCGCGCGGCTGTCGCCGAATTCCCCGACGACGTTGAAGTCCCCTTCGCGCTCGCAGCACTCGCGCACCGTGCGCCGCGCCGCCGGCTCGTCGTCGACGATGATGACGTCCATCATTGATCCGGCCCGTCGCGCAGCAGCGGCATGTGGATCTGCGCCACCCATTCATGATCGCCGCCCGGGCCGGCGGTGAAGCCGGCGCGCTCGCCGAACTGCACCGACAGACGCTCGCGCACGTTGGCGAGCCCGATCCCCGGCCCGTGCAGCCCGCTCCAGGAGGGCGCGAGGTTGTTGACGACCCGCAGCACCAGCGTCTCGCCCGCGATCTCGGTTTCCACCCGCACGCGCACCGGACCGTCGTGGCCGCCGAGCCCGTGCACCACCGCGTTCTCGACCAGCGGCTGCAGGATGAGGCTCGGCACCCAGGCGAGCGGCGCCGCATCGCGCGGCGGCACGCTGACGCTCAGGCGGTCGGCGAAACGCCGCTGCTGCAGCTGCAGGTACAGCTGCACGAACTGCAGCTCGTCGCCGAGGCGCGAGAACTCCTGCTCGCCCGCCGCCAGCAGCCGCCGCAGCAGATCGCCGAGCTGCACGACCATCGCCTGCGCCGCCGGCGGGTCCCAGGCGATCTGCCCGCGGATGGTGTGCAGGAGATTGAAGAGCGTGTGCGGCGAGAGCTGCATGCGCAGCGCCGCGAGGTGCGCGGCGCCGAGCGCGCGCTCGAGCGCCGCCGAGCGCAGCTGCGAGTCCCGCAGCCGCTGGTAGAAGCCGAAGCTGGTGATGAGCGCCAGGCCGAATCCGTAGGTCACCAGGAAGGTGGTGGCGCTCGCGATCCAGGTGGGCACGGCGGGGCCGGCGAAGAACTCGGCCCAGCTCTCGTAGCTCTTGCCCGTCGGATGCGTGACCCCCGTGGTGCCGTGCCACTCGCCCATGGCGATCTCGCCCAGCACCAGCGCCGGCGCCGCCAGCACGGCGAAGCCGAGCGCGCACGAGAGCTGGATGGGGAGCGTACGCCACAGCGGCCGCCAGCCGACGTGCAGCGACGTCCAGGCGCACAGGATGAAGAGTGGATAGAGGATCAGGTGCTGGATGAGGCGCGCATCCCAGGGCGCGAAGAAGTCGGTGACGCTGAACTGCTTGAGACTCTCGCCCATGGTGTTGGCGTACATGAGGTTCGAGAGCGCGACGTAGATCCAGAACCCGGTGAGTACCGCGAGCTGCGGCCAGAAGTTGCGGCGCGCGCGGGCCGCGCGGCGCTCGCCCGCGGCATCGCCGTCGCGCGCGACCCCGAGGAACGCGGGAGTGATCCGTTCGAGTGGTGAGACGCTCATTCCGGGGAGCATAGCTTACGCCCACCGCCGCCACGGTGCCGCCGCCGCGCGCGCAGGGACGACCCCGTCGATTCGCGGGACGAATCCGCGCCGCCGCGCGCGCGCGCCGGGCGCCGCGCAGCGCGCGCAAAGCCGCGGCGCGCGTGCGGTACGAAGCCGTCGCTCGCGGGGATCAACTCGCGGCGCGGGTCTTTAAACGCAACGCGCAACTTGGGAATCTGATCATCAGCGTCGCGAAGGTCGTGACGCGCCTGAAGGAGAGAAGCCCATGACCTCAGCAACGCTCCGCAGCGGCGGACACCTGCGCGCCGCCGTGGCCGTCACCGCTCTCGCCGCCTGCGCCGCCCTCGGTAGCGTCGGCAGCGCGCACGCCGCCACCGTCGAACCCCCGGCGGTCAAGGTCCGTTACTCGGATCTCAATCTGTCGACCGAGCAGGGATCGCTCATCCTCTACGGACGCATCGTGGCGGCGGCGCACGAGGTGTGTGCGGTCGATGTGTTCCGCGATCTGCGGGCCGTCGCCGCCTCGCGGGCCTGCGCCGCGGAGGCGATCGCGCGGGCGGTACGCGACGTCAACAGTCCGATGCTGGCCTCGGTGTACGCCGCGCGCCTGCAGCACGGTTGACGGACAGGCGGTGCGGCGCTCGGGCGCCGCACCGCGCGCCGGCTATGCGAGGCTCGCGAGCTCGGCGGCACTCAGGCGCAGGCCTGCGGCCGCCACGTCCTGCTCGAGGTGCGCGACCGACCCGGTGCCCGGGATCGGCAGCATGACCGGCGACTTCGCCAGCAGCCAGGCGATCCCGATCTCGAATACGCTGACGTGGTGCGCGCGTGCCAGCGCCTCGAGCGGCACGCTCTCCCCGCCCTTCTCCAGAGCCTCGCTCGAGCCGCGCGCGATCGGCGCCCACGGGATGAACGCGAGACCGTCACGGGTGCAGGCTTCCAGCACGTCGGCGGAGCTGCGATCGGCGACGTTGTAGCGATTCTGCACCGAGACGATGCGCGCGACGCGGCGGGCGCGCTCGAGCTCCTCGAGTTTGAAGTTGGAAACGCCGATGTGGCGGATCTTGCCTTCCGCCTGCAGCCGCGTCAGCTCGCCGAGCGAGTCCTCGAGCGGCACCTTCGGGTCGATACGATGCAGCTGGTAGAGATCGATGCGCGCCAGCTTCAGCCGCCGCAGGCTCGCCTCGCACGCCGCGCGCAGGTGCTGCGGCCGGCCGTCCGGCACCCACTCCGGGGCGCTCGGGCGGGTGAGGCCGCCCTTGGTCGCGATCACCAGGCCGCGCGGATAGGGATGGAGCGCCTCGGCGATCAGCCGTTCGCTCACCTCCGGTCCGTACGCATCCGCGGTATCGATGAAGTCGACGCCGAGCTCCACGGCCCGCCGCAGCACGCGGCGCGCCTCCGCGCCGTCGGGCGGCTCGCCCCAGATCCCCTGTCCGGTGACGCGCATCGCGCCGAAGCCGAGCCGGTTCACGGTGAGGTCGCCGCCGAGCTTCAGGGTACCGGCCGCCGCGGCCGGCGGCCGCGCCGAGGCGCGCAGCGGCGCGCGCGGGGCCATGAGACTCGCAAGGCCGACGACACCGCCCATGAGTACCTGCCTGCGTGTGAGTTGTGCGCCGTTCATGTGTCGAACCTACTACAGCCGCGCGCGCAGGAACAGCAGGTAGGAGGCGGGACGGTAGCCGTAGGCGGGATTGAGCGCCGCGGGGTAGCGGTAGGTGCTCGCCAGCCCGCCGATCCCGACGCGCAACGCGCCGCGCTCGAGGAAATCGTAGATGTAGCCGAGCGAAATCTTTCCCACCGTGAAATTCTCGCCGGCGAGCGGCGCGCCGGTGAGGAACAGCTCGTCCTTCGCCACCTGCTCGGCCCGCCCGAACAGCGTCTGCGCGGCCGTGAGCCTGAGGGCCGACTCGAGCAGCCAGCCGCTGCCCGCCGGGCCCTGCGACGGCGAGTTGCGGCCCCAGGCCAGAGTCGTCTGCCACCACCCGCCCGCGTAAGGCGCGTTGTAGCTGACGGACGCCGTGGTGCGATGCACGGCAATGGCCGGCTCGAGCTGCTCCGGGCTCGCGAGGCGCGCAGTGCTCAGCTGCATCGACCAGTCGCGCGTCGGGTTCCAGGCGAGACGCGCCGACCAGGAATCGAGCGGGCGCAGCTCGACGTCGTAGCGATGCTGGTCGGGCTCGCGCCCGTTGAAGACGGAAGCGTCGAGCTTGAGCTGCCGCCACACGTAGCCCGCGGTCACCACACCGAAAGTCACGTGGGTCGAATCGAGCCAGTGGTGGGTGAGCGGCGCCTCGGGATTGTCCATGCCGGAGAGGCGGTGCGTGAAAGTGTCGGGTCCGAGTGCCGGCTCGCCGGCGGGACCCACATATAAGAACACGCTGCTCCCCGGCGCGAGGTCGCGGCTATAGGTCGCGGCGGCTTCGATCAGCAGGTTGTGCGGGTGCTGACGGTCGATGAGCGGCACGCGCCCGTCGGCGCTCTCTCCGGTCTGCAGGATCAGCGGGTAGCCGCTCGCGCCCATGAGCGGCTCGCCCGAAGCCATCAGGCGCACGCCGAACGCGCCGTCCCCGAGCTCGCGCCGTGCCATGAGCATCAGCATGCTGGTGGAGAAGGACTGGGAATTGCCGCGCGGGCCGCCCTGCCGGTCGTAGATCGCATCCACGAATCCATGCAGCATCGTCAGCCACGCGCCCTGCATTGCGTGGATACCCTCCATGGGCGTCGAATCCGGCTGCCAGCTCGTGCCGGAGGACTCGCGTGTCATGTCGTAGTGGCCGTAGAGGCCGCTCATACCCGGCGCATCCTGCGCCTGCAATGCCGGCGCATGGAACGCCACGAGCCCGAGCGCGAGCGGCGGCAGGAGATGGCGGGCGGGCGAACGCATCGACGCGCATGCTGCCGGAATCGGGCGGTGCAATCCATGGAACAGCAGGAAAAAAAAGGGCGACCCCCGCTTGAGGATCGCCCTCGTCGTGCGTCGGCTGAGTCTGTCAGCGATGCGTCTTCAGGCCGCCTTCTTGGTGCCGGTGGCGCGCGTTGCGGCGTCGGCCGCGAAGCTGGCGGCCGACTCCTGCACCTCGGAGGCCAGGTTAGAGAACTCCTGCGCACGGGCGCGCAGCTTCTCGCTCAGCTGATTGCTGAGCTCGGCCTGCCGGGCGAGCAGCTCGGCCACCGCCTCAGCGCCGGCCGCGGCGCGGCCGCTCAGGGCCGCCTTGGCGTGCGCCAGGCCCGCATCGAGATAGTCGCCGGCGACCGCGTAGTTGAAACGGGCGAAGCGCTCGAGCGCCCGCCAGCCTTCCTGCTGAGCCTTGCTGAAGGTGGCGACGGTCTCCTTGTAGGTCTCGAGCCAGGCGTTGAAGTCGTACGTACGGTCGCTCATGGCAGCTCCTCGGGGGCGGTCTTCGGGTTGATGGGTCACATTCTACGCGCGCTTGTATGCATTGCAATACGAAGAGACGCTGGGGAACAGTGCGACAGTTAAGTAAGTTTTTACAATTACTTATATCCGCAATTTGCCGACATATAACGTCCAGTACTTGTGCAATGCATACTGAGCATATTCCTTCAGGCGAGCAAGTCACGCACCCTTGGTAAGATCGGACGATGCCCGCGAACAGAATGCGCGTCGCAGAGCTCGCCCGGTACGTAGGCGAGGAAATCGGCGTCTCCTCGTGGATCCTCCTCGATCAGAACCGGATCAACGAGTTCGCCCACTGCACCGGCGATCATCAGTGGATCCACCTGGACGCCGAGCGGGCCGCGCGCGACGGGCCCTTCGGCGGCACGATCGCCCACGGGTTTCTCACTCTGTCGCTGCTCGCGCCCACGGGCTTCGAGGTGCTGCTCGGGCGCATCAGCCCGAAGTCGGTGGTGAACTACGGCCTCGAGAAGGTGCGCTTCGTGGCGCCGGTGCGCTCGGGCAAGCGCGTGCGCAACCACATCCGCATCTGCAACGTCGAGGATAAGGGCGGCGGACGCTACCTCGTGACGACCGAGAACACGATGGAGATCGAGGGCGAGAGCAAGCCGGCACTCACCGCCAGCGCGCTCGCCATGTTCATCGCCTGAGCATCAGGCCCGCATGCGGCTGCCGTCGGGATCGAACGCCGCCGCCGGCTGCGGCGTCGCCCGGCAGCGCTCACCGAGAATCTCGATCTCGAAACCACTGGCCACGCCGGCGTACTCCTTCGGCACGTAGCCGAGTGCCAGCGAGCGCTGCACGCTGTGGCCGTATCCGCCCGAGGTCACCCAGCCGATCACTTTGCCGTCGTGCCAGATCGGCTCGTCGCCACAAGCGTCGGCGTCGCGCGCCTCGACGCTGAAGGTCAGCAGGCGCAGCTTCCCGCCGCTCTCCTTCTCCTCGAGCGCCGCGGCGCGCCCGATGAAGCCCTCCTTGCCGAGATCGACGAAACGTCCGAGACCCGCTTCGTAGGGGCCGTAGATCGGGCGGTACTCGCGCGCCCAGGTGCCGAAGCTCTTCTCGAGCCGCAGGGCGTTGAGGGCCCGGCCGCCAAAGAGCTTGAGGTCGTGCTCGGCGCCCGCCCCGACCAGCAGGTCGTAGAGCGCGCGCTGGTATTCGCTCGTCACCCAGATCTCGTAGCCGAAATCCCCGGTGAAGCTGATACGTCCGACCAGCGCCGGGACCATCCCGACATCCATGCGGCGGAAGCTGAGGAACGGAAAGGAAGCCGTGGACAGGTCGGTATGCGTCAGACTCTGCAGCAAGGCGCGCGCGCGTGGCCCTGCGACCGAGAGGCCCGCGTACTGCATCGCGCACGGGCGCACCACGACACCGGCCGGCGGCGCGTGGCGCTCGAACCAGCGGCGGTAATAATCCTCGGCCGCGTAGGTGCACACGAGGAACACCCGGTCCTGTGCCAGGCGCGCCATGGTGAAGTCGCCGATCAGCTTGCCGCGCTCGTTCAGCATCGGGGTCAGGGCGATCCGGCCGACCTTCGGCACACGGTTCGCCATCAGGTGCGACAGCCACTCCTCGGCACCGGCCCCGGTCACCTCGAACTTGCCGTAGTTGGAGATCTCCAGCAAGCCGACCGCCTCACGCACCGCGCGGCATTCGGCGCCGACGTGGCCGTGCGCGTTCGAGCGGTGGAAGGTGACGGTCTCGCTCGCCTCGGCGGCGCTCGGCGCGAACCACAGCGCGTGCTCGAGCCCGCAGTAATCGCCGAACACCGCATGATGGGCCTCGAGCCGCTCGTAGATCGGCGTGGTGCGCAGCGGCCGCGCCGCGGTCAGCTCCTCGTTGGGGAAGCGGATGCGAAAGCGGCGCGAGTAGTTCTCGCGCACCTTGGCGTTGGTGTAGGCGAGCGTGGCCCAGTCACCGTAACGCGCGACGTCCATGCCCCAGATGTCCGCGCCCGGATCGCCGTCCACCATCCAGTGCGACAGCGCGAGTCCCACCCCGCCGCCCTGACTGAAGCCGGCCATGACGCCGCACGCGACCCAGAAGTTCCTGAGGCCCCGGATCGGGCCGACCAGCGGATTGCCGTCCGGAGCGAAGGTGAACGGACCGTTGACGACCTTGCGGATACCGGCCCGGCCGATCGGAGGAAAATGCTCGAAGCCCACCTCGAGACTCGGTGCGATGCGCTCGAGGTCCTCCGGCAGCAGGCTGTGGGTGAAATCCCAGGGCGTCTCGCGGGGCGACCAGGGAACGCAGGCACGCTCGTAGGTGCCGAGCAGCATGCCGCCGCGCTCCTGGCGGATGTAGATCTCGCCCTCGAAGTCGATGCAGTGCATCTGTTCCTTCTGCCCCTTGAGCTCCGGGAGATCCTCGGTGATGAGGTACTGGTGCTCCATGGCGAGGATCGGCAGCTCGAGCCCCACCATGCGCCCGACCTCGCGCGCCCACAGCCCGCCGGCATTCACCACGTGCTCGGTGTGCACCGTGCCGTGGTCGGTGACGACGTCCCAGCTGCCGTCGGCGCGCGGCTTGAGGTCGGTGACACGCGTGTGCCGCACCACCTCCGCACCGCCGATCTGCGCCGCCTTAGCGTAGGCGTGCGTCACGCCGTAGGGGTCGACGTGACCCTCGATCGGATCGTAGAGCGCGCCGACGAAGTGCTCCTTGTCCATGAGCGGGAACAGCCGCGCCGCCTCGTCGACCGAGATGACCTCGAGCTCCATGCCGAGATAGCGGCCGCGCGCCCGGGTCGTCTTCAGCCAGTCGAGCCGCTCGCGCGTACCGGCCAGCATGACGCCGCCGGTGACGTGCATGCCGCAGGACTGCCCCGAGATCCGCTCGATCTCCTTGTACAGGTTGATGGTGTACTGCTGGAGCTTGGCGACGTTGGGGTCGCCGTTGATGGTGTGCATGCCCCCGGCCGCGTGCCAGGTCGAGCCGCACGTCAGCTCGCCACGCTCGATCAGCAGCACGTCCTTCCATCCTGCCTTCGTCAGGTGGTAGAGCACGCTCGCGCCGACCACCCCGCCGCCGATCACTACCGCCCGCACGTCGTTCTTCACGCGACCTCCCCCTGCCTCATTCGTTCGATACGGCCAGCTGCACCGGCGGCACCGCCGCGGCGCCGCCGCTGCCGAAGCGCTCGATCAGCCAGGAGCGGAACAGCGCGATCGCCGTGTCCGACAGACCCTCGGGCTGGGTGATCAGGTAGTAGCCGTAGCCGTCGTCGAGCGTGGCATCGAAGGGCTTCACCAGCCTTCCGCTGCGGATCTCCTCGGCGAACAGATTGGTGTCGAGCACCGCAATTCCCTGTCCCCCGAGTGCGTACTGCGCCGCGAGCACCGCGGTGTCGAACACCATGCCGCGCTCGACATCGACGCCGCCGAGGCCGTTCTGCCGGGCGAACTCCTTCCAGAAATGGTGGCGGGGCGTGTCGGCGATCCTGACGTGGATCAGCTCGTTGGCCGCGATGAAGGCGGCGAGCCCCTCGCCTGAGTGCGCAGCGGCGATGTTGGGATGGCAGAGGATCGACTGGCGCACGGACCACAGAAGATCGGTGACCAGATCGCTCACCGCGGGCCTCGAGTACACCACCGCGACGTCGATATCGCCCAACGGCGGACCCACGCCATAGGGGCTGATGAGATCGATATCGACGTCCGCGCAGGCGCGGCGAAAGTCGCGCAGGATCGGGACCGCGAGCTGCACGGCGAAGCTCGGCGGCATCTGTACGCGCAGCGTGCGCTGCAGCGGCGCGCCCTCGTTACGGATGTCATCGAGGGCATATTCGAGCCGGTCGAAGGACTTGACGACCGCCGGCAGCAGATGCTGGCCCGCCCGGGTGAGCGTGAGCGCGTGCGGCCGCCGCTCGAAGAGCTGCACGCCGGTGAGACGCTCGAGCGCTATCACGTGGCGCGACAGCGCGCTCTGTGAGATGAGCAGCGCGTTGGCCGCCGCGGTGAAGCTGCCGTGCTTGGCCACACCCTCGAAGGCACGCAGTGCGTTGAGTGGCAGCCAGCGCCGGTCGATCGCTTTTTTGTCCATACGTTTGAGACCCTCGCCGTCCCCATCCTCGCCGAGATTCGAGGCTTACGCCACGGGTCGCCGGCTGCCATGCCTTTTTTCGATTGCGCCAGCGCATTTGCTGCAGGTTTCGCGAGCCCCTCACGTCCAGTCGGCGAGCGTCGCCTGAATCCAGCCCAGCAGGTGCCCGGCGTGGGCACGGTCGACGACCAGCAGCGCCTCACCGGCCTGCACGCACACCGCGAGCACCGGCACGTCCGCAAGCCGGCCGCGACGGGCGTCGTTGAGGCGCAGGCCGACAGCCGCGCCACCCAGCCGGCTCAGGAGCTCGCCCAGCCGCGCGCCGCGGACGCGCATCGCCTCGAGTCCCCCGCTCAGCTCCACGACGTGACCTCCTGCTGCGGTCGCAAGCCGTTCCGTGAGCCCGGCAAGAGGCGCGGCTGCGTGGCACAGTGCCAGAGTCTCGGTAGGGCGCAGCCACGCAAGCACGACGCCCGCGCCGGCGCCCGCTGCCTCCGGCAGGACGGTGGCGGTCAGCGGCGCCGGCAGCGGCGTTCCCGTCACCGCCGCCACGGCCGCCGCAAAGGGCCCGTCGGCCGCGAAGTAGCGCAGCGTCGCGGCGTAGAGCGGCACCTCGGCCTCCACCTCGAGCCCGTCTGCCGTGCCGACGGCGGCGCGAGCTGACTCAGCCATGAACGCGCGCTCCCTGCGGATCGACGAACGGAAGCGTCACGACGCGCGCCCCGATCTCGGTCCCGAGATGGAAGACGCGCAGCTGCTCCCCGAGGCGCGCCCTGCCCCGCGCGAGCATGGCGAGCGCCACCGGATACCCGAGCTCGGGGCTCATGCAGCTCGAGGTGACGCGGCCCTCGATCGCAGCCGGCGCCGGATGGCGCGCAATCTGAGCGCCGACCGGCAGCACCGTGCGTCCGTCGACGGGCGTCAGCCCCACCAGCTGCAGCCGCTCCGGATCGAACGCCGCGGGCCGCGTCAGTGACCGCCGCCCGACGAAGTTCGCAGTCTTGCGCTCGACGCCGCGCGCGAGACCCACATCGCCGGGCAGCGTCGTGCCGTCGGTGTCGGTGCCGATGTGAATGAAGCCCTTCTCGGTCCGCATCACCTGCAGCGCCTCGATGCCGTAGAGCGCCCCGCCGACGGACGGTGCGTGTGCCCACAGCCGCTCAAAGAGCCCGGCCGCCTCGTCGGCGGGAAGGTTGATCTCGTAGCCGAGCTCGCCGCTGAAGCTCGCCCGCAGTACGCGCAGCGGCGTGCCGCCGAGCGCACTGTCGCGCAGTGTCATGTGGCGCATCGCCCCCGGCGCGAGCGCCGCATCGAAGCCGGCGCGCGCGAGCCATTGCCAGGCGCGCGGACCGGCGACCGTCACGTTCGCCCAGCGCGAGGTCACGGGGGTCACGAGTACCTGCAGGTCGCTGAATTCGCACTGCAACCACTCCTCGAAGGCCGCCGCGCTGCGCTGGGCACCGGCGCTCGTGGTGTTGACCCAGAAGTGCTCCGGTCCGAGCCGCGCGACGATCCCGTCGTCGACGAGCACGCCGTTCTCGCTCAGCTGCACCCCGTAGCGGGCCTGCCCCACCGCCAGTGCCGACATCGTGCCGACGTACATGAGGTCGAGGAAGCGCGCCGCGTCGGGGCCGAAGACCTCGAGCTTCCCGAGCGGCGAGCCGTCGAGGAGCCCGGCGCCCGTGCGCACCGCGCGCGCCTCGCGCTGCGCCGCCGCCTCGAGCGACTCGCCCGGCCGCGGGTAGGCCGCGGGGCGGCGCCAGTCGCCGAAGTTCTCGAGCAGCGCTCCGTGCGCCACGTGCCAGGCCTCCGCGGGCAGCCGCCCGAGCGGGCGGTAGAGCGCGCCCACGCGCCTGCCGGCGAGCGCGCCGAGCGTCACGGGCGCAAACGGCGGCCGGAAGCGCGTCGTGCCGACCTCGGCGGCCGAGCGCCCGGTGTACTCCGCGAGCAGCGTCAGCGCATTGACGTTGCTGGTCTTGCCCTGGTCGGTCCCCATGCCGGTGGTGGTGTAGCGCTTCAGGTGCTCGACCGAGCGGTAGTTCTCCCGCGCCGCGAGCGCTACGTCGTCCGCGGACACGTCGTTCTGCAGGTCCACGAAACATCTGCCGCGCAAGCGCGCGCGCGCGGCCGTGCCGGGGGTCAGCCTGCCGCCGCCGGGACCCGGCGGGCAGCGCCCGGCGCCCCCGACCGGAGCCGGCGGCGCGGCGCGGCCGCGGGCGAGCGCCTCGCCGACCTCGGCGGCGTGACTGACTGCCGCGGCGCGCGTCAGCGTGCCCGCGCAGGCGCCGACGCTCGCAATGCCCGGCGCCGGACCGTCGGGCACGAACATCGATTCCTCCTCGAGCCACCGCAGAGTGCCGCCGGCCTGCGAGTGCAGGTGCACCGCCGGGGCAAAGCCGCCGAGGCTGAGGATCAGATCGCACGCGAACCGCCGCCCACCCTGCTGCGACACGATGGCGCAGCCGCGCACGCGGCGCGCTCCCGACACGGACGCGATACGCGCCCCCGTCAGCACCGGAAACTCGCGCGCCGCCTCGCTCGCCGGCGATGGCTCCCGGGCATCGATGAGCGCCGCGATCTCGATGCCCGCCGCCCGCAGACCTGCCGCGATCGCATAAGCGTGGTCGCAGGCCGCGGCGATCACCGCGCGCCGCCCGCACGCGACGCCGAAGGCGCGCGCGTACTTCTCGGCGGCGCCGGCCAGCATGACGCCCGGCCGATCGTTGTCGGGAAACGCGAGCGGCCGCTCGAACGCCCCGGTCGCGGCGATGACCGCGCGCGCCCGGATCTTCCACAGCCGCTCGCGCAGCGGTTGCGCCGCCGGCCCGCAAGGCGCAGCGCGCCGCACGGTCTCGCACGCCACGACCAGATTGTGGTCGTAGATGCCGAAGGCCAGCGTGTCGGTGAGGATGCGCACGCCGCTCGAGCGCGCCGCCGCCGCCAGCTCGCGCACCTCGGGGTTGTCGCGCCACGCGAGCCCGCCCCCGAGGCGCGCGCCGCCCGCCACCAGCAGCGTGGCGGCGCCCGCGCGCGCCGCGGCGACCGCCGCGGTGAGCCCGGCGAGGCCGCCGCCGACCACCAGCACGTCGACACGCGCCGCCACTTCCTCGTAGGTGTCGGCATCCGGCGCGCGCGGCGCGCGCCCCATGCCGGCCATGCGCCGGATCGCCGGCTCGAACCAGCGCCAGCTCGGCCACTTGAAGGTCTTGTAGTAGAAGCCGGCCGGCAGCAGCGCCGCGCAGGCGCCGGTCAGCGCGCCGACGTCGAAGCCGACGCTCGGCCAGCAGTTGACGCTGCGGGCGCTCAGGCCCTCCGTGAGCGGCAGCAGGGTCGCGCGCACGTTCGGCGTGTAGCGCGCGCCCGCACCGACGTCGACCAGGCTGCTCGGCTCCTCGAGGCCGCAGGACCAGATGCCGCGCGGCCGATGGAGCTTGAAGCTGCGGCCGACCAGCGCGACGCCGTTGGCGAGCAGCGCCGAGGCGAGCGTGTCGCCGCGATAGCCGCTGAGCTGGCGCCCGTTGAACGTGAACCCCACCGGACGCGCGCGCTCGATCCACAGGCCGGCCGGCGCACTCAGGCGAAAGGCGCTCACGCCGGCCCGTTCCCGGCCGCCGGCGGCACGGCGCCCATCGCATACACCGCCACGACCTGGTGCGTGACCGTGTGGCGTGCCACGTTGAACCATTGTCCGCAGCCGTGCGCGTGCCGCCAGCGCTCGCGATGCAGTCCCCTGGGGTTGTCGCGAAAGAAGAGATACTCGCCCCACTCCGTATCGCTCGCGCCGAGCGGGGGACGCGCGATGTGCGTGGTGCCGCCGCAGACGAACTCCGCTTCGTCGCGCGGCCCGCAGCAGGGACAGGTGAGCAGCATCATGTGGGCGCCGCGACCCTCAATGGGCGATGCCGGCCGCGGCGGCCTCGTCGATGAGCCGGCCGCTCACGAAGCGCTCGAGCTGGAAGGGCTCGGCGAGCTCGTGGTTCCGGCCGGTCGCGAGCACGTGTGCCAGCGTCCAGCCGCCGGCCGGAATCGCCTTGAACCCGCCCGTGCCCCAGCCGCAGTTGATGAACAGCCCCGGGACCGGCGTCGGGCCGATGATGGGGCTCGAGTCGTGCACTACGTCGACGATCCCGGCCCACTGACGCATGAGGCGCAGGCGGCTGAAGGAGGGGAACATCGCCAGCGTCCCGGCGAGCACGCTCTGCATCACCGCGAAGCTGCCGCGCTGCGCATAAGAGGCGAACAGGTCGAGGCTCCCGCCGATCACCATCTCGCCCTTGTCGGATTGACTCACGTAGACGCCGGTTCCCGGGGAGACGACGACGATGTCGAGCCGCGGCTTCACCGGCTCGGTCACCATCGCCTGCAGCGCGTAGCTGGTGACGGGCAGCCGGAAGCCGGCGAGCTGCGCGAGCACCGAGCTGTGGCCGGCTGCGGCGATCGCGACCCGTTCGGCCCGGATGCGGCCGCGCGTGGTCTCGACGCCGGTGACGCGGCCCGCCGCGCCGCGCACGAAGCCCGTCACCTCGCACTCCTGGATGATGTCGACGCCGAGCGCGCAGGCGGCACGCGCGTATCCCCAGGCGACCGCGTCGTGGCGGGCGGTGCCGGCGCGCGGCTGGCGCATCCCTCCGAGCACCGGCAGGCGCGCCGCCGGCGACAGGTCGAGCGCCGGCGCCAGCGCTCCGACCTGCTCGCGGCCGAGGAGCTCGGCGTCGACGCCGTGCATGTGCATGGTGTTGACCCAGCGCGACAGCGACTCGAGGTCGTGGCGGCTGTGGGCCAGCATCACGTGGCTGCGCTGGCTCAACATGACGTTGAAGTTGAGCTCGCGCGACAGGCCCTCGTAGAGCTTCAGCGAGAAGTCGTAGAGCCGCGCGCTCTCGGGGAACAGGTAGTTGGAGCGCACCACCGTGGTGTTGCGCCCGGTGTTGCCGCCGCCCAGCCAGCCGCGCTCCAGCACGGCGACGCGCGTGATGCGGTGATTCTTCGCCAGGTAGTAGGCGGCGGCGAGGCCGTGGCCTCCCCCGCCGACGATCACCACGTCGTAGGCGGAGCGCGGCTCGGGCGAGGTCCACGCCGGCTGCCAGTGGCGGTGCGAGGTGAGCGCGCCGCGCAGCAGTGCCAGGGCCGAGTACTTCACCGCCGGCGCTTCAGGCCTTGTGGCGATACTCGGTCTGGATCCTGCGGATCATCCGGTCGGTGCCGAAGTACGAGTGCTTGGACATGTCTACGGTGTAGCGGCTGGCCGGCGGGTGGCGCCCGAGGCTCTCGGCGAGCGCGCGGATGTGGTGCGGCCCGGCGCCACAGCACACGCCGAGATAGCGCACGCCGAGCGCGAACGCCTCGCGCCCGAAGTCGAAGATCTCCGCGCGCGTCGCCATGAAGGGATCGAGTCCCACCGGGAAGGCGCGCTGGTTGTTGCAGCACGGGTCGGTGAGCGACATGAACGAGGGTTGCTGCGGCGTGGTGCGGTATGGCACCGGTAATGCCGCCACGTGGCACTTGACCGCCTGCCGGATGTCACGGATCAGCGGCATCATGGTCGCGGGTCCCCGGTGGCAGTTGAGGCCGACCACATCGGCGCCGGCCTGCTCCATGCGCCGGCAAGCCTCCGCCGGCGTGAGCCCGTCGCGCAGGAACGCTTCCTGGTGCATCGCGAAGGTGACGACCGCCGGCACTTTGGACTGCCGCTTGATCGCCTTGAGCGCGAGCTCCGCCTCGCCCACCCACGCGAGCGTCTCGGCGACGAAATAGTCGACTCCCGCCTCGACCGCCCAGCCCACCTGCTCCTCGAAAATCCTCTCGACCTCCTTGATCGCCTGCGGGTCGCCCGGGTCGTAGATGTTGGTATTGCAGATGTCTCCGGCGAACAGCGTTCCGGTCTCGCGTGCCACCTTCTTTGCGATCCTGAGCGCCGCACGGTTCATCGGCGCCAGGTCCTTCTCGCGGCCGATCAACCGCAGCTTCTCCCGGTGCACGTAGTAGGTGAGCGCCTGCGTCACATCCGATCCCGCGTGCACGAAATCCCGGTGCAGCCGCTCGACCACCTCCGGGTGCTCGAACAGCACCTCGGGCACGAACGCGCCGGCCTGCAGGTAGCCGCGCCGCTCCAGCTCGAACACATAGCCCTCGGCGCAGATCACCGCCCCGTCCCTGAGGCGGGCCAGCAGGCCGCGCTGCGCGCCGTTTCCCCGGCCCGCCCCCTGCGCCTGGTGCGCGGCCCTCACCTTCACCGGCTTTGCTCGCGCGGACTTCGCCCTGGCGGACTTCTTTTTCGATTTGGCCCTGACTGCCATGAATGTCTCCGAAGTGTGAAAAGTGGCGCGCTCTTCGGGCGTGCTGCGCCGAGGCGCGTCATCTTACCGGAGCGCTCCTCAGCGTGCGTAGCCGATCAGCACGGCTCCGGCCGTGACCGTGAGACACACCAGCGCCCGGCGCACGCTCAAGCGTTCGCCGAGGAACATCCGCCCGATCAGGGCCGAGAAAACGATGCTGGTCTCGCGCAGCGCCGAGATGGCGCCGACGTTGCCTAAGGCGAGTGCCGCAATGACGGCGCCGTAGCTGCCGAACGAGAGCAGCCCCCCGGCGGCGGCCTTCCAGGTATCGCGCGCGCGAAGCTCGAGCCTCATGCGACGGCGCAGCAGCAGGTAGCCGGCGGGCATCAGTACGCCGTAGATCATCCAGATCCAGGCCGCATACGACTGGGCATTGCCCGCGAGGCGCACGCCGAGCGCATCCGCGATCACATAACTGCCTACGAAGAGCGCCGTCACGATCGCGTGCGTGACGGCCTTGCGCTCGGTGCGTGCGCTGCCCCAAGCCTGGCTGACGATCGCGGCCGAGATCAGCACCACGCCGAGCAGCGCCAGGCCACCGAGCCGCTGGCCCGCCAGCAGGAAGCCGCCGACCGTCACCAGCAGCGGCACGCTGCCCCTCACGATGGGGTAGACCAGCCCCAGCTCGCCGAGGGCGTAGGCATACGCGAGCAGGAAGGCATAGACGGTCTGCAGCAGCGCCGAGACGGCGAGGTACGCCCAGCTCGCCTTCAGGGGCGCCGGCAGCAGCAGTACGAAGGGGATGGCGGCCACGGTCGACGCAAAGCTCATGACGGTGACGAACCACATGCGATCGGCGCTCGAGCGCAATGCGGCGTTCCACGTCGCGTGCAGCACCGCCGCGCACAGAGGCAGGACGATCACGAGCGCGCTCATCGGCTCGCCACCGTCTCAGGTCCGGTGGCATCATGCCGGACATGACAGGCCTCAGCCCGACTCGCGCCCGCCGCGGGTATTTCGCGCTCGTCTGCGCTCTCGCATTCGTCGCCGCCTGCGGCGCGGCCTCGCGACCCGCCGCAGCCGACGCGGCGGCCGGCACTGCCGCGGTCGCCGCGCCCGATCGTTTCGGTACCGACACCGCCGCCCGCATCCTCGGCGCCGGCGGCAACGTGGCCGACGCCGCGGTCGCGGTGGCCTTCACGCTCGCGGTGACCCTCCCCGAGGCCGGTAACCTCGGCGGCGGCGGCTTCGCCACGCTCTGGATCGATGGCAAGGGCTATTTCCTCGATTACCGCGAGTGCGCTCCCGCGAGCGCCACCGCGGGGATGTATCTCGACGCCGACGGCAACGTGGTGCCGGACGCGAGCACCGTGGGTGCCGGCGCTGCAGCAGTGCCCGGTACCGTGGCGGGCCTGTGGGAACTGCACCGCCGCTTCGGCAGGCTCCCCTGGCGCGTCGACCTCGCGCCCGCGATCCGTTATGCGCACCAGGGCTTTCGCGTGAGCCCGCTGCTGGTCGCGCTGCGCGACACGCGCGCCCATGAGCTCCACGGACGCACCAACTTCCTCGACTACTTCGGCAAGCTCGCCCCCGAGGCCACCTTCCGCCAGGCGGAGCTCGAACGGACTCTGAGAGCGATCGCCGCCGACGGTCCGCGCGGCTTCTATGCCGGGCACACCGCCGGGCTCATCGTCGCGGAGATGGCGCGCGGCCACGGCTACGTCACGGCCGCCGACCTCGCCGCCTATCGGCCCGTGTGGCGCGAGCCGCTCGAGGGCGACTGGGCCGGCTACCGCGTGATCACGGCGCCGCCGCCGAGCTCCGGAGGCATTGCGCTGCTCTCGCTGCTCGCGATGAAGGCCGACCTCGCCGGCGCGTTCGCGGGGCTGCCGCTCAACTCCGCGCAGTACGTGCACCTGCTCGCGGAGCTGGAGAAGCGCGTGTTCGCCGACCGTGCCGTGTCCCTCGGAGATCCCGACTTCAGCCCCGCACCCGTCGCGCAGCTCCTCGATCCCGCCTATCTCGCGCGCCGCGCGCAGGAAGTGAGCATCACGGCCCCGACACCGACCGCCGCCGTGCAGCCCGGCCTCGGCCCGGCGAGCGGCGTGCACCACGACACGACCCACTTCTCGATCGTCGACCGTGCGGGCAATGCCGTGTCGAACACCTACACGCTCAACGACTCTTTCGGCTCCGGGCAGGTGGTCCGCGGCGCCGGCTTCCTCCTCAACAACGAGATGGACGATTTCTCGGCCAAGCCCGGCGCGGCGAACATCTATGGCGTCGTGGGCGCGGAGGCGAACGCGATCGCCCCGGGCAAGCGGCCGCTCTCGACCATGACGCCGACCATCCTGCTCGACCACGAGCGCGTCGCGCTCGTCATCGGCACGCCCGGCGGCTCGCGCATCGCAACCTGGGTCTTCCAGGTGATCACCGACTGGCATGACTTCCACCTGCCGCTCGCGGCCGCGGTGGCCGCCCCGCGCATCCACCACCAGCTGTTGCCGCCCAATACCCTGTTCGAGGAGCCCTATGCCACGCTCGACCCGGCGGTGCGCGCGGCCCTCGAGCAGCGCGGTTACGTGTTCGTGAATCAGGGTTGGAACGGCGACATCGAGGCGATCGCGGCCGACGCGTCCGGCACGGTCGCGGTCCCGGACCCGCGCGGCCGCGGGCGCGCGCGCGTGCTGCATCAGGCCCGCAGGCGCCGGTTGTCCGGATCGTAGAGCGGCTCGCGCGCGACGACCGCGCGCCGCCGTTCCCCGAGGATCTCGACCTCGAGCGCAGTCCCCGGCACGGCGAGCCCGGTCTGCACGTACGCAAGGGCGATACTCTGCTTCAGCCGATAGCCGTAGCCGCCCGAGGTGACGAGGCCGACCGTCCGCGTGCCGTCATAGACTATCGAGACCGGCGCCGCATCGGCATCCCCCGCCTCCACCAGCAGCGGCACCAGGCGCTCGGGCACGCCGGCGGCGGCTTGCCTGCGCAGCGCGTCGCGGCCGATGAAGTCCGCCGTCTTGTCGAGCCGCACGAAGCGCTCGAGCGAGGCGGCGAGCGGCGAGTACTCGCTGGTGAGATCCGCCTTCCAGCTCCGATAGCACTTCTCGAGCCGCAGACTCTCGACCGCGTAGATGCCGAAGCGCCCGAGCGCGAGCTCGCGCCCGGCTTCCCCGAGCCGCGCATGCACGGCCGCCAGATGCTCCATCGGTACGTGCAGCTCGTAGCCGAGCTCGCCCACATAGCTCACCCGCAGCGCGAGCACCGGCACGCCGGCGATCTCGATGGCGCGCGCGGCCAGCCACGGAAACGCCGCGTTGGAGAGATCCGCCGACGTGAGGCGCGCGAGCAGCTCGCGCGCGCGCGGCCCCGCGACGATGAGCGCGCTGAAGCGCTCGGTGAGGTCCGCGATGCCGATGGCTCCGTACGCCTGCGAGTAAGCCTTGCGCAACCAGTCGGCGTCGTGCCGTTCCGCGGCCGCCGCCGACAGCAGCCAGAAACGCCCGTCGGGCAGCTGCGTAACCGTCATCTCCATCACGATGCCGCCGCGCGGCGAGCAGGCGTAGCTGAGCGCCGTACGGCCCGGGCGCGGCAGCTCGCCGGCGATCAGATGGTCGAGCCAGGCGGCCGCGCCCGCGCCCGACACCTCGAATCTCGTGAAGCCCGGGAGCTCGAGCAGCGCGACTCCCGCGGCGACCGCGGCGCACTCGCGCTCTACCGCGCGCCGCCAGTGCGGCCGGCGGAAGGAGCACTCCGGGCCCGCGGGGTCGGGCGCCTCGCGGTAGTACACCGCACGCTCCCAGCCGCCGCGCGCGCCGAACACCGCCCCCTGCCGCTTCAGAGTCTCATAGAGAGGAGTCGTCCGCGCCGGCCGGCCGGCCGGGCGCTCCTCCTGCGGGTAGCCGACGCCGTATTCGTTCTGGTAGGTCTCGAGGGCTTTCGCGAGCGTGTAGGAGCGGTCGGCAAATCCCGAGTAGCGGCGGCAGTCGAGCGGCCAGACGTCCCAGTCCGGCTCCCCGTTCACGACCCACTCGGCGATGAGCTTGCCGGCGCCGCCCGCCTGCGCGATGCCGAACGTGAACGCGCAGCAGTGCAAGAAGTCGTGTGCGCCGGCGGCCGGCCCCATCAGGGGGTTGCCGTCGGGCGCATAGGGAATCGGCCCGTTGATGACGCGCTTGACGCCGACGCTGCCCAGGACCGGCACGCGCGCGCAGGCGGCCGCGATGTAGTCCTCGAGCCTGCCCAGGTCGTCCGGGAACAGCTGGTGCGCGAATTCCTCCGGCACGCCCTGCGGCCAGTGAGCGCGCGCGCTCGATTCGTACGGCCCGAGCAGCAGCCCATGCCGCTCCTGGCGCAGGTAGTAGCTGACGTCGGGGTCGCGCACCAGCGGCAGCCGCGCCGCGCCGCGCGCCGCGAGCGCCGGGATGTCCTCGGTGACCAGGTACTGGTGCGAGAGCGTCACGACCGGCAGGTACTCGCCGATCATCGCGGCCACCTCGCCGCCGCGGTAGCCGGCGGCGTTGACGACGTACCCGGCCTCGATGGCGCCCTGCGTCGTGTCGATACGCCAGCCGCCGGCGGGCAGCGCGTGCAGCCCGGTGACGCGCGTATGCCGGTAGATCGCCGCGCCGCGATCGCGGGCACCCTTGGCGAGCGCCTGCGTGAGCTGCGCCGGATCGATGTCGCCGTCGTCGGGATCCCACAGACCGAGGCGGATCCCGTCGACCTCGAGAAACGGGTGGCGTGCGCGGATCTGCGCGGGCGAGAGCAGCTCGAAGGGAAGTCCCAGCGCGCGCGCCTGCGACGCCACGTGGCGGAACTCATCCACCCGATCGGCGCTGTGCGCCAGGCGGATGCTGCCGGTGCGATGGTAAGTGAGGTCGGCGCCCACCTCGCTGCCGAGCCGCGCGTACAGCTGCGTCGAGTACTGCTGGAGCTTCAGCAGGCACCAGGAGGCCGAGAAGTTCGGGCAGTTGCCCGCCGCGTGCCAGGTGGATCCGGCCGTGAGCTCGTCACGCTCGAGGAGCACCGCGTCCGTCCAGCCGAGGCGCGTGAGGTGATAGAGCGCGCTGCAGCCGACCGCTCCCCCGCCGATCACTACGACCCGCGCGGTGCTCTTCAGCACTTCACGCGCCCGCTCGCAGGATCGTAGAACGGCCGCAGCGAGACGCGCGCCGGCGTGCGCTCGGCGGCGACCTCGATCTCATAGTGTCCGGCGGCAATCCACTCCTCGCTCACGGGCTCGCCGCGGCTCTCGACGTAGCCGAGGCCGAGCGGCGCGCCTACCGTATGCCCGAACATGCCGGAGCTGATCTTCCCCACCAGCTCCCCGTCGCGCCAGATCGGCTCGTTGTGATAGAGAAGGCGGTCGCCGCGCTCGAGCGCGAAGGCCGCGAGACGGCGCCGCACGCCGCGCGCGCGCTGCTCGAGCAGTGCCTCGCGGCCGAGGAAGCCGCCGCCCTTCTGCCACGCGACGGCGAAGCCGAGGCCGGCCTCGAGAGGCGTGTCCTCGTCCGAGATGTCGTGGCCCCAATGCCGGTAGGCCTTTTCCATGCGCAGGCTGTTGAGCGCGTGGTAGCCCGCCAGCCGCAGCCCGAAGGGCGCGCCGGCGCCGACGATCGCGTCGTACACCGACTGCGCGAATTCGCTGGGAATGTAGAGCTCGTAGCCGAGCTCGCCGACATAGGTGATGCGGCTGGCGCGCACGCGCGCATAGCCGAGGTCGATGAGGCGCGAGGTGCCGAACGGGAAGGCCGCGGTCGAGAGATCCGCGTCGCTGAGCGTGGCTAACAGCTCGCGGCTCCGCGGCCCCATGAGCCCGAGCACCGCATAGGCCGGCGACACGTCCACCGCCACCGCGCGCGCGTCCTGCGGGATCCCGCGGCTCAGCCACAGGAAGTCCCGTTGCTGCGTGGCGCAGGCGGTGACGATCAGGTACGAGTCCTCGGCCTCACGCGTCACCGTGAGGTCCGCTTCGATACCGCCCCGCTCGTTGAGCCATTGCGTGTATACGATCCGTCCGACCGGCACGTCGACGTCGTTGGCGCAGAGGCGCCCGAGGACGCGCGGCGCATCGGGGCCCCGCAACACGAACTTGGCGAACGACGACTGGTCGAAGAGGCCCACCGCCTCGCGCACCGCGCGGTGCTCGCCCGCCGAGCGCTCGAACCAGTTCTGGCGCCCGTAGCTGTACTGGTAGCGCGGCGCCTCGCCGGGAGCGGCGAACCAGTTGGCGCGCTCGAAGCCCGATACCTCGCCGAAGCACGCTCCCGCGGCCGCGAGCCGGTCGTGCAACGTGGACT
>DASQIP010000097.1:0-15014 GCA_035631515.1 Steroidobacteraceae bacterium
CCCCGGTAGCCGGTGCGCTCGACCAGGGTCTTCACCACGAGCGTGAGCCCGGCGAGCAGTGTCAGGAGCGAGGCCACCGCGAATGCACCCACGAAGTTGTATTCGTTGTAGAGGATCTCGATGTGCAGCGGCATGGTGTTGGTGAGCCCGCGGATGTGGCCCGAGACCACCGACACCGCGCCGAACTCGCCCATGGCGCGCGCGTTGCACAGGATCAGGCCGTAGAGCAGGCCCCAGCGGATCCGCGGCAGCGTCACGCGGAAGAACGTCATCCAGCCGCCCGCGCCGAGCGTGATGGCGGCTTCCTCCTCGTCGTTGCCGAGCTGCTGCATCAGCGGGATCAGCTCGCGCGCGACATAGGGAAAGGTGACGAACATGGTGGCGAGCATGATGCCGGGCAAGGCGAAGATCACGCTGATGTCGTGCTCCAGCAGCCAGGCGCCGAACCAGCCGTGCAGGCCGAACAGCAGCACGAACACCATGCCGGCGATCACCGGCGAGATCGCCAGCGGCAGGTCGATCAGCGTGATCAGCACACTCTTGCCGCGGAACTCGAACTTGGCGATCGCCCAGGCGGCCGCCAGCCCGAACACCGTGTTGAGCGGCACGACCACGGCGGCGTTGACCAGAGTGAGGCGGATGGCCGCCAGCGTGTCGGGATCGGCGAAGCTCGTGAGGTAGACCTCCAGGCCGCGCGCCAGCGCCATGGCGAACACCGTCGCGACCGGCGCGATGAGCAGCGCCGCCAGGAACGCGAGCGACACGCCGATGAACAGCCAGCGCACCACGGCGCTCATCCAGGTGTTGTGCCCCGGGCGTGCCGCCGTGTCCGCCGGCAGCGCGGCGCCGGCTGCGTCAGGCCGCAGTGCCGCCGCCGCCATCAGTGCGCCGCCCGCACGTGGCGCCGCCGGCCCCACGCCTGCAGCAGGTTGATGGTGAACAGCACCGCGAACGACATCGCGAGCATCACCACGCCGAGCGCCGCCGCGCCGCGGTAGTCGAACTGCTCGAGGTGGATGACGATGAGGAGCGGCGTGATCTCGGTCTTCATCGGCAGATTCCCCGCGATGAAGATCACCGAGCCGTACTCGCCCACGGCGCGCGCGAACGCCAGCGTGAAGCCGGTGAGGAGCGAGGGCAGCACCGTAGGCAGGATGATGCGGCAGAAGGCGTAGAAGCGATTGGCACCGAGCGTCTCGGCGGCGTCCTCGAGGTCGCGCTGTACCTCGAGCAACGCCGGCTGCAGCGCGCGCACGGCGAACGGCATGCTGATGAGCGTGAGAGCCAGGGTGACGCCGAGCCAGGTGTAGGCGACCTTGAGCCCCAGGGGCTCGAGGTAGCGGCCGATCCAGCCGTGCTGCGCGAACACGGTGGTGAGGGCTATGCCGGAGACCGCGGTGGGGAGCGCGAACGGCAGGTCGATGAGCGCGTCGACGAGCTTGCGGCCCGGGAACTCGTAACGCACCAGCGTCCAGGCCAGCACGAAGCCGAATACCACGTTGATGGTGGCGGCCAGCGCCGAGGCACCGAAGGACAGGCGGTAGGAGCCGAGCGCGCGCGGGCTCGACACCACGGCCATGAACTCGCTCCAGTGCATCGAGGCCGCCGCCAGCACCAGCGCCGCGAGCGGCAGCAGCACGATGGCGCTGAGGAAGAAGGTCGTGAAGCCGAGGGTGAGCCCGAATCCGGGCAGCACGCTCGGCTTGCGGAAGCTCATCGATCCTCCTTTCAGGACGCGGTGCGATGCACGATCAGCACCGGCCAGCGCCCGCCGTCGAGGAGCGCGCCGAAGCGCTCGGCGAAGTGCTCGAGCCCGCCGACGCCGACGATGAGCATCTGGCCGGGCGCCTCCGCCAGGCGGCGCGCCAGCTCCTGCGCCACCTCGCCGAAGCGCAGCTCGGTGCGCATCTCCAGCCCGTGCAGCGCCTGCGCCTCCGAGCGCGCATCCAGCAGCGAGCGCAGGCCGTGGGGGCGGCGCGCCGCGCGGCTGTCGTCGGGAAAAATGCCGACGTACACCGCCTCCGCGGTCACGTGCCGCAGCACGCTCGCGGACACCGCCAGGGTCGCGGCGCGCGCCGCTTCGTCGAGCCAGTGGATCAGCACCCGCTGCGGTATGCCCGCCGGCGCCGGCAGCACCAGCACCTCGCGCGCTCCGCGTCCGAGCAGCCACGCGGCGCGCTGTGCCGCGCCGGGCTCGGAGGCGATCGCCGTCGCGCCGACGAAGGCGGCATCTCCCCGCGGCCCCGCCTGCTCGAGGCCGAGCTGCGGCTCGCAGCGCACCGCGATGCGGGTCTTCATGCGGGCGGCGAGCTCGGCGAGCAGTGGCGCTCGCGCGAGCGCCTCGGCAGCGGCGACGCTCGCGGCGCACGCGGCGAAGCTCGACAGCGGCGTCGGCAGCACGTGTACGCGCCGGACTCCGATGGCGACGCTCTGCCCGATGCGCACCTCGAAGGAGCGCTGCTCGTGCCGGGTGCGCGTGATCTCGAGGCAGGTGGTGGCGGCGCCGTCCGCGGCGGCGAGCAGCGGCGCGGCTGCTCCGTTGGCGAGGCGTACCCGCAGCCGCTCGAGCGCGCCGTTGAACACCAGCTCGTCGACCACCCCCTGCGCGACGAATCCCGGGCCGAGCTCGGCGCCCGTGGCGGCCACCACGACTTCCTCGGGACGCACGACCGCGACCACCTCGTGCTCGCGCGCCTCCGGCGGCGGCGCGTCCGCCGCCAGGGTGGCGGCACCCAGATGGATGCCGTCGGCGCTGCTGCGGGCGAGGAACAGGTTCGCGGCGCCGAGGAAGGTGGCGACGAAGCGCGTCGCCGGGCGCGAATACAGATCGTGCGGCGCGCCGATCTCGAGCAGGCGCCCGAGATTCATGATGCCGATGCGGTCCGCCATGGCGAACGCCTCTTCCTGGTCGTGGGTCACCAGCACGGTCGTGATGCCGAGCTCGCGCTGCACCTCGCGGATGGTACGGCGCAGCTCCTCGCGGATCTTGGCATCCAGCGCGCCGAACGGCTCATCGAGCAGCAGCACCTCCGGCTTGTGGGCCAGGGCGCGCGCCACCGCGACGCGCTGCTGCTGGCCGCCGGACAGCTGCGCCGGCAGCCGGTCGTCCATTCCTTCCAGGGACACGAGCCGCAGCAGCTCGCTGCGGCGCGCGCGCCGCTCACGGGCACGCACGTGCCGTACGCGCAGCGCGAACTCGATGTTGTCGGCCACGGTCATGTGGCGGAACAGCGCGTAGTTCTGGAACACGAGCCCGACGCCGCGCTTGCGCGCCGCGACGTGGGTGACATCGCGGCCGTGGAGCGCAATGCGTCCGTGATCCACGCCGATCAGCCCGGCGATGGCGCGCAGCAGCGTGCTCTTGCCGCTGCCGCTCGGGCCGAGCAGCACGAAGAACTCCCCGTCGCCGATGTCGAGCGACACGTCGTTGACGACCGGAATCCCGCCGTAGTGCTTGGTGATCTGGTCGAGGGTGATGGACACAAGCGGGATGCTACCTGAGCGGAGGCCCGGGCAGTCAGCCGATCTCACCCGACCTGCTGTTCGGCCGTCGCGCTTCGTGGTATGTCAGCGGCTGATGCAGCGCAAGACACCAACCCCGCGGGTCGTGGTCGTCGGTGGCGGGTTTGCCGGGCTCTGGGCGGTGAGGGCGCTCGCGGGCGCGCCCGTCGACGTCACGCTCGTCGACAGCTGCAACCACCATCTGTTTCAACCGCTGCTCTACCAGGTCGCAACCGCCGGGCTCGCGGCCCCCTCGATAGCCGCGCCGCTGCGGCACATTCTCCGCCGCCAGCGCAATGTCACGGTGCAGCTCGGCACCGTAACGGGGATCGACAAGGCGGCGCGGGCGGTGATCGCCGGCGACTCACGCTATGCCTACGACTACCTGATCCTGGCGACCGGGGCCTCGCATGCCTACTTCGGGCACGAGGAGTGGGCTCGCCATGCGCCGGGACTGAAGACGCTCGCGGACGCGCTGCACGTGCGGTCGCGTTTCCTGACCGCCTTCGAGCGCGCGGAGAGCAGCGCAACCGCGGAGGAGGCCCGGGCGTGGCTCACGTTCGTGATCGTCGGCGGCGGGCCGACCGGCGTCGAGCTGGCCGGAACCCTGGCCGAGATTGCGCGGCATACGCTCAAGCGCGAGTTCCGCCGCGTCGACCCGCGCACCGCCCAGGTGCTGCTGGTCGAGGCCGGCCCGTCCATCCTGCCGGCGTTCTCGCGGGAGCTCGCGAGCAGCGCGCAGCGGCAGCTGGAACGCCTCGGCGTCACGGTGCGAACCAACTCACCGGTCACCTCGATCAGTGCGGCGGACGTTCGCATCGGCGATACGACCGTGCGCACGCGTACGGTGGTCTGGGCTGCGGGCGTCACGGCGTCGCCCCTGGGACGGGCCCTCGGGGTGCCGGTCGATCGCGCCGGCCGCGTGCTGGTTGCGGACGATCTCAGCGTTCCGGGCTGCCCGAACATCTTCGTCGCCGGAGACCTCGCGGCGGTGAGCGGGCCACACGGCGCGGTTCCCGGCATCGCGCCGGCGGCGAAGCAGATGGGAGTGCATGTCGCTGCCGCCATAGGCGCGCGGCTCCGCGGGCGGCCGCCGGCGCCCTTCAGGTACCGACCACGGGGATTGCTTGCCACGATCGGGCGCATGGCAGCGGTCGTCGACTTAGGGCGCGTGAAGCTTACGGGGCCGGTGGCCTGGTGGTTCTGGCTGCTGGCGCACGTCTATTTCCTGATCGGCTTTCGCAACCGGCTGGTGGTGCTGATCGACTGGGCGGACGCCTACTGGACCTACCACCGCGGCGCCCGGATCATCGTCGAGGACCCGCCGCGCTCGCCTTGAAGTCTCCCTACCAGGGCGTGCCGGCGAGCTCGCGCTTGTAGCGCTGCAGCTCCTCGTAGACCGCCCGCCAGTGGGGCCCGGGCTTGCCGTCACCCACCGGCCGCCCGTCGAGGCGCGTGACCGCCTGCACCTCGCGCGTGGCAGCGGAGATCCAGATCTCGTCCGCGTCGCGCAGCTGCGCCGCGGAGACCGGCGCGGGCCGCCAGGGGAGCGCGGTGCGGGTCGCCATCTCCTCGACCACGCTGCGCGTCGTGCCCGGCAGGATGCGGCGCGAGTTGGGCGGCGTCAGCAGCTCGCGCCCCACCACGACGTGCACGGCGGAGGCCGAGGCTTCCGTCAGCTCCCCGTCGCGCAGCAGAATGGTCTCGGCGGCGCCGGCGTCGATCGATTGCTGGCGCAGCAGCACATTGGCGAGCAGGGCCACCGACTTGACGTCGCAGCGCGCCCAGCGCGTGTCCTCGGCGGTGACGCACGCGACGCCGCCGGCGAGCGTCTCGGGGGTGATCGGCGGCAGCGGCGCGCAGAAGGCAAACACCGTGCGCGGGATGTCGGGAAGCGGCGCGTGCGTGCGTCCGCTCTGCGCGCCGCGCGTCACCTGCCAGTACACATACTGCTCGCCGCCGCCGTTGCGCTCGATGAGCGTTCCGAGCAGCGCGCGCCATTCGGCCCGCGTATGCGGGTCCTCCATGCGCAGCGCTCCGAGGCTGCGCGTCAGGCGGCCGGCGTGGGCTTCGAAGCGGAACGGCCGCCCGCCGTAGACCGGCATCACCTCGTAGACCCCGTCCGCGTAGAGGAAGCCGCGGTCGAGCGGCGAGATGCGCGCGTCCTTGAGCGGCAGGTAGCTGGCGTTCAGGTAACAGAGCGGAAGCGGCTCGGCCATCGGCTCACTTCCTGCGGAACCACAGCACGACCGTGTCGACCATGCGCGTCCACAGGCCTCCCTGCGGTACCGCCGCGAGCGACACCAGCGGCGCGCGTGCCAGGACCTCGCCGGTGCCATCGGTGAGCGTCAGCTCACCGAGGCGCTCACCCGCGGCGAGCGGCGCGATCAGCGGCTCGTGGTCGAGCCGCGCGCTGCTGACCAGCGAGCCTCCCTGTCCGCGCGGCACCAGCGCGTAGACATCGGCCGGCACGCCCACCGCGGCGAATTCGGCCGCCGCCTTGTATACGCGCGGCTTGAGCACGGCGGTGCCGGCGGTCTTGACGCGCACCGACTCGAAGAAGGTGAAGCCATAGTTGAGGAGCGCGGCACTGGCCTCCTCGCGCGCGCGTTCGCTCGGTGTGCCCATCACCACCGATATGAGGCGCATGCCTTCACGGTTGGCGGAGCTCACCAGGCAGAAGCCCGCGGCGTCGGTGTGCCCGGTCTTCAGGCCGTCGACGGACGGGTCCTTGCTGAGCAGCGTGTTGCGGTTACCCTGGCGGATGTTGTTCCACACGAACTCGCGCAGGCTGAAGAGGCCGTAGTACTGCGGGAACTGGCGGATGAGCGCGGCGGCGAGCGTCGCCATGTCGCGCGCGCTGCTGTAGTGCTCGGGCACCGGCAGCCCGTCGCTGTTGACGAAGTGACTCTCGTTCATGCCGAGCCGCCGCGCGTACTCGTTCATCATCTGCGCGAACGCATCCTCGGTGCCGCCGAGCCTCTCGGCGAGCGCGATGGTGGCGTCGTTCCCCGACTGCACGATCATGCCCTTGACGAGGATGTCGACCGGAATGCGGGTGCCGACCTGCACGAAGGTGCGCGAGCCCTCCGCCTTCCAGGCGTGCTTGCTGATCGTTACCTCGTCGCTGAGCTTGAGCCGGCCCTCGCTCAGAGCCTGGAACACCACGTAGGCGGTCATGAGCTTGGTGAGGCTCGCCGGCTCCTCGTGGTCGTCGGCGCGCCGCTGGGCGAGCACGCGGCCGGTGTTGTAATCGACCAGCACCCAGGCGCGGGCATTGACGGCCGGCGGCGCCGGGACCGGCGCGGCCGCGGCGCGCGCCGCGAGCGGGAGCGCGGCGGCAGCCAGTGCCAGCAGCGCGGCGCGCAGGGCAGGACCCGAAGCTTTCACCGTAACGATTCCTTCGTTGGCGCGGAAAGGCGTGCAGTCTAGCCGAAACGCGCCTCAGTTCGTGACCAGCCGGGCGTCCGGAATGCCGAGCGCGGCGAGCCGCGCGGCGAGGGCGTCGAACTCGGCGACGCTGCCGACCGGCCCGATGCGCACGCGGTAGAGCTGCGACCCCTCGGGCGGCGGCATCACGAAGGCGCTCGCGAGCCCGGCGGCCTGCAGCCGCCCGAGCTCGCGCGCGGCATTGGCCGGATCGGCGAATGCCCCGGTCTGCACGTACAGCGGCGCAGACGCGGCCGGCGGCGCGTGCGGCGCCGGCGCCGTGACGGCTGCCGGCACCCCGGGCGCTGCGGGCGTCAGCGCCCGCACCTCCACCATCGCGGTGCCCTCGCGCAGCATGTCGAGTTTGGCGGCCGCCGTGTACGACAGATCGATGATGCGGTTGGCGACGAACGGGCCGCGGTCGTTGATGCGTACCACGACGCTCCTGCCGTTGCCGAGGTTGGTGACGCGCGCGTAGGTCGGCAGCGGCAGCGTCTTGTGCGCGGCCGTCATGCCGTACATGTCGTAGGGCTCGCCGCTCGAGGTGTTGCCGCCGTGGAACGTCGGACCGTACCAGGAGGCGACACCGCGCTCGTCGTACCCTTCCGCGGAAGGCAGTACGAAATAACGGCGCCCGAGCTCATCGTAGAAGGGCGGGTTGCCGTGTGCGCTGTGCGGCTCGGCGCGCGGCACGGCGTCCGCAATGGCGGCGAGGTCGGCCGGCGGCGGCGGCACCGGTACCGGTCCGGGCGCGGGTGGCGGCGGGCGGCGTGTAGTCGCGCAGGCGACGAGGGTGAGCGCGAGGAGCGCCGCGAGACCCGCGCGCGCGCGCGGCGGCCGCGGCGGCGTGCCGTTCACGGCTGCGTACCGTGCACGCGTGCCGCGACGGCGGTGGCGAGGTCGTACACGGTCATGGCATAGCGCGCGCTGTGGTTGTAGCGGGTGATGACGTAGAAATTATGGAACCCGACCCGGTACGCGGGGCCGTCGCGCTGCTCGGCCGAGATCAGCACCGCGGGAGTGTCGGGCGGGACCTCCAGGTCCACCTTGATGCCGTGCGCGCCGAGGGAGCCGACGGTGTCATTGAGGTCGAGATTGTGCGGCGCGATCTCGAAGCTCGGGTCGGGATCGAGCGTGGTCTCGGCCAGCACCGGCGCCCCCGGCTTCCAGCCCGATTCGTGCAGATAGTTTGCGACGCTCGCCAGGATGTCGTCCCAGTCGCCCCACAGGTCGCGCTTCTTGTCGCTGTCGGCGTCCACCGCGTAGCGCCGGTAGACCGACGGCATGAACTGCGGTACCCCCATGGCGCCGGCGTAGGAGCCGCAGGTGGTGAGCGGATCGAGCCTGTTCTCCCGGGTGAGCAGCAGGAACTGCTCGAGCTCGCCGCGGAAATAGCTGGCGCGCGGCGGATAGTCGAACGCCAGCGTGGCGAGCGCATCGAGCACCCGGTACCTGCAGGTTGCGCGTCCGTAGAAAGTCTCGACGCCCACGATCGCCACCAGGTACTCGGGCGGCACCTGGTATTTGGCCGCGATCTGCTCGAGCGCCAGCCGATGATCGAGCCACAGCTGCACGCCCTTCTCGATGCGTTCGGGCGTCATGAAGCGCTCGCGGTACTCCCACCACGGTGCCACGCGCTCCAGCGGCCGGCCCATGGTCTCGAGAACCTTCGGCTGCGGCTGCGCCTTCGCGAGCAGCGCCACCACCGACTTGCGGCTCCAGCCGTCGTGGGTCACGACCTCCTCGATCCACTGGGCGATCTCCGGCCGGTGCACATTGAAGGGAGCCGCGCTCACTTCGGAGGGCACAGCGGCAGCGGGCGGCGCGGCGGCGGCGGGCGTGGTGACGGCGGGCGTGGTGACGGCGGGCGTGGTGGCGGCGGGCGTGGGCACAGCAGGTGCGGCTGCGGGTGCGGCGGGCGTGGGCACAGCCGGTGCGGCTGCGGGTGCGCCTGCGGGCGCGGCGGGCGCGGCGGGCGCGGGCACAGCCGGCGCCTGTGCGGCGGGCGCCGGGGTCGCCGCCGGCGGCTCGGTGGCTGCGGGTTGCTGCGCGGCGGTGGCCTGCACGAGGAGCGGAGCGCAGCCGAGCGCTGCAAGCAGAGCGTAACGCCAGTTGATCAAGATGGATCCGTGCTCCCTCAGGAGCCGACGAGCTTCCGTCGTGAGTAGAGCGCCATGAGAATACCGAAGCCGGCGAGGAGCGTCACGACCGAGCTGCCGCCGTAGCTCACGAGCGGCAGCGGCACGCCGACCACCGGGAGGAGCCCGGTCACCATGCCGGCGTTGATCAGCACATAGACGAAGAACGTGAGCGCGATGCTCCCGCCCAGCAGCCGCGCGAACGTGTCCTGCGTCTGCGTGGCGAGATAGATCGAGCGGGCGACGACGAACAGGTAGAGCATCAGCAGCAGCAGCAGCCCCAGCAGGCCGAACTCCTCGCCCACCACCGCGAACACGAAGTCGGTGGAGCGCTCCGGCAGGAACTCGAGCTGCGCCTGGCTGCCGTTCATCCAGCCCTTGCCGAAGATGCCGCCCGAGCCGATCGCGATCTGCGACTGGATGATGTGATAGCCCGCGCCCAGCGGGTCGGTCTGCGGGTTGAGGAAGGTGAGCACGCGGCGGCGCTGATAGTCGTGCATGAAGCTCCAGCCGAACCAGGCGCACGCCGCGGCCAGCAGCAGCAACGCCACCATCACCCGCACGCGCAGGCCCGCGAGCACGATCACGAGGGCGCCCGCGACCGCGATCAGCGCCGCGGTACCGAGGTCGGGCTCGAGGGCCACGAGTCCCACCGGCAGGAGGATCAGCCCCGCGAGCGCGACCAGCGACAGGAAGCTCGGCGGCAGCGGCCGCTCGTGCAGATACCAGGCGCAGGTCATCGGCAGGGCGAGCTTCATGAGCTCGGAGGGCTGGAAGCGGAACAGTCCGAGATTGAGCCACCGTTGCGCCCCGAGGCCGGTATGACCGAACGCGGCCACGATGACCAGCAGAAATACCCCGGCGGCGTACAGCCAGGGTGTGGAGCGGCGCAGGAAGTTGGGATTGACGCGCGCCAGCAGCAGCATCGCCACCGTGCCGAGGGTGATGCGCATGACGGTGCGCACCACCGTGCCCATGCTCTGACCGGAAGCGCTGTAGAGGACGATCAGGCCGAAGGCCGCGATCAGCCCGAGCCCCATCACGAGCGGACCGTCGATCTTCAGCGCGAACAGCACGCGCGCGGCGCCGGTGAGCGTGCGCCGGGTGCGCGAGCCGTAGGGTACTTCCTCGTAGATCATGTCTGGCCCGCGGCTGCCGGCGGCGCGGTTGCCGGCGGCGCGGTTGCCGCTGGCGCGGCGGCCGGCGGCGCGGTGCGCGCCGGCGCGGGCTTCAGCTTGCCGTCCGCGTCCAGCAGGTAAGCATCCATGACCTTGCGCGCGATCGGGGCGGCGGCACTCGCTCCCGCCCCGCCGTTCTCCTCGATCACGGCGAGCGCGATACGCGGCGAGTCGGCCGGCGCGAAGGCGATGAACCACGAGTGATCGCGCAGGCGCTCGCTGATGTTCTTGGCGTTGTAGCGCTCGGTGCGCGCCACGGTGAAGACCTGCGCGGTGCCGGTCTTGCCGCCGAAGGTATAGGGCGCATGCGCGCCGATTGCGGCCGCGGTGCCCCGCTGGGTCACGCCGACCATATCGCGGATCACACGCTCCCAGTCGGCCGGGGTGATGCCCTTCACCGCGCCGTCCGGCAGCGGGGCGAGCCGCCGCACTGCGCCGCTGCGGGGATCGCGGAATCCGCTGACCAGCCGCGGCTTCCAGATCCTGCCGCGCGCGGCGATGATGCTGGCGTAGTGCGCGAGCTGCAGCGGCGTCACCGACAGGTACCCCTGGCCGATCCCGATGCTCACCGTCTCGCCCGGGAACCAGACGCGGTCGGCAGGGCGCGCGAAGGCCTTCTCCTTCCACTCCTTGGAAGGCAGGATGCCCGACTTCTCGCCGCCGACGTCGATGCCCGTGAGCGAACCGAAGCCGAACGGCGCCAGGAACGCGGCGATGCGGTCGATGCCGAGTACGTCGGCGAGCGCGTAGAAGTAAACGTCGCACGAGACCACGACCGCTTCGTCGAGATCGACGTTGCCGTGATGCTCGTTGTGATACTCGCGGTAGATGAAGGAGCTGCCCGGCAGATGGAACTGCCCGGCACAGTAGCGGTGCGCCTGCGGGTCGATGACGTGATAGGTGAGGGCGGCGAGCGCCAGCGCCGGCTTCACCGTCGAGCCCGGAGGGTAGACGCCACGGAGCGCGCGGTTGAAGAGCGGCCGGTCGATGTCGTTGGCGAGCGCGGAGTATTCGGCGGACGTGATGCCACGCGCGAACAGGTTGGGATCGAAGCCCGGCAGGCTGACGAGCGCCAGCACGTCGCCGTCGGTGGGGTCGAGAGCGACCACCGCACCGCGATGACCGGCGAGCGCGGCTTCGGCGGCGCGCTGCAGCTTCAGGTCCACCGACAGCAGGATGTCCTCGCCCGCCGCCGGCGCGCGCGTGCGCAGGTTGGGCACGAACGCCCCCTGGCGCTCGACCGAGCGCCCCTGCGCGTTCACCAGCACCTCGCGGAAGCCGTTCTTGCCGTGCAGCTCGTCCTCGAAGGTGCTCTCGACCCCGAGCTTGCCGATGAGCGCGGTGCCGGCGTAGGCGGCGCGGTCGATGTGCTTCAGATCCTGCTCGCTGATGGCGCCCACGTAGCCGAGGGCGTGCACGGCGAGATCGCCGTTCGGATACCAGCGCGTCTGACGCGTCTTGATGTCGATGCCCTGGAACTCGAAGCGCCGCACCGCGAAGCGTGCCACGTCGTCGTCCGACATGCGCAGGCGGATCGGCACGCTGTCGAAGCTGCGGCTGGAAGCTATGGTGCGCGTCAGCTCATCGAGCTCGTCGGAGCGCAGCAGACCGAGGCCGACCAGCCGCGTGAGCGTGGCGCGGATGTTCGGCACCTCCTCGGGGACCAGCTCGAGCTGGTAGGCGGGCTGATTGGCGGCCACGACCTCGCCGTTGCGATCGAGGATCAGGCCGCGCGCCGCCGGGATCGGCTCGGTGCGCACCCGGTTGCCCTGCGAAAGCTCCGAGTAATACTCGTGGCGCACGACCTGCAGCAGGATGAGGCGCGCGATGAGGCCCACGGTGGCGAGCGCCATGAGCGCGCCCACGGCCAGCGCGCGCCGGTCGAACATGCGCTGCTCGCGCCAGTGATCCTTGATGCGGACTGCGGGCATGGTGGCCGCCTACGGCAACATCATGCGAGCCGGCCCTCGCCGACGGAGAGAATCGCCGCTACCGGCGGCCACACGATCGCGCCCGTCAGGCAGTGCAGCCAGCGCAGCGGGCTCGTGACCGGGTGGCCGGTCCAGCCGTCGATCGCAAACACCACGAACTCGTAGAAGACGAGCGCCGCGAACACCAGCAGCGACTGCTGGAATGCCGGCTTGGAGCGGATGCGCTGGTGCTCGCGCACCGCGATGTAGGCGACGATGGAGAGTGCGAGCGCGTGCTCGCCGAGCACCGGTCCGTGGAAGACGTCGAGCAGCAGTCCACACAGGAATCCGAGCCCGATGGCGCCGGCGCGCGGCGTGTTGATCGACCAGTAGAGCACCGTGAGCACGAGGAACGCCGGGCGCAGCACGTCGAGCCACACCGGCAGCGGCAGCACGGTGAGACCGAGCGCGACCAGCGCCGTGAACGTCATGCGCACGCGCACCTGGCCGACGGTCATGGCGGCTGCCTCGGACGCGGCGGCTCGGCTTGCCGTTCCGCGGGCGGCGGCGGGGGTTCGCCCGCTGCGGCCGGCGCGGCTGCCGGGGCTGCCCCGGCCGCGCCGTCATCCGGCGCCGCCGCCGGGGTCGCGGCCTCCCCGGGGGCCGGTGGGCGCTTCGCCGGCGGTGCGCTGCGCGCCGGCACGCCTTCGGTGCGCGCGGCAGCGGTGGCCGCCGCGCGCGGGGGTGCCGCGAGCGGCTGCATGGCGGCGTTGCCGTTCTTGACGTCGGCCGCGTTGCTCACGGGCGCGGCCGGGGCCGCCGGGTGACCCGGACGGAACCACACCAGCATCAGCTCGGTATCGCTGTTGATGTGGGAGAGGGCCACGGCCCGCACCTGGGCCAGCGGCTGCACTGCATCCCGGTGCACCTCGCTGACGCGCGCCACCGGATAGCCCTCGGGGAATACCCCGCCCAGGCCCGAGGTCAGGAGCAGGTCGCCGCTCTTGATGTCGGCGTTGGACGGCAGGTAGGGCAGCGCCAGCGAGCTGCCGTCGCCGCCGCCGACCGCGATGGTACGCAGCCCCGTGCGCTCGACCCGCACGGGCACCGCGTGCTCCGGGTCGGTGATCAGGATCACCTCCGCGCTCCAGGGGCCGACGTGGGTCGTCTGGCCGATGAGTCCACGGTCATCGAGCACCGCCTGGCCCTTGAAGACGCCGTTGCTGGCACCGCGATTGATGAGGAGGCGCTGCCTGAGGCCGCTCAGCTGGATGCTGATGATCTCCGCCGGCAGCCAGCGCTCGGCGACCGGCGGCAGGGCGTTGCGCAGCCCGCGCAGCTCGCCGTTCTCGTGCGCCAGGGCCTCGTAGCGCATCGCCATGAGCTCGAGGTCGCGCTGCCGCGCGCGCAGCCGCGCGTTCTCCACGCGCAATGCGTCGCGGGTCTGGAAGCTCTCCCGGAGCCAGCGCCAGGCGGCGGGCGGTGAGTTCACCGCGAGCTGGATCGGATAGGCGGCGGCCTGCAGAGCGTAGCGCACCGGCTCGAGGTAGTGCGCGCGCTGATCGAGGTACATGATCACGACGGCGAGCGCGCCGTAGAGCGTGAAGCGGAAGCCGGGAGAGCCGCCCCGCCCCTGCAGCGGCCTGCCGGCTGCTGTCCCGAACGCCGTCACTTTAGGTTCGTGCGCTCCTTGCGCTACTCGAGACCGAAGTGTCCCGGGCCGAGCTCATCCATCAGCTCGAGGATGCGGCCGCCGCCGCGCGCCACGCAGGTGAGCGGATCGTCGGCCACGACCACCGGCAGGCCGGTCTCCTCGGTGAGAAGCTTGTCGATGTCGCGCAGCAGCGCGCCGCCGCCGGTGAGCACGATGCCGCGCTCGGCGACGTCGGCACCGAGCTCGGGAGGGGTCTGCTCGAGCGCCTGCTTGACCGCGCTCACGATCGCCTGCAGCGGCTCCTGCAGCGCCTCGAGGATCTCGTTGCTGTTCAGGGTGAAGCTGCGCGGCACGCCCTCGGAGAGATTGCGCCCCTTCACCGAGAGCTCGCGCACCTGCTGCCCGGGATAGGCCGAGCCGATCTCGATCTTGATGCGCTCGGCGGTCGCCTCGCCGATCAGGATGCCGTAGTTGCGCCGCACGTAGTTCATGATCGCCTCGTCGAAGCGGTCACCGCCGATACGTGCGGAGTTTGCGTACACTATGCCGTTGAGGGACAGCACCGCGACCTCGGAGGTTCCGCCGCCGATGTCGAGTACCATCGAGCCGCGCGCCTCGTGCACCGGCAGCCCCGCGCCGACGGCCGCCGCCATCGGCTCGCTCACGATCGCCACGTTGCGCGCGCCGGCGCCTTCGGCCGACTCGCGGATCGCGCGCCGCTCGACCTGGGTGGAGCCGAACGGCACGCACACCAGCACGCGCGGCGAGGGCTTGATCATGCGCTGGCCGTGCACATTGTTGATGAAGTACTGCAGCATCTTCTCGGTGTAGGTGAAGTCGGCGATCACGCCGTCCTTCATGGGACGCACCGCGGTGATGTGCCCGGGCGTGCGCCCGAGCATGCCCTTCGCCTCGGTGCCGACGGCGACGATCACCTTGCCGCCGCGACCAGGCTCGTCCTGCACGGCGACGACCGACGGCTCGTTCAGCACGATGCCCTTGTCGCGCACGTAAATGAGAGTGTTGGCCGTACCCAGGTCGATCGAGAGATCGCTGGAGAAATAACCACGCAGGCGTTTGAGCATGAAGCGACCGGAAAGTGGGGGAAGACCCCGAAAGTGGCCGGTAATCTAGCAACCGACAGGACATTCAGCAAGGCAACATGTATGATTTTCCGCTCATTTTTCGCACTCCGCAGCGAGCC
>DASQIP010000098.1:0-9648 GCA_035631515.1 Steroidobacteraceae bacterium
CGGCGCGCGCCACCTCGACCCAGCGCGCGGCGCGGGCGCGCGCCCCGGCGAGCGCCGCCTGCACGGCCGTGAGATCGGCGATCAGCTCGCCGGAGGCGCCGGCCTCCGGGCGCAGCGTCGCCTCGCGCAGCAGCGTGCGCAACGCCGCAAGGTCCGGCCCCGCCGTACCGCCGCCGAGCTGCAGGCCGCTCGCGCTCATGGCGGCGCGCCGTCCCGCTTACCGAGCACCGCGGCGACCGAGCGGGCGAAGTACTCGAGATTCTCGCGCCGCAGTCCCGCGACGTTCATGCGGCCGTCGTCGACCATGTAGACGTGGTGGCGCGCGCGCAGCTCCCGCACCTGCTCGGTAGTGATCCCGAAGAGCGAGAACATGCCGTTCTGGCGCGCGATGAAGCCGAAGTCGCGGCCCGGACAGTGCTCGGCGAGCTGCCGCACCACCTCGCGCCGCAGTCCCCGCACCCGCTCGCGCATGGCGTCGACCTCGGCGACCCACTGCGCCCGCAGCGCCGCATCGCTCAGCAGTCCCTGGACGATGGCGGCGCCGTGATCCGGCGGCATCGACCACAGCCCGCGCGCGAGACGCACCAGCTGGCTCATGGCGGCATCGGCCGCAGCCGGCGACTCGCACAGGACGCCGAGCGCCCCGGTGCGCTCGCGGTACAGGCCGAAATTCTTCGAGCAGGAGACGGCGAACATGACCTCGGGCAGCTCCGCGCAGAACAGCCGCAACCCGAAGGCGTCCGCATCGAGACCCTCGCCCAGGCCCTGGTAGGCCATGTCGATGAACGGCAGCAGCTGCCGGCGCTTGACGAGCGACAGCAGCTCGCGCCACTCGCCCTGCGACAGGTCGGCGCCGGTCGGGTTGTGGCAGGAGGCATGCAGCAGCACCACGGCGCGCGGCGGCAGCCGCTCGAACGCGGCCAGCATTTCGGCGCAGGACACCCCGCCGCGCGCCGCGTCGTAGTACGGATACCGCTCGAGCTTCAGTCCGCTCCCCGAGAGCAGCGGGGTGTGATTGACCCAGGTCGGAGTACTCACGTGCACCACGGAGTCCGGCGAGGCGTAGCGCACGAGCTCGGCCCCGAGCCGCAGCGCGCCGCAGCCGCCGGGCGACTGGATCAGGCGCACCCGGCCGGCGCTGAGGGCCGCATGCCCGCCGCCGAGCACCAGGCGTGCCACTGCCTCGTTGAAGCCGGGATTCCCGGCCGGGCCGACGTAGGTCTTGGTGGTCTGGCGCTCGATCAGGGCGCGCTCGGCGGCGCGCACCGCGGCCGGTACCGGCGTCTCACCATGGTCGTCGCGGTACACGCCGACGCCGAGATCCACCTTGCGCGGGTCGGGATCGGCACGGAAGGCCGCCATCAGGCTGAGGATGCTGTCGGCAGTGATCAGCTCGAGCCGCTCGAACATGTGTGCCCTTCCGCCTGGCGCCCGTCAGTTTCCGCCGACGGCGGCGAGCTCGCGCTTGCGCGCCGCCTCGAACTCATCGCCCGGCTTCCAGCTCGGCATGGTGCCGGCCTGCGCGATGAGCCAGCCGGCCAGAAAATCCAGCTGCGCATCCTCGATCATGCCGTCGAAATTCCACGTGGCGTCGAGCCGGTCCGAGGGCTGGTGGTACTTCTTCAGCTCCCACTCGTCGTGCTGCTCCTTACCCCACCCCGCGGGCCGCCCGATGACGTCCGTGCCCTCGCTGAAGAACAGCGCCGGCACGCCGATCCTGGCGAACGAGAACTGATCGGAGCGGTAGTAGTAGCCGCGATCCGGGAACTGGTCGGGCACCACTACTCTGCCCTGATATTTCGCCACCGCCGCGGCGACGTCATCGAGCGAGGACTTGCCCATGCTGAGGAGCGGCACGTCGTGCGTGCGGCCGAAGATGCTGCCGCCGTCGATGTTGATGTCGGCGGCGATGCGTCCGGGCGCAAAGCTCGGATGCTGCGCATAGTACCCCGAGCCGAGGAGGCCGCGCTCCTCGCCGGCGACGAACAGCATGAGCACCGAGCGGCGCGGCCGTTCGGGAAGCGCGGCAAAGGCGCGCGCGATGCTCAGCACCTGCGCGCAGCCCGACGCGTTGTCGACCGCGCCGTGATAGATGCGGTCCCCGGTTGCATCCGGCTCGCCGATGCCGAAGTGATCGTGGTGGGCCGAGTAGATGAGTACTTCGGCGCCGAGCTTCGGATCGCTCCCCGGCAGAAGGCCGCCGACGTTGGCGGTCTGCGAGCGCGACAGCTGGTTGGTGAACGCGATCGAGGTTCGCACGCCGAGCGGCACCGGCCTGAAGTTGCGCGAGCGAGCCGCGGCGATCAGCTTGTCGAGATCGAAGCCGCCCGCCTTCACGAGGCGCCGCGTCGCTTCCTCGGTCGCCCAGGCCTTCAGACGCACGCGCGCCTCGCCGGCGTCGGGCAGGTCGAACTGCTCCCCGCCCCAGGAGCTCTGCACTACCTGCCACGGGTAGCCGGCCGAGGGGGTCGTGTGGATGATGATGGCGCCCGCGGCCCCCTGGCGTGCGGCGCTCTCGTACTTGTAAGTCCAGCGGCCGTAGTAGAGGCGCCGCTTGCCGGCGAACAGGTTCGGATCCCAGTCGGGATCGTTGTTCATCATCACCAGGATCCTGCCGGCGAGCTTCGCCCCCTTGAAATCGTCCCACTTGAACTCGGGAGCCTGGATCCCGTAGCCGACGAACACCAGCTCCGCATCCTGGATCGACACGTTCTCGGTCTGCAGCCCGCTGACGCCGATGTAGTCGCCGCGCAAGGCGAGATCCACGCGCGCGTTCCTGCCCTCGAAGCTCCACTTCTGCGGGAGCTGCGAGCGGATGCCGACGATGTCGAGGGTTTGCTGCCACGCGCCGTCGGCGAACGCGCCGCGGTACCCCATACCCTCGAGGCGCGTCTGCAGGTAGAGCCGCGTCAACTGGTCGCCGCGGGTCGCGGGGCCGCGGCCTTCGAGCAGGTCGGAGGCCAGGAAGCGGATCGGTGCCTCGAGCGCGGCGCGCGTGATGTAGGCGTGAGCGGCCTCCTCGACCGGGGGCGGCACCGGAGCCTGCGCAGGAGCCGCGCCGGTGAGCACGAGTCCCGCAACCGTGAGCGCAAACCGCCGCAGAACGTTCAGCATTTCCGGCACCTCAGCGCCCTCGAAATCGTCGGGGGCGCAACGGTAGCACGCCCTCAGGGACCTGCCACCACCGCCCACGGCCCCTTGCCGGTCGCGATCCGCGCCGTCACGGCCAGGGTCTGCGTGTCCACGATCGCCACCTCACCCGAGGGGCCGTTGGGGCTGTAGAGGCGCCGCCCGCCGGCACCGAGGGCTACGCCCCAGGGGCGACCGCCGCAGGCAACCTCGGCGACGAGCCCGGGCCCCGCGAGCGACACGACCGCCACGGTGCCGGCGCGGCCGGCGCCCACGTAAAGCCGCCCCTGCCGGGCATCGAGTGCGACGCCCATGGGCCGCACTTCCCGGCGGAGTCTGAAGAATTCCGCCGCGGGAGCGCCGGCGGGAACCGCGATGCGATAGAGGCTCGCGTCCGCCTCCCCCGTGACGTAGGCGACGCGGCTGTCCGGGGAGAAGGCCAGATCGCGCGGGCGTGCCCCCACCGTGGCCTTGCCGACGATCGCATCGGACTTGGTATCCACGATGGTGACGGTGTTGTCTTCCTCGCTGGTGACCAGCACCCAGCGCCCATTGGGCGAGACGCGCACGCCCTCGGGCTCGCGCCCGACGGGCACCGTGGCGAGAACGCGGCCGCGCGCGGCCTCGAGCACCGCGAGCCGCCCGGCATCCTCCTCCGAGACATACAGCCGGCGCCCGTCGCGGCTCACCGCGACGCGCTCGGGATCCGAGACTCCGCCGAGAACGCGCGTGCGCGCGAGCGTCGCGGTGTCGATCACGGCGATTGCGTCGGCCGCCGGGTCGCGCGGGAGCTTCGCGCACTCCTCGTCGGTGAGCGGCGGCGGGCACTTCGGCACGCCGCTCACCGCGACGTACAGGAGCCTGCCATCGGGGCTGAGCGCAAGGCCGCGGGGGCGCTTGCCGGCTGCGATCGTGGCGATTGCCGCGCCGCGATCGGCGTCGATCACGGTGACGGTACCGTCGTCCTCATTTGAGACATAGACGCGTTCTGCCTGCGCCGGCAACCACGGCGCCAGCAGGGCGAGGGCCAGGCACCACCACCGCCACGGCACAGCTCTACTCCCCCCGTATTTGACGTAAGTCCCACTTCCCGAGGCCTGCCATGGTAACGTACGCCGCCTTGCCGATAAGGGGCCTGAGCCGCCGCATGTCCGCAACTCCCGCCAAGCCACCGTTGATCTGGGCGAATGCCCTGATGTTCGCCGTGACGTTCGCCGCCGCGGTGGTGCTGGTGCCCTGGTACGGCCTCAAGTACGGCTTCACGGCCGCCGACTGGGGCGTGTTCGCCTTCTTTCTGATCGCCAACGGCATGTCGGTGACCGCCGGCTACCACCGCCTGTGGGCGCACCGCACCTACGATGCACACGCGGCGCTGCGCATCTTCTACCTCATCTTCGGCACCATGGCGCTGCAGAACAGCGCCTTCGTCTGGTGCAGCGGGCATCGCAGCCATCACCTGTACGTCGACGACGTCGATCGCGACCCGTACTCGGCGCGGCGCGGCTTCTGGTTCTCGCACATCGGCTGGATGCTGCGCGAGTACCCGAGCGGCAAGCCCGACCTCGCCAACATTCCGGACCTGAAGAAGGACCGGCTGCTCGCCTTTCAGCACCGCTACTACGTGCCGCTGGCGATCGGGCTGAACTTCGGCCTGCCGATCGTCGCGGGCGTCATCTTCCACGACCTGTGGGGCATGCTGATCCTCGCCGGCGTGCTGCGCCTCGTGTGGAGCCATCACGTCACGTTCTTCATCAACTCGCTGGCCCACATGTGGGGCACCCGTCCCTATACCGAGGACAACACCGCGCGCGACAATCCGGCGCTGGCGGTGGTCACGTACGGCGAGGGCTACCACAACTTCCACCATATCTTTGCCCACGACTATCGCAACGGCGTGCGCTGGTGGCAGTGGGATCCGACCAAGTGGCTGATCGCGGGCCTCGAGCCCGTCGGCCTGACCCGGCGCCTGAAGCGTACCCCCTGGTTTCAGATCCAGCGGGCGCTGCTCGCCATGCAGTTCAAGCGCGCCGAGCGCCGCCTCGCCGACCTGCCGAGCGCCGGCCACTCGCAGATCGAGCAGCTGCGGGCGCGCGTCGCGCATGAGTACGAGACGTTCCTGGCCGCGATCGCCGATTGGGCGCGCGTCAAGGAGCAGTGGCTGGAAGAGAAGCGCCGCGCGGTCATCGAGCATTGGCAGCAGTCGGAGCTGCAGGCGAAGCTCCGCGATATCGAGCGCGCCCTCAGCCGCCAGCGCCGCCGCATGCGCTCGCTGCACGCACAGCTCGCGTAAAGGGCGTTTGCAGCCTGCCGCGCTACAATAGCGCGGCATGGGGCGCATCTTCGAAGTCCGCAAGCACACGATGTTCGCGCGGTGGAACCGCATGGCGAAGCAGTTCGCCCGCATCGCGAAGGACATCACCATGGCCGTCAAGGCGGGCGGTCCCGATCCTGCCTCCAACCCCTCGCTGCGCCGGACCATCCAGAACGCGCGTGCCGTGAACATGCCCAAGGACCGGGTCGAGGCGGCGATCAAGCGTGCCTCGGGCCGTGACGCCGCCAACTACAGCCAGGTGCTCTACGAGGGCTATGCGCCGCACGGCGTGGCACTGCTGGTGGAGACCGCGACCGACAATCCGACCCGCACCGTCGCCGCGGTGCGCAACATCATCACCAAGAACGGCGGCAACCTCGCGAGCAGCGGCAGCGTCACCTTCCTGTTCAGGAAGATGGGCGTCTTCCGCCTCGATCCCGCGGGTCTCGATCAGGACGACCTCGAGCTCTATCTCATCGATCACGGTCTCGAGGAAATGGGCGAGAGCACCGGCGAGAAGGGCGAGCCGCAGCTGGTGATCCGCTGCGCGTTCGCGGACTTCGGCAAGCTGCAGGAGGCGCTCGAGGCGCGCGGCCTCGCGCCGCTCTCCGCCGCGCACGAGTACATCTGCACCACACCCACGGAGCTGCCCGAGGCGCAGGCCACCGAGGTGCTCACGCTGATCGACCGCCTCGAGCAGGACGACGACGTCCAGCAGGTCTTCCACACGCTCGCCTGAGGACCTGAGGGTGCAGGACTATCGCCTCGAGCCCGCCCGTGCCGCCGACGCGGCCCGCCTCGCGGCGATGTCGCACGAGCTCATCGAGTCGGGCCTGCGTCCGGCGTGGGGCCCGCAGCGCATCGGCTGGTACGTGCGCCATGCCGAGAGCGTGGTGCTCACCGCACGCAGCGACCGCACCATCGCCGGCTTCGCCATCATGCGCTATGGCGAGGCGGCCGCTCACCTCAATCTCCTGGCGGTCGATCCCGCCTACCGCCGCCGCGGTATCGGGCGGCGGCTCGTGACCTGGCTCGAGGAGACCGCGCTCACCGCCGGCGCTTACCTCGTCGGCCTCGAGCTGCGCGCCCAGAACCTCGAGGCTCAGGACTTCTACCGCGCGCTCGGCTACCGCGAGGTCGGCCGCGTCCCCGGCTACTACCAGGGAGTCGAGGCCGCGATCCGCATGGAGCGCGACGTGCGCGTCAGCCGGCCGGCGGCGGCTCGATCCTGAAATCGAACTCGTAGGAATGGGCGCCGTCGGCGGCGACCTTGACGCGCATGCTGCCCGTGAGGCCGGTGAGCTCACCGGTGCCGGAGTCCGGCACGACCGTGATGGTGGTCTCGGGCGCGCCGCGCTTCATCGTCGCGCTGTGCAGCAGGACGAAGCTGCCGCTGCGCCCGAGGAGCTTGCCGGTCACGCGCTCGAGCGCCACGTAGCCGGCCGAGCCCCTGACATCGCTCTGGGTGGCGAGCATCTCGCCCCTGCCGCTCGCCTCGAGATCGCCGTGGAAGCGCTTGTCGATGGTGAGCCGCCCGAGGTTCGCGGTCCGCGCGATCTGGGTATCCGGCTTCTGCGGCGTGACCTTGACGTCGAAGGGTCCGCTGGCGTGCTGGGTCATGCGCGTCTCCCTGGGACTCATGTCATCAGTCCGGCATTGGCGTCATGTGTCCGGTGAGGGCGTCCTCGAACCCGAAGTTGCGCAGGTCGCGTACCCGCTGCGGGAACAGTATGCCATCCAGATGGTCGACTTCGTGCTGCACCACACGCGCATGGAAGCCTGCGACGGAACGGTCGATGGGCGCGCCCCGCACGTCGAACCCCTGGTAGCGCAGCCGCCGGCAGCGCGGCACCAGGCCGCGCATGCCGGGAACCGAGAGACATCCCTCCCAGCCCTCCTCCTCGGCCGGGTCGAGCACCGTGAGCTGCGGGTTCACCAGCACCGTATAGGGCACCGGGCTCAACTGCGGGTAGCGCGGATTGTCCTTGAGCTCGAAGATCACGACGCGCACGCTCACGCCGATCTGCGGAGCGGCAAGCCCGGCGCCGCTCAGCGCCCGCATGGTGTCGTCCATGTCGGCCACGAGCGCGGCGAGCTCCCCATCGAAGCGGGTCACCGGAGCCGCCACCTCCCTCAGCAGCGGCTCGCCCATCTTCAGCACCCGGCGAACGGCCACGAGCGCGCCTCTTCAGGACACCGGCGCCGCAGCGTGCGGCTCGACCGCGATCGAGATGCGGTGATCGCGGAACACCAGCGGCGCGGCGCCGGCCGGGGGGGCGCGCTCGGCCGCGGCCACCGCCGCGGTCACGAGATGATGGTGCGGCGAGAGCTCGCACACCGGGTCGGCGTTGGCGGCATCGCCGGTCAGGAGATAGGCCTGGCAGCGGCAGCCGCCGAAGTCGCGCTGCCTCTCCGGGCAGCTCCTGCAGGGCTCCTTCATCCACGCCTCGCCGCGGAAGTGATTGAAGGCCGCCGATTCGTACCAGATGCTGCGCATATCGTGCGCGCGCACGTTGGGGAACTCGAGCCCCGGCAGCATGCGCGCCGCGTGACAGGGGAGCGCCGTGCCGTCGGGCGTGACGGCGAGGAATACGGAACCCAAGCCGTTCATGCAGGGCTTGGGGCGGGTCTCGAAATAGTCGGGGACCACGAAGTAGATCTGCATCTTCGAGCCGACCCGCTGGCGGAAGGCGCGCGTCACCTCCTCGGCGCGCTCGAGCTGCGCGCGGCTCGGCAGCAGCTGCGCGCGGTTGAGCCAGGCCCAGCCGTAGTACTGGGTGTTGGCGAGCTCGACGTACTGCGCGCCGAGCGACTCGGCCAGCGCGAGAATCTCGCCGACGTGGTCGATGTTCAGCCGGTGCAGCACCACGTTGAGCACCATCGGATAGTCGTAGCGCCGGATGAGCTCCGCCACCTTCGCCTTGAGCTCGAAGGTGCGGGTGCTGCTGAGGAAGTCGTTCAGCTCGCGGGTGCTGTCCTGAAAGGACAGCTGGATGTGGTCGAGGCCGGCGCGTTTCAGGGCGCTGATCCGCTCCTCGGTCATACCGACGCCCGAAGTGATGAGGTTGACGTAGAAACCAAGCGTGTGCGCCTCGGCGACGATCGGCTCGAGATCATCGCGCGAGAGCGGCTCGCCGCCCGAGAGGCCGAGCTGTACGGCGCCGAGCGCGCGCGCCTCGCGCAGCACCCGCAGCCACTCCGAGGTCGGCAGCTCGGGCCCCACCGCGGCGAACTCCGTCGGGTTGTAGCAGAACACGCAATGCAACGGGCAACGGTAGGTGAGCTCGAGCAGCAGCCACAGCGGCGGGCCCACGCTCATGCCCGCAGCTCCAGCCAGCGGCGCTCGAGCGCCAGCTCGACGAACGCCGTGACGTCGGCGCCGAGATCCGCGGCGCCGAACGTGCGCTCGAGGTCGGCGACGATCTCCGCCACGGTACGCACCCCGTCGCAGCGCGCCAGGATCGCGCCGGCGCTGCCGTTGAGCTTCACCATTCCCTCGGGGTAGAGCAGCACGTGCGCCTCCTGTGCCGGCTCCCACTGCAGCCGCATGCCGGGCGCGATCGCCGGGCGCGCGGCGGCGCTCAGGACGCTCACTGCGTCACTCCGTAGGCGAGCGCCATGGCGTCGTTCATCTGCCAGAGGATATCGAGCTTGAGCTTCAGGACCTCGAGCGCGCGCTCCTGCGCCGCGCGCGTGTCGAAGCGCTCGAGCGTTACGGCGAGCGCGAACTCGACGTCGCGCTCGGCGCGCCCCACCCGCGCCTGGAAGTAGCTTAAGGCCGCCGCATCGATCCACGGGTAGTGCTGCGGCCAGCCGGCGAGACGCTGGCGGTGGATCTGCGGCGCAAACAGCTCGGTGAGAGAAGCGCACACCGCTTCGGGCCAGGGCGCGCGGCGCGCGAAGATGACGTAGGCATCGACCGCGAAGCGCACTCCCGGGAGCAGCAGCGCCAGGCTCTCCACCTCGGCGCGCGCCAGTCCCACCGCGGCGGCGAGCCGCAGCCAGGACTCGATGCCGCCCGGGTCGTCGCCGTGGCCGTCATGGTCGAGGATGCGCTGCACCCAGTTGCGGCGCACCGCGCGCTCCCCGCAGTTGGCGAGGATCGCGGCATCCTTGAGCGGAATGTTGATCTGGTAATAGAAGCGGTTCGCCACCCAGCCGCGGATCTGCTCGCGCGTCGCCTTGCCGGAGTTGAGCATGACGTTGAA
>DASQIP010000099.1:0-36872 GCA_035631515.1 Steroidobacteraceae bacterium
ACCGGTGGGTCTTTTCCACGGAGGCGAGCACCGCCCGCTTGTCCCAGGGCGAGAGAGTACGCAGGTCGAGCACCTCGGCGTCAACGTGCGAATCACGCGCGGCGAGCTCGCAGCGCTCCACCATCGCTCCCCAGGTCACCACGGTGAGCTCGGCGCCCGGCCGCACCAGCCGCGCCTGGCCGTAAGGCACGATGAACTCATCCCCCGGGTACGGCCGGCGCGCCCAGGCGCCGTCGAGCATGGCGCGATGCTCGAAGAAGATGACCGGATCGTTGCCGCGCAGGGCGGCGCGCAGCAGCCCTACGGCATCCTCGGCGTTCGAAGGCACCGCCACCTGCCAGCCGATGCCGTGCACCCAGGCGACCTCGTTGGTCTGGCTGTGCCACGGATCCCCGCACTTGAAGAAACCGCCGGGCATACGCACCACCACGGGCGCGGCGAAGCGGTTGCGGGTGCGCCAGCGCAGCGTCCCGCAGTCGTTGAGCTGCTCGGCGGCCGGCTCGGCGTATTTGCGGAACTGGATCTCGGCGACCGGCAGCAGGCCCGCGAGCGCCATGCCGACCGCGCGCCCGATGATGCCTTCCTCGGACAGGCTGGTGTCGAATACGCGCGCGCCGCCATACTTGTCCTGCAGTCCGAGCGTCGCGCCGTGCACTCCGCCCTTCGGTCCCACGTCCTCGCCGAATACCACCATGCGGGGATTCACCGCGAGCTCGACATCGAGCGTACGGCGGAAGGCGGTGAGCATGTTGATGCGCGTCGCCTCCGGCTGCGCACGCTCGCTCACGGGCGCGTGCACGAAGCCTTCCGGCAGCACCCCACCCTGCTGCTGCAGCTCGCGCGTGCCGTCGGGGTTCAGCGCGAATACCTGGCTCGTCAGCCGCTGCGGATCGGGCGGCGGCCGCGCCAGCGCGCGCTTGACGCCCTCCTCGACCTCCGCGCGCGCCCGCGCCGCGATCTCCCGCCACTCGGACTCGCCGAGCAGCTGCGGAACGAGGAACTGCTCGAGACGCACGAGCGGATCGCGCGCCCGCTCCGCGCCGAGAGTCGCGGCGGATTTGTACGCCTGCGTGTCCTGGCCCGAGTGTCCGGACAGGCGCGGAACGGTGAGCCGCAGCAGGAGCGGCGCGCGGTCGGCGCGTACCTGCGCGACCGCCCGGCAGGTGAGCTCGAAGCCCTCGCTTGCATCGGTCCCGTCGCCCTCGAGGATCGTGAGACCGCCGAAGGCACGCAGGTTTGCGGCAATGTTTCCGCCCGGGGTCTGGTAAGTCGACGGTACGGAAATGCCGAAGGCGTTGTCCTCGATGAAGAACAGCAGCGGCAGCCGCTGCGTGGTGGCGATGTTGAGCGCCGACCAGAAGCCGTTGGTCGCCGTCGAGGCATCGCCGCCCAGCACCACGGCGATGCTGCGCGCGTAACTGCCGTCGCCGAGCACCTCGTGACGGTAGCGGATCGCCTGCGCCCAGCCGGCGGCCGGCGTGTACTGCGTCCCGACGCCGCCACAGGCCGGCAACACGGTAGGCGCGCCACGCCCCGGCAGATTGAAGACGACGCCGATGTCGCGGCCGCCGCTGAAGGCGCCGCTGCGCGCCAGCGGTCCCGCGGCGGCCTCCTCCGGGCTCACCCCGAGAGTCAGCATGAGCGGGCGCGAGCGGTAGTACAGCGCTATGCCGTCGTGCGCATCGGTCAGATTGAGCCCGAGGAGGATCTGCGCCAGCTCGTGGCCGCGCGCCGAAAACTGGTAGAGCACCTTGCGCTCCGGCACCAGGCGCGTCTCCTCGATGTCATCGAGCGCGCGCGACAGCTGCACCAGGTGCGCGACACGGCGCCAGTCCGGCTGTGCGGCGCTCGCGGAGCTTCGGTCGTCAAGGTTCACGATCGCGGCGGCCGGTGCAGCCATGGGGCTCTCGGGGTGGCGATGGCGCGCCAGCTTATGCCCGGCTGTCTGCAATTATCTTGCGGAAATTGCGCTCGATGGCCGGTATTTGGCAATATTCTTGCCGTGAAGCGCACCCTCGATCGCCTCGACCGCAGGATCCTCGGCGAGCTCCAGTCCGACGCGCGCATCTCCAACCAGGAGCTGGCGAAGCGGGTGGGTCTCTCGCCGGCACCCTGCTGGCGCCGGCTGCGGCGCCTCGAGGAAGCCGGCTTCATCGGCGGCTACGTGACGCTGCTCTCTGCGCCGGCGATCGGACTGCCGATTCTCGCCTACGCGGTCGTCTCCCTCGAGAACCACCACCCGGAATCCGTTCGGCAGTTCGACCAGCTGGTGAAGGATCGCCCGGAGGTGCTGGAGTGCCACTCGATGAGCGGTCCGAACGACTACCTGCTGCGCATCGTCGCCGCCAGCATGGAGGCCTACGAGCACTTTCTGTCGACGCAGCTGCTGCAGCTCGCGGCGGTGCGCTCGGTCAATACGAGCTTCGTGCTGCGCACCAAGAAATTCACCACCCGTCTGCCGGTAGCCTGACGGGGCGGCGCGCGCCGCCCGCGCCCCGGTCTCACTGCGCCGCCGCGCGCTGGCACTCGCAGCTCGTCGTGTCGGGCCCGGGAAACCAGAACGCCGACGTGAGCAGCCGCACGTCGGCCCGTTTCCAGGCGCGGGAGAATTCGCGCCGCGCGCCGGCGGCCTCCTTGCTGCGGCCCTCGGCGCGCAGCGCCGCCGCGAGCCCGAAGAGCGCCCAGCCGTCGCCGGGATGGCGCTCGAGGCCCTCGCGATCGACGTGCTCGGCCTCGGCGGCGCGCCCCGCGGCCAGAAGCTGCGCGCCGAGCAGGTGACGAACCGGGAAGAACCACGGCGTGCCTTCGCCTCCGGCGAGGCGGTCCTCGGCCGCGGCCGCCTCCTCGAGCGCCCGGATGGCATCGGCGTTGCGCAGCTCGGTCGCGGCGATACGTGCGGCGAGCACGGGGACCGCCACCTTCAGGACGTCGCGCAGTGTCGAGCTGCCGGCGCGCGTCTCCGCCGGCACGGCGGCCGCGAGGGCCGCGAGCTCCTCGAGCGCCGTGCGCGCCTCGGCGAGCCGGCCGCGCGCGGCCAGCGCCACGCCGCGTCCGTACAGGTACCCGGCGGTGAGTCCGGGCGCGCGCGGATCGGGCGGCGTGAGGGCGATGAGCTCATCCCACAGGCCGAAGCGCACCAGTGCCGCGTACTGCGGCGTGAGCTCCCAGCCCGAGCCGCCCGCGGCGAGCACCCGCGCCACCGGGAGGTCCGCCGCGAGCTCCTGCACGGCGGTGAGCGTGTCGGCCTTGCGACCCTCCATGCCGACGAGGTACGCACGTCGTGCCGCTTCCCGCGCCGCTTCCGGCATCGCCTGCGCGCGCAGCGGCGCGGCTGTCAGCGCAAAGGCGAGCGCAAGCGCCGCGGCCGCGATCGGTGTTGCGCGCCAGGACATTGAGCGAATGGATTCACTGCCGCGATTTCGCTTCACGGACGCCCGGCCATCCCTGACCGCTGGCCGCCAGCTGCTCGAGCAGCGGCGCCGGCCGCCAGCGTGCCCCGTGCGAGGGAGCGAGCCGCTGCATGGTCTCGACGACCCGCTTGAGGCCGGACTGCTCGGCCCAATACATCGGGCCGCCCCGCCAGGCGGGGAATCCGTAGCCGTTGACATAGACCACGTCGATGTCACCCGCGCGCAGCGCGATGCCCTCGTCGACGATCCGGGCGCCCTCGTTGACCAGCGGGTGCAGCAGCCGGTCGAGGATCTCCTCGTCGGGAATCTGCCGGCGCCGGATCTTGAGGTCGCGCGACACCGCCTCGATGATCGCCAGCACCTCGGGGTCGGCGATGCGGGTGCGTCCTTCGTAGCGATAGAACCCCCTGCCGGCCTTCTGTCCGAGACGTCCCTGCTCCACCAGCCGCTCCAGGATCGGCGAGAAGCGCTCGTCGGCGGGGAGCCTGCGCCCCTTGCGGATCAGGAATCCGACGTCGTTGCCGGCGAGATCGCGCACCGCGAGCGGCCCCATGGCGAAGCCGAAGCCTTCCATCACGCGATCGATCTGCTCGGGGGTCGCGCCCTCCTCCAGCAGGAATTCGGACTCCGAGCCGTAGTACATCAGCATGCGGTTGCCGATGAACCCGTCGCAATTGCCGGCCAGCACCGGCACCTTACCGAGCGTCTTGCCGAGCGCCATGACGGTGGCGAGCGTCTGCGGAGAGCTGCGGGTGCCGCGCACGTTCTCGAGCAGCCGCATGACGTTGGCGGGGCTGAAGAAGTGGGTGCCGACCACTTTTTCCGGGCGCGAGGTCACGGCGGCGAGCGCGTCGATGTCGAGGGTAGAGGTGTTGGTGGCGAGGATCGCGTGCGGCGCCGCCACGCGGTCGAGCCGCGCGAACACCTCCTGCTTTGCGTTCATGTCCTCGAACACCGCCTCGATGACGATGTCCGCCTCGTTGAGCTCGCCGTAGCCGGTGACGCCGCGGATCCGGGACAGCGCCTGCTCGGCACGCTGCTGCGTCAGGCTGCCGCGCGACACCGAGGCACCGTAGTTCTTCGCAATCACCGCCAGGCCGCGCTCGAGCGCCTCCGCGGACAGCTCGAGCACCCGTACCGGAATGCCGGCGTTGGCGAAGCACATCGCGATGCCGCCACCCATGGTGCCGGCACCGATCACCGCAGCCCGCGTGATCGGCAACGGCTTCACCTCGGCCCCGACGCCCGGGATCCGGCGCGCCTCGCGCTCGGCGAAGAACAGATGCGTCAGCGCCCGGCGCTGCGGGCTGTCGCGGCACTCGATGAAGCAGTCGCGCTCGAAGCGAAAGGCCTCGGCCTTCGGCCGCGTGCACGCCACCTCGATGCTGTCGATGATCTTCCACGGGGCGAGCTGGCCGCGCGCCCGCGCGGCGATCTTCTGGCGGAACGCTGTGAACAGCCCGCCGTTCACCTCGCGGATACGCTCGTCGAGCTCGCTCGTGACCCGCAGCGGCCAGCGCTCGCGCGCCGCCTGCCGCCCGAGCGCGGCGGCGGCGGCCACCGCATCGTCGGCGATCCGGTCGATGAGGCCGAGCTCGAGGGCGCGCGCCGCCGTGAGCGGCGCCCCCGAGGTGATCGACTCGAGCGCGGCCTGAGGTCCCGCGAGCCGCGTAAAGCGCTGCGTGCCGCCCGCGCCGGGGATGAGCCCGAGCTTCACTTCGGGCAGACCCACGGTGGTGGCGGGGGTCGCCACCCGCCAGTGGCAGGTGAGCGCGAGCTCGAAGCCGCCGCCCAGGGCAGCGCCCTCGAGCGCCGCGACCAGCGGTTTGCGCGCCGCTTCCAGGCGCGTCTGCACGTCGAGAATCATCGGCGCCGTGAGCGCAAGTCCCGAGGCGATCTCGTTGATGTCGGCGCCGGCCGGGAAGACGCCGTCGGCGCCGCAAATCACCACGGCGACGACGCCCTCGTCCGCGAACGCCCGCGCCAGGCCCTCCATGAGTCCCTCGCGCACTGCGAGGCTGAGCGCGTTGACCGGCGGGTTGGCGATCTCGAGGATCGCGACGTCGTCGGCGCGGGAGTAGTTGACTGCTGGCACTTGGCTCGCTCTCCTCGCGGGCTGCGTTTCGGGCGCACTCGACCGACCCATTGTACGGGCTCCGGTTAGACTTGACCCATGGAACGCGTCGAGGTAGTCGTGATCGGCGCCGGTGTGGTCGGGCTCGCCGTCGCACGCGCGCTCGCGCAGCGCGGGCGCGAGGTACTGATTCTCGAAGCGGCGCAGCGCTTCGGCACCGGGGTGAGCTCGCGCAACAGCGAGGTCATCCATGCCGGCATCTACTATCCGCGCGGCTCGCTCAAGGCCCGCCTGTGCGTCGCGGGGCGCGAGCTGCTCTATGCGTTCTGCGGGGAGCACGGCGTCGCGCATCGCCGCTGCGGCAAGCTGATCGTTGCCGGCAACGAGAGCCAGATCGCCGAGCTCGGGCGGATCCGCACCGCGGCGCTCGCCAACGGCGTCGAGCTCGGCTCCCTCGGCCGCCCGGAGGCACTCGCTCTCGAGCCCGGGCTGCGCTGCGCTGCGGCGCTGCATTCGCCCCTGACGGGAATCATCGATGCCCATGGCTACATGCTGGCGCTGCTCGGGCAGGCGCAGAGCCGTGGCGCACTGCTCGCGTGCGACAGCGCGGTGACCGGGCTCGCGTTGCAGGCGGACGGGTTTCTCGTGGCGGTGAACGGTGCGCCCGCCTCGCTCCACGCCCGTACGCTCGTGAACAGCGCGGGACTCTCGGCTCCGCAGGTCGCGCGGCTCATGGAGGGCTTCCCGGCGGAGCGCGTTCCGGCCGCCCACTTTGCCAAGGGCAGCTACTTCACCCTGGCGGGCCGCTCGCCCTTCGGGCGCCTCATCTATCCGCTACCCGAACCGGGCGGGCTCGGCGTTCATCTGACGCTCGATCTCGCGGGCCGGGCACGCTTCGGGCCGGACGTGGAATGGGTCGGCGAACCGGACTACACGGTGGACGTCAGGCGCGCCGCGCGTTTCTACGACGCCATCCGTACCTGGTGGCCGGCGCTTCCCGACGGGGCTCTCGAGCCCGCCTACGCCGGCATCCGTCCGAAGATCACCGGGCCCGGCGAGCCGGCTGCCGACTTTCGCATCGACGGGCAGAGCGTGCACGGTGTGCCGGGGCTCGTGCAGCTCTTCGGTATCGAGTCGCCGGGCCTCACCGCCTCGCTCGCGATCGCCGAGCACGTCGCGGAGCTGCTGCGCTGAGATGAAAAGGAGCCCGCGGCAAGGCGGGCTCCCGGTCGGTGCAACGTGTCCCGTCAGCCCGCGGGAGTCCCCTCGACCTGGATCGCGAGCTTCACCTGCATGCTGAAGCCATACTTCTCGCCGTAGTCGATGCCGAAGTCGGCGCGGTTGATGGTGCCGGAGGCATCGGCGCCGCAGCGCTCCTTGTTCGCCGGCGGCGTCGGCTTGCACAGGAAGCTGTTGATCGTGAGGTTCACGGGCCTGGTCACGCCGTGCAGCGTCAGCTCACCCTGTACTTCGGTCGGGGCACCGTTCTTGAAGTGGGTAAGGGTGCCCTTGTAAACGGCGGTCGGGTACTTCTGCACGTCGAACATCTCGGCTGACTTGGTGTGCTCGTTGAGCTTGGCGTGACCGAAATCGATCGAGGCCGTGTCGACCGTAATGTTGACCGTGCCCGTCCCGGCCTCCCGGTCGAGCACGATGGTCCCGGAGGAGCTGTCGAACTTGCCCCGCCACACCGACAGTCCGCCGAAGTGGTCGGCCGCGAAGCTCGGGTAGGTATGAGCCGGATCGACCTGATAGGTAACCGGTGCGGCAAGGGCGGCACCCGCGGCGAGGCTCGCCACGGCGAGCGGCAGCACGATCTTCATCACGAACCTCCGATGGTTCAGGCAAGGGGCGGTAAGCCTACGCCCGGGCCGGGATGGCCGGCCACCCTCTTTGTAGGGAGCCCGCTCCCTGTCAGGTCAACGGCCGTGCCTTGAGGCCGAGCGCCCGGGCGACCACCTCATGCGTGATCTCACCCGCGTGTACGTTGAGTCCCGCGGCGAGCCCCGGGTCGCGCTTGAAGGCCTCGCGCCAGCCGAGATCGGCCAGCGCGCGCGCATAGGGGAGCGTGGCGTTGGTCAGCGCCAGTGTCGAGGTGCGCGGCACGGCGCCCGGCATGTTGGCGACGCAATAGTGGATCACTCCGTCCACGACGAAGGTCGGGTCCGCGTGGGTAGTCGGGCGGCTGGTCTCGAAGCAGCCTCCCTGGTCGATCGCGATATCGACCAGCACCGCGCCCGGCTTCATGGTCTTGACCATGGCGCGGGTGACGAGCTTGGGCGCCGCCGCGCCCGCCACCAGCACCGCCCCGACCACCAGGTCCGCATCCTTCACCAGCTTCTCGATCGTCTCGGTGGTCGAGTAGGCGGTCTGAATGGTCGAGCCGAACTGCACCGAGAGCTCCCGCAGCCGGTCGACCGAGCGGTCGACCACCGTGACGCGTGCGCGCAGCCCGACGGCCATCTCGGCGGCGTGCGTACCCGAGACCCCGCCGCCGAGAATCACCACGCGCGCCGGCGGCACGCCCGGCACGCCGCCGAGCAGTATGCCGAAGCCGCCGTGCGCCTTCTGCAGGCTGGCTGCGCCGACCTGGATCGACATGCGGCCGGCGACCTCGCTCATCGGCGTGAGCAGCGGCAGCGAGCCCTTGCGCCCCGTCACCGTCTCGTAGGCGATCGCCGTGGCGCCGGATTTCATCAGGCCCCGGGCCTGCTCGGGATCGGCGGCGAGATGCAGGTACGTGAACAGAACCTGCCCCGGGCGCAGCATCGCGCACTCGGCGGCCTGCGGCTCCTTGACCTTGATCACCATCTCGGCGCGCTGGAACACCTCGGCGGCGCTCGCCGCGATGGTCGCGCCGGCGGCGCGGAACTGCGCATCGTCGACTCCGATGCCGTTGCCGGCGCCCGTTTCGACGAGTACCTCGTGTCCGGCACCGGTGAGCTCGCGCACACCGGCCGGCACCAGTCCGACCCGATACTCGTGCACCTTGATCTCGCGCGGAACACCGATGCGCATGACTCAAGCTCCCCCGGTTATTCGTTCGTGGTGCGCGCAATTAGAGCGCAGCGGCCCCGGCGCGCGTTTGCGTAGTTCCAGCCCGGGGGGCTGCGGTTGTGGCAGAATCTGCAGCTATTACTACTGTTATTGAAGGATTCTTGCGTAATGGAGCTCGACCGCTACGATCGCGCCATCCTGTGCCGGCTGCAGCAGGACGCGCGCATGACCAACGCTTCCCTCGCCACGCAGGTCAATCTCTCGGAATCCGCCTGTCTGCGGCGCGTGCGCGCCCTCGAGGAGTCCGGCCTGATCGAGGGCTATACGGCGCTCGTCGACCAGCAGCGTGCCGGGTTCCCGGTAAACGTGTTCGTCAGCATCACGCTCGACCGCCAGAGCCAGACGGGGCTCGAAGCCTTCGAGAGCGCGGTGCGGCGCATACCGGAAGTGATGGAGTGCTACCTGATGACCGGCGAGCACGACTACCTGCTGCGCCTCGTCGTCACCGACCTGGCCGACTTCGAGCGCATACACAACCAGCATCTCACCCGCCTGCCGAGCGTCGCACGCGTGCAGTCGAGCTTCGCGATGCGCACCGTGACGCGCTCGCGCACCCTGCCGGTGAAATGAAGGCGGCGGCGCGACCGCGCAGCGCGGGTGTCCGCTGCGCGCTTGGCGACTACGCGGCGGCGTACCGCGGCAGCGCCTGCGCAAACTCGCGCAGCGCCCCGATGCCGCTGTCTTCGGCGCGGCGGCACCACTCGCGCAGCTGCGCGAGCGCGTGGCCCGCCGATGCGTCCTCCCAGGCCTGCTGCAGCCCCTCGCGGTATTCGATCACGCGCCGCAGTACCTCGTAGCGCTCGAGCAGCTCGCGCAGCCGCCGTCGCGCTTCCTCGGCCAGCAGCGCCGGATGGCGGATGAGCAGAGCCGGCGCGCCGGCCAGCACCGCGCCGCGCGGCTCGCGCCGCCTGAGCTCGCGGCATACCGGCAGCACGACGCGCCGCGCGTAGGCACGCAGCACGTGCAGCCGGTTCACGAACAGCGCCTTCACCGTGTCGGCGTCGAGCTCGCGGCGCCGGCGCTCGAGATGCGGCCGCGGGGCAACCCAGCGCACCCGTGCCAGACGCAGCGCGCTGAACAGCCGTATCCACAGCCAGCCGACATCGATCTCCCAGCGCTGCACGGCAAAGCGCGCCGAGCGCGGGAAGGCGTGGTGATTGTTGTGCAGCTCCTCGCCGCCGAGCAGCAGTCCCCAGGGTACGAGGTTGGTCGCGGTCGAGGGCATCTCGAAGCTGCGATAACCGACCGCGTGGCCCAGCCCGTTGATCACGCCGCCGGCGAACAAAGGCTGCGCCGCGAGGTGCACGGCGATCATGATGATGCCGGGGGCGCCGAACAACACCAGGTGGCCGATGACGAACAGCACGATGCCGGCGTAGGCATGGCGGCCGTACACGCGCCGCTCGAGCCAGTCGTCCGGCGTGCCGCGGCCGTAGTTGCGGATCGTCTCAGGATCATTCCCCGCCGCGCGATACAGCTCGAAGCCCTCGAGCAGCACGCGCCTGAGTCCGAACACGACCGGGCTGTGGGGATCGCCCGGCCGGTCGGCGTGCGCGTGATGCTTGCGGTGTACGGCCACCCATTCGCGGGTCACCGCGCCCGAGCTGAACCACAGCCAGAAGCGGAAAAGATGCCGCAGCGCCGGGTGCAGTCTCAGGCCGCCGTGGGACTGATCGCGGTGCAGGTAGAGCGTGACGCCGAGGAACATCGTCTGGATGGTGACGAAGGTCACCACGACGTAACCCCACCAGGGCAGCTCGAGGACGCCGTACGGGGAAAGACTCATGGATTTCTCCGCCGAATTCTGCTGCGAGTCTGCGGCGGAGGGTACGGCAATTCCGTGACTGCGACGCGACTTTTTTGCCGCCGGCCGGGCGGCAATTCACAGTTTGCGCAGCCCGTACCCCGCGCGCAGCGCGCACCTGGCGCCTTCAGGCGTCCAGCACGATCTTGCCGATGTGAGCGTCGGACTCCATCAGCTTGTGCGCCGAAGCGGCGTCGGCGAGCGGAAAGCGCGCATGTATCAGCGGTTTCAGGCGCTTGGTGGCGAACAGCGGCCACACCTGCTGGCGCAACGCCGCCGCCAGCCGGCCCTTGTTCTCGACCGATTGCGCCCGCAAGGTCGAGGCGGAGAGCTGCAGACGCTTCACCATCAGGGGCCGCAGATCGATCTGCGCCTGGGCGCCGCCCTGATGCGCGATCACCGCGATACGTCCGTCGACCGCTGCCGCCGCCACGTTGCGCGCTACGTAGTCGCCCCCGACCATGTCGAGGATCACGTCGGCTCCGCGTCCGTCGGTCGCCCGCAGCGTCGCCTCGACGAAGTCCGCTTCATGGTAATTGATGGCGTGATCGGCGCCGAGCTCGCGGCAGGCGGCGCACTTGGCGGCGCTGCCGGCCGTAATGACGACGCGGGCACCGTAAGCCTTGCCGAGGAGGATGGCGGTGGTGCCGATGCCGCTGGCGCCGCCGTGCACGAGCAGTGTCTCCCCGGCACGCAGGCGCGCGCGCTCGAACACGTTGTACCAGACGGTGAAGAAGGTCTCGGGGAGCGCCGCCGCCTCCTCCAGAGTCAGCTGGCTCGGCGCCGGCAGGCATTGCACCGCAGGCGCGGTCGCATACTCCGCGTATCCCCCGCCCGCGAGCAGGGCGCATACCCGCGCGCCGAGCGCCGGCTCGCGCACGCCATCGCCCGCCGCCACCACCACGCCCGCGACTTCGAGACCGGGAATATCGCTCGCGCCCGGCGGCGGCGGATACAGGCCCTTGCGCTGCAGCACATCGGGCCGGTTGACGCCGGCGGCCGCGACGCGGATCAACACCTCACCGGGCTTCGGCTGCGGCACCGGCCGCCGCCCCGCCCGCAGCACCTCCGGCGGTCCCGGCTCGCGGATCTCGACGGCCGTCATGTTGACTGGAATCACGCGCGCGATGTTGGGTCGCTCACGCGCGCGCGTCAACTCCTAGCTGTGCGCGCCCTGATCCTCCGGCGGCGCACCCAGGCCGCGCCCGCAGCGTTGCATGAAGCGCTCGCGCAGGCGCGAACGCTCCTCGGGCGTCATGCTTTCCCAGCGCTCGCGCCACGCGTGCCGCCGCCAGCGCCCGTGCGCGCCGCGCCAGCCGCGCAGGCCTCCGAAGAGGATGCGGCACAGCACCAGCAGCGCGAACGCCTGACCATAGCCGATGGCGGGCCCGTGGAACACGGGCGGCACCACGTAGTTCCACAGCAGCATCACCACCCAACCGAAGACCGCGATGAACACGATCGCTGCGACCGTGATCGCCACTGCCTGCGCGACTCTCCTCACCACCCAGCCCAACTTGCCTTCCACGACTCTCTCCTCACATTCATTCGGCCAGCCAGTCCTCGTACACCGCCTGCAACCGCTCGCGCAGCTGCAGCACCGCATAGCGTTTGCGCGACAACAGCGTGTTGATGCTGACACCGGAGCGCGCGGCGAGCTCGCGGAAGGTGAGGCCGTCGAGCTCCTGCGCGACGAATACCTCCCGCTGCTCGCGCGGCAGCTCGGCCAGCGCGGCCTCGATCTCCTCGAGGAGCAGCTCGCGCAGCGCGGCGGTCTCGGGCGTTCCGTCCGCCGCCGGCAGCATCTCATCCAGTACCCGCTCCTCGTCCGCGCCGCCGGCCCGGTCCAGCAGCAGCTCCGGACGCTTCCTGCGGAAGCGGTCGATGATGCGGTTGCGCGCGACACGCATGAGCCAGGCGCCGATCTGCTCCACCGGCTGCGCCAGGCGCTCGGCCGCCACCAGCTCGTAGAGCGCGTCCTGCAGGATGTCCTCGGCCTCGCTCGCGTCGTCGATGCGGCGGCGGATGAAGGCGAGCAGCCGTCCGCGCTCGCGCTGCACCGCGGCGGCGATGTGCCGGTCCTCACTCATCGGGTCGCTGATCGCGGCGGCGTCCATCTCCGCTGAGGACAGACGGTCGGGAGGGTGCCGATATTGTGGCGGCCTCAGGCGCCGTCTGCCGGTGCCTGCACCGCGAGCGTTCCCGAGCGCCCCGCGACGGTGCCGGCGACGATGTTGCAGTGCGGCAGGGCGCCCGGATCGAGTTGCCTCGCGAAGCTTGCGAGATCCGTGAGGAGGACCCCGCGCGCTTTCCAGGCCTCGAGCAGCCGCTCGAATGAGGCGAGGTAGGCACCCCCCTCGAGCTCTGCGTGCAGCGTGAACACCTGGTCGCGGCCGCCCGCGCGGTCGGTGAGCGCGAGCAGATGATCCACCGGATCCTCGCCGGCGAGGTCGTCGCGCCCGATGAGCTCGTCGAGGGTCGGAAGCGTGGTCGGCAGCTGTGGCACCGGCACGGCGCTGCCTTCGACCAGCGGCAGAAACGGGCCGGAACCGCGAGTGTCCGAGGCATAGCGGAATCCGAGCTCCTGCTCGAGCCCCGGCACATGGGCGTTCATCTGCCAGCCGGCCGCGCCGTGCACCTGCGGCTCCCGCCCGAAGATACCGGTGAACTCCTCCGTCGCGAGCGCAAGCTCCCGGCGCGTCCAGGGCTCGCCGGCACGGCTCACGCCGTCCTGCCAGCGGATGTGGTCCCAGGTGTGCACGCCCACCTCGAAGCCGCGATTGCCGATGTCCTGCATGAAGCTGCGGCAGCGGCGCCCGATGCGGGGACCGGGAAGCAGCACGCCGTAGAGCAGCGTTCTCACGCCGTAGTGCTCGAGCACGGAGGTGCGCTTCACCTTCCCGAGAAAGCCGCGCCGGAAGACTCGCCTGATGGCGCGGCCGGTGTGGTCGGGACCCAGGCTGAAAAGGAAGGTCGCGCGCGCGTCGACCCGCTCCAGAAGGTCGGCGAGCCTCGGCGCGCCTTCGCGCGTGCCACGAAAGGTATCGACGTCGACCTTGAGGGCGATGAGCGTCACGGGCTGCGGCCTCGACGCGTGTTCAGCCGAGCGGCGCGGGCCGTGAGTCGAGAGCCCGCGACAGCCGCGGCAGATCGAGCGGTCCGCGGGCGCTGTGCACGCTGAGCAGCTGCAGCACTCCGCCGCCGCCGCAGGCGGCGTACAGCCCGGCGTCGGCCCCGAACAGCCATGCGCCCGCTTGCGGCGCCGGACGATCGCTCATGCGGGTGCGGTGGATGTCCCAGCGCTCGCCGCGCACTTCGGCAAACGCTCCGGGGAATGGCGGCGCGACCGCGCGCACCAGGTCGTGAATCTCCCGCGCCGGGCGCGACCAGTCGATGCGGCCGTCCTGCGGCGTGCGCCGGCCGAAATACTGTCCCGGGAGGATCCGCTGCGGACGCCGCGCCGCGTTGCCGGCGACCAGCAGCGGCAGCGAGCGTACCAGGATCGTCTCGGCGGCCACCGTGACCTTGGCGAAGACCTCCCGCGCGTCATCGTCCGCGAGAATGGGAACGGCCAGCTGATCGACGATGTCGCCGGCATCCGCCTGCTCCACCATGTAGTGGAGCGTCGCACCGGTCTCGCGCTCCCCTTTGAGAATGGCCCAGTTGACCGGGGCCCTGCCCCGGTACTTCGGCAGCAGCGAGCCGTGCATGTTGAGCGCGCCGCGGCGCGCGCTCGCGAGCAATGCCGCGGGCAGCAGCGAGCGGTAATAGAAGGAGAACAGGAAATCCGGCGCGAGCGCGCGCAGGCGGCCTTCGAGCTCGGCGGAGGCAGCCGTCGCAGGCGTTATCACCGCGAGCCCGTAGTCGGCGCCCGTTTCGGCGACGCTCGCGTACCAGCGATTCTCTCCCGGGTCGTCGGCCACGGTGACGACCAGGGGAATCTCCACGCCCGCAGACAGCAGCGCCTTCAGGCACCGGACTCCGACATCGTGATAGGCGAACACCACGGCCGTGGGGCCGCTCACTCCTGCTCTCCCCGCCTCCGGGTCAGCGACGGCGGCAGCGCCGTGACCTCCGCGCCGCGGTCGGGATGAGCCTCGGGCAGCTGCGCGGGCTCCTCGTCCCCGCCCAGCAACGCCGCGATCGTATAGCGCGGGCGCTGGCGCACCTGCTCGTAGATGCGGCCGACATACTCGCCGACCACGCCGAGCCCGAGCAGCGCCATGCCGATCAGGAAGAAGGCGATCCCGAACAGCGTGAACACTCCCTCGGCCTCCGGACCCACGATCAGCCGCCGGATGGCGAGGTAGGCCACGAAGACGAGCGACAGGAGCGCGATGACGATGCCGGCCATGGAGAAGAACTGCAGCGGCGCCACCGAGAAACCGGTCATCAGATCGAAGTTGAGGCGGATGAGCCGCAGCAGCGAGTACTTCGACTGGCCGACGGTGCGCTCGGCGTGCGCCACCTCGATCTCGACCGGATGGCGCGCGAACGTATACGCGAGCGCCGGCACGTAGGTGCTCACCTCGGTGCAATGGTTGACCGCGTCGATGACGCTGCGGTGATAGCCCCGCAGCATGCAGCCCTGGTCGGTGATGCGGATCGAGGTCGTGCCCTCGCGCACGCGGTTCATCAGGCGCGAGGCGGCCTTGCGCCACAGCACGTCCTGGCGCCGCGCGCGGATCGTGCCCACGTAGTCGGCGCCCGCGTCCATCGCCGCCACCAGCTTAGGTATCTCCTCCGGCGGGTTCTGCAGGTCCGCATCCAGCGTGATGACGTAATCGCCGCGCGTATAGGTGAAGGCGGCGAGAATCGCCCGGTGCTGGCCGGCGTTGCGCGCCAGCACCACGACCCGCGTCACGTCCGGACGCCGCTGGTACTGCTCGCGCAGCGCCGCCACCGAGCCATCACGGCTGCCGTCGTCGACGAACACCACCTCGTAGCTGCGCCCGAGCGCATCGAGCGCGCCGTACAGCCGGTCGAACAGCAGCGGCAGGCCCTCCTCCTCGTTGAAGACCGGAATCACTACGGAGATCGCCGGGATCATTTGCGGGCCCCGCGCAGGATCTCGTTCACCGCCCCGACCACCCGCTCGACATCCCCGGGCTCCATCGACGGGAACAGCGGCAGCGTGACGGTCTCGCGGCCGATGCGCTCGGCGTTGGGAAACTGACCCTCGCGGTAGCCGAGCGCGCGATAGGCGCTGAAGGTGTGGATCGCCGGGTAGTGCACGCCGACGCCGATGCCGCGCTGCCGCATCGCTTCGATGAATCCGAGCCGCGTCATCGACAGCGTGTCGAGCGGCAGCAGCGGCGTGAACACGTGCCAGCTGTGCCCTGCGTCGCCCCGCTCTGGCAGCCGCAGCGGCGCGTCCCGCTGCCACAGCTCGAAATAGCGCGCCACCAGCGCGCGCCGCCTGGCGTTGAACTCCTCGAGCCGCTTCAACTGCCCGAGGCCGACTGCGGCCGCGACGTCCGACAGGTTGCACTTGCCGCCGGCGAGCAGCGTATCGAAGGAGTCGGGCCCGGACTTCACCTGCCCGTGCCAGCGGTGGAGCTCGATGCTGCGCAGCTCCGCCGCCGAGCCGCCCGAGATCGCCCCGCCCTCGATGGTCGTGAGGTTCTTGTTGGGGTGAAAGCTGAACACCACCAGGTCGCCGAAGCTGCCGATGCGCTTGCCCTTCCAGGCCGAGCCGATGGCGTGCGCCGCGTCCTCGATCACCCGCAGCTTGTGACGGCCGGCAATCGCATAGAGCCGTTCCATATCGACCGGCAGGCCGGCGAAGTGCACCGGCATGATCGCGCGGGTGCGCGGCGTAATCGCCTCCTCCACCTGCGCGAGGTCGAGGTTGCGCGAATCGAGGCCGACGTCGACGAACACCGGGCGCGCGCCGACCCGCACGATGACGTTCGCGGTCGCGACGAAGCTGAGCGCCGGCGTGATCACCTCGGCTCCCGGGCCGATGCCGCAGGCGAGCAGCGCGATCTCGAGTCCCGCGGTCGCCGAGGTCTGCGTGCGCACCGGCCGTCCGCCCAGATAGTCCGACAGGGCGCTCTCGAGCGCCGCCACCTTCGGCCCGCTCGCGAGCCAGCCCGAGCGCAGCACTTCGGCCACCGACGCGATCGTCTCCTCGTCGATGGTGGGACGGGTGAAGGGCAGGAACTTCTCCGTAGGTCTAGCCGAATCGTTCATGAGCGCGACACCAGTACGACTCCCACCACGATGATCGCAATGCCCGCGACGCGCTGCCCCGTGGGCACCTCGCCGAGCAGCCACCACGCCAGTCCGATGTTGATCACGTAGCCGAGCGACAGCAGCGGATACGCCTGGCTCACCGGGACGCGCGACAGGCCGACCAGCCACACGATGACACTGAGCCCGTAGGCGCACAATGCATACCAGAGCGACGGCACCGCGAGCAGCTCGAGCCCGCGCCGCAGGACGGCGCTGTCGGTGGCGACCAGGGGTCCCGTTACCCGGGTGGCGGCCTTCAGTCCGAGCTGCGCCAGCGCGTTCAGCAGCACGCCACAGAACAGGATGGAGAAATCGCTAAGTTTCACAGACGGCTCACTGCGACGGTGTAGTTATCGGCGGCGATCACCCGCCCGGGAAACCCCTGACGTCGCCAGGCATCCCAGATCCCAGGATCGAAGAATGCCACGGCGTCGCGGCTCGCGCCCCAGCCGGCCCTGAAGGCCTCGACGCTCAGGTCCTGCCGGCCCGGCTCCGCCCGGAGCCCGAAGGCGAGCTCGCCCTCGTAGTCGACCAGGGTGAGGGTGCGGCCGAGGTAGGGAGAGACGGTTTCGCGGTATTGCCCGACACTATAAAGAGCGGTCTGCGGCCCGATCGCGGGTCGCACGGCTGCGACCAGATCGCGCGCCGATCGGGCCGGAGGGATGACCGCGTAAGCGCACAGCAGGCACTGCCAGGCGAGGATCGCCCCGAGCACGGTGGCCGCCGTCACCGCCGCAGCCGGCAGCCGCGCGGCACGCAGTGTAGCGAGCCCCGCCAGCAACGCGCTCAGGCCCGCGGCTGCCATCCAGGCGAGCGCCGCGTGCGGCACGAAGGCGTTGCGGCGCGCGCTGTAGGCGACGCCGACGACGATGAGGATCAGGGTGAGGCCCGCTCCGAGGCGCGCGGCCTGCGTCGCGAGCCGTTCATGGTCCCCGGCAGCCGCGCCCGTCAGCGCGGCCAGCACCGTGAACATCGGCAGGATGTAGGGAGCGAGCTTCGAGCCCGAGGCCGAGAAGAAGACCAGCGTCACCGCCGCGTAGACGAGGAGAAACCTGCGTGGCCTGAAGCCGCTGACCGGTTCCGGCGCCTCGCCCCAGGCGGGCGCGATGGCGCGCGCCAGCGGCGCGATCCACGGCAGGACGCCGAGCAGCAACAGCGGCAGAAAGAACCACCAGGGCTCGACCCGCTGGTGCACCGTGGTGAGGAAGCGCGCGAAGTGCTCGTGCACGAAGAAGAAGCTCGCGAAGCCCGGATTGCGCCGGGAGACGGCGATGAACCAGGGCGCGGCCAGCACCAGGAAGAGCGGCAACCCCGCGGCGGGATGCAGCCGCCGCCAGGGACGCAGGTCGCGCTCGATCAGCGTATAGACAATGAGCGCACCCCCGGCGAGCACTCCGACCACGATCCCCTTGGAAAGCACCCCGAGCGCCGCCGCCGCCCAGGCGAGCAGCATCCAGTTGCGCTCCACAGGCGATGCCGGCGCGGCGCACTGCGCCCGCGTGAAGGCGAATACCGCCGCCGTGAGCCAGAACGTGAGGCCCGCATCGAGCAGGTTGAGCTGCCCCACGATGAGAAAATAGGGACTGACCGCGAGCGCGGTGAGCGCCGCGCGGGCCGCCGCCGTGCCGAAAGACGCCCGCGTCCATGCGAAGGTGAGCGCCAGACAGCCAAATGCCAGCCCGACCGACCACAGGCGTGAGGTCCACTCGCTCGTGCCCGCGAGCCGATACACGGCAGCGGTCGCCCAGTACTGCAGCGGCGGCTTCTCGAAATACTTCAGCCCGTCGAAGCGCGGCGTGACCCAGTCGCCGCTCGCGAGCATCTCGCGGGGAATCTCCGCATAGCGGCCCTCGTCGGGATCGAGCAGCGGACGCACCGGCGTCGTGGCGAACCAGGCCGCCGCGAGCACCAGCCATGCGAGCCAACCCGACCGGCGCGCGCCAAGCCCCTGCCCCGCCTCGCTCGCCATACGAAAGGGCGGTGCGACTTGCAGCCTAGCTGGCGGCGATCGACGCCGCGCGTGAGCCGAAACTTTCCTGCTTCACGTAGAAATCGATCGTGCGCCGCATGGCGGTGTCCATGTCGGTCTTCGGCTGCCACCCGAGCTCGCGCTTCGCCGCCTCGATGTTCGGCACGCGCACCTGGATGTCCTGGTAGTACTTGCCGTAGTACTCACCCGCCGAGACGTCGACGATCTCGGTGGCACGGGCATTGTCGCGCAGCACCGGGAACTCCTGGGCGATGCGGATGGTGCGCTGTGCGAGGTCGCGGATCGAGATGCAGTTGCCGGGGTTGCCGATGTTGAAGATGCGCTGGCTGGCGCGCCGGTTCTGGTTCTCGAGGATGATCAGCAGGCACTCGATGGCATCGTCGATGTAGGTGAAGGAGCGCTTCTGGCTGCCGCCGTCGACCAGCTTGATCGGCTTCCGGTAGAGCACGTTGGAGAGAAACTGGGTGAAGACCCGCGAGCTGCCCTCTTTGGGCTCCTCGGGGTTATCGAGGTTCGGGCCGATGAAGTTGAACGGCCGGAACAGCGTGTAGTCGAGGCCGTCGCGCACGCCATAGGCGTAGATCACGCGGTCCAGCATCTGCTTCGAGCAGGCATAGATCCAGCGCTGCTTGTTGATCGGACCGTACACCAGCGGGCTCGACTCCTCATCGAGCACCGAGTCCGGCGACATGCCGTAGACCTCGGAGGTCGAAGGGAACACCAGCCGCTTGCCGTACTTGACGCACTGGCGCACCACGGCGAGGTTGGCCTCGAAGTCCAGCTCGAACACCCGCAGCGGATGGGTCACGTACTGCGCCGGATTCGCGATCGCCACCAGCGGCACGATCGCGTCGCACTTCTTGACGTGATACTCCACCCACTCCCGGTTGATGGTGATGTCGCCTTCCACGAAATGGAAGCGGTCGCTCTTCGGCAGATCCCCGAGCTTGTTGTCGGTGAGGTCCATGCCGTAGACCTCCCAGTCGCGCGTGCGCAGGATTGCATCGGTGAGGGCGCTGCCGATAAAACCGTTCACGCCGAGAATCATGATCTTCAGTGCCATAAGCGTCCTCGCCTGCGGCGTCTGTGCGCGGGCAACGAAGCCGAGAATGTTAGCATTTTTCGGGCCTTGGAGCCGTCTTGCGGTCCGAAGTTGCGGCGCACTGCTACGGACAGGACGCCGACGGCCCGCCGACTCCCGCCGCGCGCGCGTGCGCGCAGAAAGCCGCCACCTGCCCGGTCTGCAGCGCACTCCAGTCGGCGAGCTGCGCGGCGAGCCGCGCATGCATGCCGGCGTAGGTCTCGGTCTCCTGCTGGTTGGGTGCGGTATCGGCATCGTCGAGCAGCTGACTGAAGGAATAGATCTGCTCGTTCAGCATGCCCGGAAAGTTGAGATTCGCTTCCGAGCCCTTGATGTTCACCTGCATCAGCACGCCCTCGATCTTCGACGCCGCCGCGGACAGCGCGGCCGCCTCGCCCCCGAGGGCCGCGTCGCGGGGTTTGCCGGCTGCGCCGGCGGATAGTGCCGCGACGTGTGTCCGCAGCGCGCGGATCTCGTTGACGGCGCGATGCAGCGCGTCCTGATCCCGGTAGACCTCCATGGCGAGGTCGAATTTCTGCCGCAGTCCCGCGAGCGCGGCTCCGCGGTCGCGTGGATCGGCCGCAACGGTGAGCGGTGCGGTCCGCGTCTCGCCGCCGTAGCCGAGCCGCAGCGTGTAGGCGCCCGGCAGCACGATCGGTCCGCGCGGCGGAACCCCGGCATAGAAAGCGTCCGGAATCTGCACCGGGTCGTCATAGCGCAGATCCCACACGAAGCGGTTCATCCCTTTGAGCGCCGGCAGTGTGTCGGTGGGCTGAATGAGGTCCGGCCATTCCGGCGGCTGCTCCGTCCCCTTGGCCTTGACGCTCGAGAGATGCCGCACCACGGAGCCGGATGCGTCGACGATCTCGAGGGTCACCGGGCCCGCCGGCTCGGCGGCGAGGTAGTAGTCGATGAGAACCCCGGCCGGCGGGTTCTCACCCGACGGCGGGCGCCTGTCGACCGCATCGGGATAGTAGAGACGATAGCCGGTCTGCGGCGCGTAGAGATGAGCCCCCTGGGAAGCCACCGCCGCCCCGGCCTGACGCAGCGGCGTCACGTCGTCGAGGATCCAGAAGGAGCGGCCGTGGGTGGCGACGGCCAGATCGTTGCCGCTCACCACCAGATCGTGAACCGGCGAGCGCGGCAGGTTGAGCTGCAGGCTCTGCCAGTGCTGTCCGGCATCGAAGGAGACGAACACGCCGGTTTCCGTAGCGGCGTAGAGCAGCTCGCGCTTGACCGAATCCTCGCGTACCGCGTGCACGAACGAGCCTTCCGCAATCCCGGCGTCGAGGCGCCCCCAGCTGCGCCCGCCATCGCGGGTCACGAACACGTACGGCCGGATGTCGTCGAGCTTGTGGCGGTCCACGGCCACGTAGGCCGTGTCTGCGTCGTAGCGCGACGCCTCGATCATGCTGACCGTGCTCCAGGCCGGCATGCCGGGCGGGGTGACATTCGACCAGCTGCCCCCGCCGTCGCGCGTGAGGTGAATCAGCCCGTCGTCGGTCCCGACCCAGATCATGCCTCTGGAGAGCGGCGACTCCGCGATGGCGAAGATCGTGTCGTAGTACTCGACGCTGGTGATGTCCTTGGTGATGGGCCCGCCGGAGGCCTGCTGCTTCGACTTGTCGTTGCGCGTCAGGTCCGGACTGATGGCGGTCCAGCTTGCGCCGCGATTGGTCGTCCGGTACAGCCGCTCCATGCCGTAATAGAGCGTGTCCGGGTCGAACGGCGACATGATGAGCGGGGACGTCCAGTTGAAACGGTGCTCGAGGTCCCTGGCCGCATGGCCGGAAGCGTCGACCGGCCACACCGGAATGAGCTGCTCCTGCATGTTGTGCCGGTCGAGGCGGCCGATGAAGTTCTCGCTGCTGCCGTAGGTGATTTCGGGGTCGCGCGGATCGGGGATCACGAAGCCGCACTCGCCGCCTGCCACGTCGTACCAGTCGCGCTGCACGATGGCGCCCGCGTCGTCCATGCTGGCGATGCCGATGCTGCTGTTGTCCTGCTGCGCGCCGTAGAGGTAATAGGGAAAACGGTGGTCGACCGCGACGTGATAGAACTGCGCGGTCGGCTGATTCGCCTGGGTGGTCCAGGTCTTGCCGCGATCGAAGGAGATCGAGGCACCGCCGTCGCTCGACTCGATCATGCGGTCCGGATCGCCCGGGTCGATCCACAGTCCGTGATGATCGCCGTGCCGCGCCGGCAGCAGCTCGAAGGTCTTGCCGCCGTCGGTCGAGCGGAACAGGCCGGTGTTCGCGGCGTACACCGTGTCGGCCTGCCTGGGATCCGCCACCACCGTGGAGAAGTACCAGGCCCGCTGCGTGAGGCGGCCGTCATCGCTGACGCGCGCCCAGTGCACGCCGCCATCGTCGGAGCGGTACAGGCCCCCCGCGTGCGCTTCGATCATCGCGTAGACGCGTTTCGAGTCGGCGGGCGAGACCGAGACGTGGATGCGGCCGAGAATCCCCTCCGGCAGGCCGTGGCCCTGGAGCCGGGTCCAGGTGAGGCCGCCGTCCGTCGAACGGTACAGGCCGCTGCCGGGTCCGCCGCTCGAGAAGTTCCACGGCTGGCGGCGCGCCTGCCACAGCGCGGCGTAGACGATGCTCGGCTCGTGCGGATCGAACGTGACGTCGATGGCGCCGGTCTCGGCGTCGCGATAGAGCACTCTGGTCCAGGACTTGCCGCCGTCGGTGGTGCGGTAGACGCCGCGCTCCGTGTTAGGGCCGAAGGCGTGGCCCAGGGCGGCGACCAGCACCGTATCGGCGCTGCGTGGATCGACGATCAGGGCCCCGATCTGGCGGCTGTCGGCGAGCCCGATGTGGCTCCAGGTCTTGCCGCCGTCGACCGACTTGTAGACGCCATCGCCGTAAGTCATGTCGCCGCGCGGGGCGGCCTCGCCGGTGCCGACGTAGATCACCTTGTGATCGGACGGCGCGATGGCAAGCGCCCCGACCGATGAGATCGGCGTGCCGTCGGTGAGCGGCGCCCAGGTAGCGCCCGCGTCGTCCGACTTCCAGATCCCGCCGGCTACGGCGCCGAAATAGAAGGTGTTGGGATTGCCGGGTATGCCGGCGACGGCGAGCGCCCGCCCGCCGCGATAGGGCCCGATGCTGCGCCACTTGAGCGTGCCGAAAAGAGCGGGGTCGACGGGATCGGCGGCGGCGAGCGTCGCAGACAGCGCGAGCGCGCAGCCGCTGAGGATGACGGCACAGCGTTGGAGATACATCTGGGACCCTTTCGTTGTTCAGGCAAGCAGCAAACGCAGCGTCCGCACATAGCGCGCGACGATCGCCTCGCGATTGCGGTGGCGGCCCCCGCTCACGACCCGGGCTCCGGCGCACCAGACGCAATCGATGAGCCCGCGGTCGCCGGCGAAGATCCAGCTGTCGAGCGCCGCGTCGTCGCGCCGCCCGCAGAGCGAAGGGTGCTCCGCGAGGAGCGTCACGACATCGAGCGGCGCGCCCGGGGCAAGCCCCACCGGCCCCGCTCCCGGCGCAGGCGCGGCCTGCAGCCCGCCGGCGAGCGCCGCGTCGAACAGGCTGCGCCCGGTCGACGCCCCCGGCGCAGCGGCGAGTACGTTGCGGGCCCGGTGCGCAAGGCGCTGGGAATATTCGAGCGTGCGCAGCTCCTCCGCCGCGTCGATGCGCACGTTGGAGTCGGTGCCGACGCCGCTGCGCCCCCCGGCGGCGAGGAACTCCGCGGCGGGGAAGATGCCATCGCCGAGGTTCGACTCGGTCACCGGGCACAGGCCCACCACCGCGCCCCGGGCGGCGACGCCCTGCAGCTCTGCGGCCGTGGCGTGCGTCGCATGCACCAGGCACCAGCGCTTGTCGACGGGCGCGTTCTCGAGCAGCCATTGCACCGGGCGCCGGCCGCTCCACGCCAGGCAGTCTTGCACCTCGCGCAGCTGCTCCGCGATGTGAATATGGATGACCCCGCCGCGCGCGAGCGCCGTCAGCTCCCCGAGCTCGGCCGGCGTGACGGCGCGCAGGCTGTGGGCGGCAACCCCGACGCTCGCGCCGGCGAGCGTGCCGAGCGCCCTGCGGCTCGCTTCGACGATGCGCGCGAAACGCTCCGGATCGTTGATGAAGCGCCGCTGGCGCTCGGCGGGCGGCGCGCCGCCAAAACCGCCGTGCGCATACAGCGTCGGCAGCAGGGTGAGGCCGATGCCGGTCTCGGCGGCGGCGGCCGCCAGGCGTACCGCGAGTTCGCCCGGGTCGCCGAAGGGCTTGCCGTCGCGATCGTGGTGCAGGTAGTGGAACTCACCGACCCGGGTGAATCCGCCTTCCAGCATCTCGACGAAGGCAAGCGCCGCGAGCGCCTCGAGCTCCTCGGGACCTACGCGCTCGAGGAAGCGGTACATGAGCTCGCGCCAGGTCCAGAAGCTGTCCGCGTCGCTGCCGCGACGCTCGGTGAGGCCGGCGAGGCCCCGCTGGAACGCATGGCTGTGCACGTTCGGGAGGCCCGGAAGGCCGATGCGGTGCCGCTCGTCCCTGTCCGCGGGCGCGACCCCGGGGAGCACGTGCTCGATGCGCCCGCCCTGCGCCGTCAGGCGTACGTCCCGGGCCCACCCCTCGGGCAGCAGCGCCGACTCAAACCACAGCCCTCCCATGGCGTACATTATATTGGTGAGTCCTTCGGACACGACACCATGGCTTCAGGTCACGCGCGGCGCGGCGCCGCTGGTCGTGTCGATGCCGCACACCGGCACCGAGATTCCCGCCGACCTCGAGCGGCGCCTCGCGTCGCTGTGGCTGGCGCGCAAGGACACCGACTGGTGGATCGAGCGGCTGTACGACTTCGCTCCGGGGCTCGGCGCGACCGTGGTCCGCACCCGCATCTCGCGGACGGTGATCGATGCGAACCGCGACCCTTCCGGTGTGTCTCTGTACCCGGGACAGGCCACGACCGAGTTGTGCCCGACCACCACTTTCGACGGCGAGCTCCTCTATCGCGGCCTCGACGGTCCGGGGCCGGAGGAGATCGCGGCACGCCGTACCGCCTGGTTCGAGCCCTATCATCGCGCCATAGCCGGGGAAATTGCGCGGCTGCGCCAGCGGCACCAGCGCGTGGTGCTGTACGACTGCCACGCGATCCGCTCGCAGATCCCGAGACTCTTCGCCGGTGTGCTTCCTAACCTCAATCTCGGCACCAACTCGGGCACGAGCTGCGCGCCACAGCTGACGGCGCGCCTCGAGGAGGTGTGCGATGGATCGGACTTCTCGCGCGTTACCAACGGGCGCTTCAAGGGCGGCTACACGACGCGCCACTACGGGCGCCCTGCCGACGGCGTGCACGCGCTGCAGATGGAGCTCGCCTGCCGCGGCTACCTCCGCGAACCGGGAGGCAGCGTCACCGACCTCGACTGGCCGTGCGCGTACGACGACACGGTGGCCGCGCCGCTGCGGGCCGTGCTGCAGCGCGTGCTGGCGGCGTGCCTGGAGTTCGCGGCCGAGGGCCGCTAAAACCGGAAGCCGACGCGAATCGGGATGAACTCGGTCGGTGCGAAGGCGGTATCGAAGCGCTCGTAGCGCGCCTCGACGAACCACGACTGGCCGCCGGGCAGCGCAAAGTCGACACCGACGCCGGCGTTCCATGCGAAGCTGGTGCTGGTGTCGCGGCCGACGAGCGCGCCGGACCCATAATCGGGACCACAGAAGAACGGCGTACAGTAGACGCCGCCGTTGGTGAGATAGATGCCTCGATATCCGAACCCCGGGCCTGCCATGAGATAGAAGCGCGTCCAGGGATTGACCGGCAACTCGAGCACGCCGTCCGCGAAGCCGGTGAGAGTCTGCATATAGCCGTAGTTCGCGCTCGGATTCGCGGCGATCAGCTGGTCGCTTGCGTCGAAGTAGCCGTAGTCGACGCCGAAGCGCAGCATGAACGGCCCCGGCGCCGGCCGGACGTTCACGCCGGCGCCGAAGGTCCAGCCGTTGTTGAAATTGAGCGCTGTGTCGCCCTCGGTGAGGCTCGCGCCCCCGTCTACGTACCACTGCACCGGCCGGTCGGCCGCCTGGTAACGGTAGTACCCCTGGGCGAAAGCCGGTCCCGCCGCGGCCAGAGAGCCGGCCAACACCAGGCCCGGGAGAATAGTTATGAGTTTGTTCATGCGGCTCATGATCCGGTCCTTTCGCTGAATATGTGCTGAATGCGTCCCTCGCAGCCCGCGCGCGCGCACGATGCAGTGTTGGACACGCGCCGCGCGAGTTGGTTGCTTGCGATCAGCGGGCGCGACGCAGCCGGCGGCGCACGGCCTGCCGGAGGTCCTGCACCTCGCTGATCCCGAGCGCCGAGGCACACAGGAAGAACGCAGCAGCCGCGCAGGCGATGACAAGCGTGAGGCTCGCGAGCTTCGGCCAGAAGGGCTGCACCGCCCAGTCGGCGAGCAGCAGCTGCCCCCCTCCCCCGGCGATGGCGAGCAGCACCAGCGACGCGAGCGCCACGCGGGCGAGCAGCGCCGCCATGGCGCGCGACTCGAGGCGGCCGAGATGCGAGCGCATGAGCAGATAGAGAATGAGAAAGTTGCTGGTGGCCACGCAGGCCGTCGAGAGTGCCAGGCCGCGATGGCCCCAGCCGAGCCGCACCGTGAATATCCAGTTGAGGGCCAGGTTGACCGCGACCGCCACGAAGCTCACCAGCATCGGTGTCTTGCGCCGGTCGATGGCGTAGAAAGCATTCACCAGTACTTTGAGCGCCGCGTAGCCGCACAGCCCGAGCGCGTAGAAGCGCAGCGCGCCGGCCGACTCCGCCGTCTCGTGCGCCCCGAAGCGGCCGTGCTGGTAGAGGACGGAGATGATCGGCTCGGCGAGCACGATCAGCCCGATGCTCGCCGGGATGGTCATGAGAAACGCCAGCCGCATGCCGCGGGCCAGCTCGCTGCGAAAGGCGCCGTGCTGGCCGGTGGCGGCCATGCGCGACAGCATCGGCAGCGTCACGGTCCCGAGCGCCACGCCGAAGACCCCGAGCGGCAGCTGCATCAGGCGGAACGCGACCGTGAGCCACGAGATCGGGCCGTTGCCGAGCTGCGAGGCGAATACGGAATTGACGAGCACATTGACCTGGGTGGTGCTGGCCGCGATCACCGACGGCCCCATCAGGCGCAGGATCGAGCGCACGCCCGGATCGCGCCAGCGGAAGTCGGCGCGAAAGCGATGACCGAGGCGCCGGAGCGCGGGCAGCTGCACGCCGAGCTGTAGCGCGCCGCCGATGAGCGTGCCGATCGCGAGGCCGAGAATCGCGCGCACGCCGAAGTGCGGATCGATCCAGTACCCGAGCAGCACCCCGGCGGCGATCGAGCCGAGGTTGAAGAAGCTCGAGGCCATGGCCGGCACGCCGAACACGTTGCGCGCGTTCAGCATCCCCATCACCAGCGCCGCGAGCGACACCAGCAGAATGAACGGATACATGACGCGCGTCAGCGTCACGGTGAGCGCGGCCTTTTCCCCGGGGAAACCGGGCGCCAGCACTTCGACCAGCCACGGGGCGAATACGATGCCGAGCACGGTGATCGCGCTCAAGGCAACCGTAGTGAGCGTCGCTACCTTGTTCGCGAGCCGCCAGGCGGCTTCCTCGCCGTCGGTTGCGACGGTCTTGCTGAAGGTGGTGACGAAGGCGGTCGACAGCGCCCCTTCGGCGAACAGGTCGCGCAGCAGGTTCGGGATGCGGAACGCGATCTGGAACGCGTCCATGATGCGGCCGCCGCCGAACAACGCGAAAAAGATCTGATCGCGCGCGAGCCCGAGCACCCGGCTGCAAAGGACCGCCAGGGCGACGACGCCCGCGGCCCGGGTGTTCAGCCGCTCCGCGCCCCGCGCGGGCCCGTCCGCGGCTCCTCCTTCCGCGGGTGTGTTGCCTGTTGGCATGCGGCCGCCACGGTAGCATCCGCGGCGGCCCGGCGGCCAGCTATCCGCCGGGCCCGTGCCAGGTGACCGTAATGCCGAAAGTACGCGGACGGAAGGTGTACTGGTTCTGCTGCTGGCTGGGCGAGCCTGCCGGGTTGTAGGGATCCGTCTGGCCGAGGGCGAAGTTGGTCACGGTGTGTGTGTCGAACAGGTTGTCGATGAAGGGCGTGATGAGCCAGTCGCCGAGCGTTATCCCGCCGCGCAGCGAGGTGAAGCAGGTCGCCGGCAGCGTGTAGCTCCCGGGGACGTACTGCGAGGATTGCGGGTCCTGCACCGCCGCCAGCCAGGGGTTGCGGCTCTCGTATTCGACGTCGAATCGCAGGAACGCATCGTGCTCGCCGAGCTTGAAGCGGTACTCGGGGCCGAACGCCACCGTCCACGGCGGGTTGGTCCCGGGCGCGTAATCGATGGCCGCCTGCCCGGAGATGGCGTCGCCCGCGCTCACCAGCCGCGGCAGCGTGGCATTGCCCGCGGGGTAGGCGTTGCGGGTGAAGCGCGCGTCCGTGTAGCCAACCGCGAGCTCCATGAAGAGCCGGCCGAGCGCCAGCTCCGCCTGCAGGTCGAAGCCCTTGGCCACGGCGGTGCCGAGGTTGTCGGTGAACTGCAGCGCACAGGCGCCCGCGATGTAGACGTTCTGCTGAATGTTGTTCCACTCGATGTAGTAGGCGCTGGTCGCGAGCCGCAGCGGGCCAAAGGCGTTCTTCGAGCCGATCTCGTAGTTCTGCGTCGAGTCCGGCCGGTAGACCAGCGGCGCGCCGTTCGGGTAGCCGGCGGCGGCGAGGTCGAAGTTGCAGTAAGAGGGCAGCTGCGCATTGCCGCCGCCGACGCGGAAGCCCTTCGAGTAGCTCGCGTAGACCATATTCGCCGGGTCGATCTGGTAGCTCAGGGTGGCCTTGGGCGTGTTGGGATTGGAGCTGGTGGCTGCGCGCCGACCGAGGCCCGGAATCTGCACTTCGACGCCGTTGACCGTCACCGGGGTCGGGCCGAAGTTCTCGAGCCCGTCGGCATAGGTGGCGATCTCGAACGTGGTGTGCGCGACCCGCTCGCCGACGGTGAGCCGCAGCTTGTCGGTGATGGCGTAGCTCAGCTCGCCGTAGCCGGCGATCTGCCGGTCGAAGGTCGCATTGTTGTTGTAGTAGATGTCGCACGCCGGAATGGCCGTGTAGGTGCCATCGCCGTTGCAGCCATACGGGACGACGACGTTCCCGTTGGGGTCGGTGAAGAAGAACAGCGAGGTCGCCGGGACTCCGTACAGGTAGTTGAAGAACGGATCGATCTGCACGTCCCTGAGCTCCTCGATGCTGCGCTCTTTGGCGAGCTGCCAGAAAGCGCCGAGCGTCCAGCGCCAGCGCGAGCTGTCGTCGCTCGACTGCCAGCGCAGCTCGCCGACGTAGCTGTCCTGTACGTTGGTCATGATGTTGGGCGTCTGCTCGTTGCTGAAATCGTTGGGCGCGGTGTGGGGCAGATGGATGCCGTTGGCATCGAGCAGCGGGTACCAGTCGCAGGGCGGCGCGGTCGCGACCGAGGCCGGACCGCACGACAGTCCGCCGGTATTGGGGTTGGCAGGCCATCCGAGGCTCTGATAGTAGGCGAGGTCGTACACCGTACCCTGATAGCCGGTGAGCTCCTTGCGGTGGTAGTAGGAAGCATTGGCGATCACCTGGCTCCTGCCGAGGTCCCACTGCAGCTTCAGTGCCGGCAGGTAGTAGCGGTCGGGATCGGGGACGCGCTCCGGGGTGGCGGTGTTGAATTGACCCGCGCCCGGGTTGGAGTACGCGGGCCAGTAGGTTCCCTGGTCGTGCTTCTGGCGGTTCTGATAGAGCATGCTCGGCGTGATACTGAGATTGCCCGCCGCCTGCCATACGCCGGCGAGACGCAGCACCAGCACGCTCGAGCGATCGATGTTGTGCTCGATCACCGCACCGGTCGTCGGATCGACGCGATCGACCCAGCCGCCGTCCCAGCGGTACCAGGCGCTGGCCCGCCAGCCGAATACGCCGTCGACGGCGGCCTGACCATGGGCGACGCCGAGCTCGTAGCTCGGCTGGCCGTATTGGGTATAGGAGAGCTCGCTGCGCAGGTAGGTGCTCGAGCCGGTGACGCTGGGCTGCGTGAGGATGTAGCGCACGGTACCGCCCTCGGAGCCCGAGCCGAACAGCGTGCCCTGCGGACCGCGCAGCACCTCGACGCGCTGCAGGTCGAAGGCCTTCGGCAGCGTGTCGTCGGGGTTGAAGCCGACGCTGCGCATCTGGATCGGCGTGTCGTCGATGTAGATGCCGGTGGTCCCCGCACCCGCCGACGAGGAGATGCCGCGGATCGAGATGGCATTGGTGCCGGAGGTGTCGATCGACACTCCCGGAATGAAACGCGCGATGTCCTGAAAGTCCTTGATGCCGCGGAAGTCCATCGCGTCCTGGGTGAGGGCCGACACGCTGATCGGCACCTTGCTCAGGGACTCCTCACGGCGGGTCGCGGTCACCACCACTTCCTGCAGCGCCGCCCGCTCGCTCTCGGCGGGCGGTGCCTTGGCGGCTGGCCCCGCAGCCGGCCCCTCGGCTCCCACGGTGCTCTCATCGGCCCGCAGTCCCGGCTGCGGCACCGCCGTCACGGCGAACAGCACGAGCGCCAGCGCGCCCGGCAGGTGGGTTGGCTTCATCATGTGTGATTTCCTCCCCTCGAGCGCCGGAATCTTATGATTGCAGCAGCACCGCGGCATCGGCGTCCCAGCTCACGAACACCTCGTCGCTCCAGTCGATCGCCCACTCGGAGGTGCGCCGCTCGTTCTGTGCAAACGCGGTGACGAGCTTCCCGCTCGTCGTCTTGATGCGGTACGTAGAGCGGTTGCCCAGATAGCCGAGCTCCCACACCGTGCCGCGCAGCTGATTGACGCGCGCGCCGCCCGGCGGCTGCTTGTCGAGCCGGATCTTCTCCGGCCGCAGCGCCACCCACACCCGCTGACCCGGCGCGAAGCGCCCGTCCTCGTCCACCAGCAGGTCGCAGCCGGTTTCCGGGCAACGCACCGTGATGAGGCCCGGCTCGCAGCTGACGACGGTGCCCTCGAAGAGATTGGTGGTGCCGACGAAGTCCGCAACGAAGCGGCTCGCGGGGAACTCGTAGATCTGCGACGGTGTGCCCACCTGGACCACCTTGCCGTGGTCCATGACCGCGATGCGGGTGGCGAGCGCCATCGCCTCGTCCTGATCGTGCGTCACCACGATGAAGGTGATGCCGACCCTGTACTGCAGGTCCATGAGCTCGAACTGCGTCTGCTCGCGCAGCTTCTTGTCGAGCGCCGACAGCGGCTCATCCAGCAGCAGCACCTTCGGCCGCCGGATGAGGGCGCGCGCCAGCGCCACACGCTGGCGCTGGCCGCCGGAGAGCTGGTGGGGCTTGCGCCCCGCTACCGGCGCGAGCTGTACCATCTCGAGCGCCTCGTGGATGCGGCTGCGGCGCGTCGCGGCGTCCATCTTCATGCGGCTGATGCCGTAGCCGACGTTGCGCTCCACGGTCATGTGCGGAAACAGTGCGTAGGACTGGAACATCATGTTGACCGGCCGCTCGTACGGCGGCACGCCGCTCATCGGCACGCCGTCGATGAGCACGCGGCCGCTGCTGGGCTCGGCGAATCCGGCCAGCATGCGCAGCAGCGTCGTCTTGCCGCATCCCGAAGCGCCGACGAGGGCGAACATCTCACCCTTGAAGATGCTGAGGCTCACATTGTCGACCGCGGTGAAGCCGCCGTAGGTCTTGCTCACTCCCTCGATCACGATCTGCGGGATGGCGTTCGGGTCGAGCCACGGGCGGTCGGCGCCCTGCTTCTCCTGGGTGGCGATCACGCGGCGCTGTCCGCTGCGGGCTTCACGTCAGAACTCTCCCGGTGGAGTGGCGCGCCGCCGCTCCGGCGCGAAGAACGGCCGCTCGACGACCCGAGCGCGCACCACGCGCCGCTCCCATACCAGCTCGCGGCTGAGGTAGATCTCCGCCCAGAGCGTGCCGCCGGTGTCGAAGTGCGGCGCATCCACCAGGGCGAGCGCCAGGTTGCGCTTGGTGGTCGGCGACCAGACCGCCGACGTGACGCTGCCCGCCTGGCGGCGCAGGCGCGGGTCCCCGTACAGCAGCGCGTTGTGCGCCGGCTTCGTGCCCTCGACGTCGAGTCCGACCAGGCGCCGCCGCGCGCCGCGGCGCTGCTCCGCGAGCAGCGCCCGCCGGCCGGTGAAATGTCCCTTGCCGAAGTCCACCAGCCAGGCTAGCCCGAGCTCGAGCGGCGAGCGCGCGGTGCCGATGAAGACGGTGCGCTCACCCGGCACGAAGTCGACGTTCGGCAGGAGGAAGCCTGCCTCGATGCGCGCGATGTTGAGCGCGCGCGATCCGATCGGACGGATGCCGCGGGTCCGGCCGGCCTCGAAGAGCGCGTCCCACACGCGCTCGGCGTCCTGCGGCGCCATCCACAGCTCGTAGCCGAGGTCGCCCGTGAAGCCGGTCCGCGACACCATGACGCGCGCGTCGCCCTGCGCCGGCAGCGTGAACGTCCCGAGCTCGAAGGGTTTGAGGAGCTCGACGCCCGCGACTCCCGCCTTGCGCAGCACCGAGCAGGAAGTCGGACCCTGCAACGCGAGCGCGGCCACGTCCTCGGTCACCTCGCTGATCGCCACGTCGAAGCCGATGGCGGAGTCGAGCAGCCAGTCGAGCTGCCGCTCGGCGGTGCACAGCCGGTACTCCCCCTCGCCGAGGCAGAACACGGTGCCGTCGTCGATCAGCTGCCCGGCATCGTTGCACCAGACGCAGTAGGCGACCCGCCCCGGGCGAAGCCTGGCGACGTCGCGCGTCACCAGGCGGTTGAGAAAGCGCAGGGCATCGGCGCCGGCGATCCGGTACTTCACCATCGGCGTCAGGTCGTAAACCGAGGCGGCGTTGCGGATCGCGAAGTATTCCTGCTCGACGGTCGTGAACACGTCGACCGTGGTGTAGCCCGCCCACGGGATGAAACTGTCGACCTGGCTCGCGCTCCGCGAGCGCTCGTGGAACGGGGTGGGCAGCAGCGGCCGGCGAAAGTGCGGTTCGCTTTCGGTGAGCATCCTCAGGCCGCCTCTCTCACGACCTCGCGCGCCGCGTTGCGTCCGGCGATTCCCATTACGCCCCCGCCAGGGTGACAGCCCGCGCCGCACAGGTAGAGACCGTCGACCGGCGCACGGTATTGGGCAACGCCCGGGACCGGCCGCAGCATGAAGAACTGATCGAGCGCCAGCTCGGCATGATGCCAGTGGCCGCCCGTGATGCGGAACTCCCGCTCGATGTCTGCCGGCGTGAGGAGCTCCGCGTGCACGACCTGCGCACGCAGCCCCTCGGCCAGCGTCCCGAGCGTGTCGATGAGGAGGTCGGTGAATCGTGCCCGCCCGTCGGCCCAGCCTGAGGAGAGCGCGTAGGGCGCGTACTGAGCCACCACCGAGAGCACGTGCTTGCCCGGCGGCGCCAGCGCGGGATCCGCCATCGTCGGCACGGTCACCTCGAGCATCGGGCTCGAGGAGAACTCGCCGTACTTGGCGTGGTTGTAGGCGCTTTCGATGTGCTGCGGCGACGGCGCCCACAACAGCCGCCCGCGCAGCGCCCCCGCCTCGAGTCCCGCGAACCGCGGCGCTCCGTCGAGCGCGAGGTGCAGCTTCGCCGCGAGACCCCGCGAGCGCAGGTGCACGATGCGGCGCACGAAGCCGGCGTCCAGATGCTCGCTCCCCAGCAGCCCGAGGAAAGTGGTCTTGGGATCGGTGCTCGCAACCACCGTTCTCGCGCTCACTTCCTCACCGGTCTCCAGGACGACTCCGGCAGCCCGGTCGTCGCGCACCAGGATGCGCCTGACCGCGGCCCCGGTGCGGATCTCGGCGCCCGCGGCCGCGGCCGCGCCTGCCAGTGCCTCCGACAGCGCGCCCAGTCCGCCGGCCGGCTGCGCGAGCCCGCCGTCTCCCTGCGCCGCCGCCGCCAGCCGGTAGAGCAGCGTGAAGACCGTGCCCGGAGAGCGCGGGCCGTAGTTGGTGCCGAGCACTGCATCGAAGGCGAGCGCGCCCTTCAGCAGCGGCGACTCGAAGTGCTCATCGAGCAGGTCCTGCACGCACATGGCGCCGATCCGCAGCAGCTCGCGCATGTCGCGCCTGCCGAGGGCACGCAGCCGCCAGCCGAGCCGCAGAAGCGCAGCACGCTCCTTCCAGGCGGAGGTGCCGAGCCGCGGCGGCGTATTGCTCAGCACCGGCCGCAGGGCGGCGGCGAGCCGCGCCAGCCGCGTGCTGTAGCCGGGCCACGCGGCGGCATCGGCCGGCGAGCGCGCCGCCAGCGCCCCGCCGTCTCCCACGGGCAGATGCGCCTGGTCGGCCGACAGCGCGGTCGTCGGCATGCGCTCGGCGGCCAGCCTGAGACCGTGAGAGGCGAGATTGAGCTCGGCTATCACCGAGCCCGGCATGAGATGCAGCAGGTGTGCGCAGGCCGATACGCGGAATCCGGGCGCGAACTCGCGCGTCACTGCCGCGCCTCCCACTCGCGCGGCGGCTTCGAGTACCAGTACCGAGCGGCCGGCGCGTGCGAGATAGGCCGCGCAGGTCAGCCCGTTGTGGCCGCCGCCGATTACGATCGAGTCGTAGCGCGCCACGCCCGGTGCCGGCCGCGCCGCGCTCATGGGCGCCTCCCGAGATCGCGCAGGATCTCGCGCGCGGCGTTGGCGCCCGGCGCTCCCATGACGCCTCCGCCCGGGTGGGTGCTGGCGCCGCTCATGTAGAGACCACGGAGCGGGCTGCGGTACTGGGCATAGCCCGGGATCGGACGGTTGAAGAGCAGCTGATCGAAAGTGAGCTCGCCCTGGAAGATGTTTCCCTCGGTGAGCCCCACCTCGCTCTCGATGTCCTGAGGGGTGCGGATCTCGGCGTGCAGGATCAGCTCGCGGAAATCCGGACTGTGGCGCGCGATCGTCTCGATCACCGTGTCACCGAAGGCGGTGCGCTGCTGCGCCGTCCAGGCGCCGTCGGCGAGCCGGTACGGGCAGTACTGCACGAACACCGACATGTAATGCTTGCCGTCGGGCGCCATCGTCGGATCGATCTGCGAGGGGATCAGCATGTCAACGTAAGGCGAGCGCGACCACCGCCCCTCCTTCCAGTCGTCGTAGCCACGCTCGAGCATCTCGAGAGTGTCGGTCACGTGCAGGTCGCCGCGTATGCAGGGCGAGCCCTGCGGGATCGCCGGGAACTGCGGCAGACGATCGAGCGCGATGTTGAGCTTGCCGGAGGAGCCGCGGATCTTGAAGGCGCGCACCTGCTCGAGGAATTCCCCCGGCAGCTGCCGCGGATCGATGCTCTCGAGGAAGGTGCGCTTGACGTCGAGGTTCGACACCACGATCGGCGCCCTGACCTCCTCTCCGTCCGCCAGCACCACGCCCGTGGCGCGCCCGTTGCGCACCAGGATCTGCGCGACCTCCGCTTCCGGGCGCACGCTGCCGCCGCTCGCCTCGAGCGACGCGGCCAGCGCACGGGTGATGGCGCCCATGCCGCCGCGCGCGAAGCCCCACGCCCCGACCGCGCCGTCGATGCTGCCCATGTAGTGGTGCAGCAGCACGTAGGCGCTGCCGGGCGAGCGCGGGCCGAGCGCGGTGCCGATGATGGAGCTGCCTGCGAGGTGCGCCTTCACGATCTCGCTCTCGAAGTACTCCTCGAGCATGTCGGCGCAGCTCATGGTGAAGAAGCGCAGGGTGTCGTACAGCCGCTCCTCCCCGAGACCGCTGAAGTGCCGGCCGAGCCACAGGAGCTCGCCGAGGTCGCGCGGCCTGAATGAGGTCGGATCGGGGGGCGTGCGCAGCAGCAGCGGCTTGATGAAGCGGCAGTGCCGCAGCATGTCGCGCACGAAGCGATCGTAGCCCTCGGCATCGCGGCGCGAATGGCGCGCGATCTCGCGCCGCAGGGCGTCGTGATTGTCGTAGAGCGCCAGGTGCCCGCCGCCGCGCATCAGCGTGCAGCCGCCCTCGTAGGGGATGATCTGCAGACCGAAACGCGGCAGCTCGAGCGCGCGAATGATCTCGGTGCGCAGCAGGCTGCAGACGTACGAGCAGTTCGAGTAAGTGAAGCCGTCGTACAGGCGGCGGCTCACCGCCGCGCCGCCGATGTACGCGTTGCGCTCCAGCACCAGCACGTCGAGGCCGGCCCGCGCCAGATAGCAGGCCGCGACCAGCCCGTTGTGACCGGCACCGACGACGATCGCGTCGTGGCGCTGCGGCGCGCGTGCGCTCACGCCGCCGGCTCTCCCCGCATCAGCCCGAACTGCGTGCGGCGGCCGCCGGGCAGCGCTTCGAGCGTCCGGTCGATCGCCACCTCGAAGGCGCCGAGCGTATCGGACAGGCAGGAGTCATCGTGCGCGGCAGAGACGAACCACGGCTCGCGCGAGTCGGGCTCGCACAGGATGCACTCGTCGTGCAGCACCCTGGCGGTGGCATCGTAGAAGGTGTAGTCGCTCCCCTTCCAGTCGCGATAGGTGCGCGGCGGATCGTGCGCGAAATAGAGTCCACTCATCGAGGGATGGCCCACGAAGCTGTGGGCGATGCCGCGTGCCTTGAGAATCTGGCTCATCCCGTTGCGCAGCCGCGACCCGTAGGCGGCGAGCGAGGCAAGCGCGTCGGTCTCCTTGAGGATCTCGAGAGTCTTGGCCGCGGCCGCCAGCGACACCGGATGCGCGGTGTAGGTGCCGCCGTGGGCCACGCCCTTGCCGAGCTTGCGCATGATGTCCTCGCGCCCTGCCAGCACCGAGATCGGATAGCCGTTGGCGAGTGCCTTGGCGAAGGTGCAGAGGTCGGCGCGCACGCCGTAGAGCTCCTGCACGCCGCCGCGCGCGACGCGAAAGCCGGTCTTGACCTCGTCGATGATCATCACGACGCCGTAGCGGTCACAGAGCGCGCGCGCCGCGCGCACGTACTCGGGCTCGGCGGCGATGCCTAAGCAGTTGCCCATGATCGGCTCGACAAGCAGGCAGGCAATGCGGTCGCCGTGGCGCTTCAGGACATCCTCGAGCTGATTGGCGTCGTTCGCCTGCACGAAGTGGGCGAAGTGGCGGGTCGAGAGCGGCACGCCCTCGCTGTAGGGATGCACCTCGGGCTCGCCCACCTGCTTCCACTTGTCCATCGGCGTGTACCACATGGCCGCATCGAACAGTCCGTGGTAGCTGCCCTCGAGGATCACGTAATCGTCGCGCCCGGTGTAGGCGCGCGCCAGGCGCAGCGCCGCCATCACCGCCTCGGTGCCGGAGTTGGAGAAGCGCACCAGCTCGGCGGCGGGCACCATCTGCGCGATGCGC
>DASQIP010000100.1:0-5460 GCA_035631515.1 Steroidobacteraceae bacterium
TGCTGCATCATCGGCGTGTGCTGCGAAAGGGGCTCCGCGCTCATGGTGGGCGAAGGCTACCGTAAGTCGGGCCGGGTCGACGACCCGAGGGAGTTGCGCGTAGCCTCACGGGGCATGATCAGCGACTCAGAGCTTTACCACCTTGCGGCGCGCGCGGGTGCGGCGCTCCATGCCGCCGGGCGGCGTCTCGCTACGGCCGAGTCGTGCACTGCCGGGTGGATCGCCAAGGCGCTCACGGACGTGCCCGGCAGCTCGCAGTGGTTCGAATGCGGCTATGTCACCTATTCCGATGCCGCCAAGATGCGCGACCTGGGTGTCGCGGCGCGGACGCTGGCCGAATTCGGTGCCGTGAGCGAGGAGACCGCGCGTGCGATGGCCGCCGGCGTACTGCGCATACCTCAGGTGAGCGTGGCGCTCGCCGTCACCGGTATCGCGGGACCCGATGGCGGCACGCCCGCGAAGCCCGTCGGCACCGTGTGGCTGTGCGCGTCCGCGAGCCGGGCACGGGGGACCGAGACCATCGCCGAGCTGCAGCACTTTCCCGGGGACCGTGCCGCGGTGCGCCGGCACTCCGTACAGCGGGCGCTCGAGCTGCTGCTGCGGCTCGATCTCGGGACTCACGCGGCGTGAGCGGTGCGCCGACCCGGCGCCTGTTCTTCGCCCTGTGGCCGAACGCGGAACAGCGCGCGGCGCTGCTGCACGCGACCAGCAAGATCGTCCGGCATTGTGGCGGGCGCCCCGTCCCCGAAGGGAACCTGCACCTCACGCTCGCGTTCCTCGGCAACGTGCCCGAGCCCCGTCTCGAAGAACTGAGCGCCATCGGCCGGCGTGCGGCCGCCGCCTTGCCGGCGCACGCGGCACCGCTCGCCGTGAGCCTGGCGGCTCTCGAGCACTGGGCCAAGGCGCAGGTCCTCGCCGTCCTCGGGCGCGAGGAGGAGGCCGGCGGCACACCGGTCTCGGGTGTCGCGGAGCTTGCCCGGATCCTCACCGCCGAGACCGCCGCGGCCGGATTTAGCCCGGATCTCAAGCCCTTCCGCATGCATGTGACCGTGGCGCGCAAAGTAGCGCGCGCACCGCGCCCGACCGGCATGCAGAAAGTGCTCTGGAGCTTCGACGCGTTCGCGCTGGTCGAGAGTCGCACGCTCGCCGAGGGCCCCGTATACAGTGTCGTCGACTCCTACGTACTGTGTGGCGCGGAAAAAGTGCGCACATAGGCGCCAAACAAAGCGCGCCGGCGCGCACCGGCGCTGCGATCTTTGTGTGATAATTGCGCGCAAGTTTTTTCATGCCGCCGCTATCATTCCCGGGAAGTCCGCAGATGGAAGAAAACCGCAAGAAGGCGCTTGCCGCCGCACTGGGCCAGATCGAGAAGCAGTTCGGCAAGGGCTCGGTGATGCGCCTCGGCGACGTCCCGGCGAGCTTCGACGTCGAGACGGTCTCGACCGGCTCGCTCGGGCTCGACATTGCGCTCGGCGTCGGCGGCCTGCCGCGCGGGCGCGTGGTCGAGATCTTCGGCCCCGAGGCCTCGGGCAAGACCACGCTCACGCTGCAGGTCATAGCCGAGGTGCAGCGCGGCGGCGGCACCGCCGCGTTCGTCGACGCCGAACATGCGCTCGATCCCACCTACGCCGAGAAGCTCGGTGTCAACCTCAACGACCTGCTGGTCTCCCAGCCCGACACCGGCGAGCAGGCGCTCGAGATCACCGACATGCTGGTGCGCTCGAATGCGGTCGACATCGTGGTGGTCGACTCGGTCGCCGCGCTCACGCCGAGGGCGGAGATCGAGGGCGAGATGGGCGAGATGCAAGTGGGGCTGCACGCGCGCCTCATGTCCCAGGCGCTGCGCAAGCTCGCCGGCAACATCAAGCGCTCCAACACCATCGTGGTGTTCATCAACCAGATCCGCATGAAGATCGGCGTGATGTTCGGCAATCCCGAGACCACCACCGGCGGCAATGCGCTCAAGTTCTACGCCTCGGTGCGCCTCGACATCCGCCGCATCGGCGCCATCAAGAACGGCGAGGAAGTCGTCGGCAACATGACGCGCGTCAAGGTGGTGAAGAACAAGGTGGCGCCGCCGTTCCGCGAGGCGGAGTTCGAGATCATGTACGGCCTCGGCATCTCGCGCGAAGGCGAGATCATCGAGCTCGGCAGCTCGCTCGGCATCGTCGAGAAGTCCGGCGCCTGGTACGCGTACAAGGGCAATCGCATCGGCCAGGGCAAGGACAATGCGCGCGCCTACCTGCAGTCCAACCGTGAGGTGGCGCGCGAGATCGAGGAGCAGATCCGCGCGCGCCTGCTGCCGCCGCGTCCGCAGCGCAACGCGGAGCAGACCGCCAATACGGCCTGACCGCGGCGGGCTCGAGCCCCGTCAGCGGGCTCGCCTGCGGCGGTAGATCCGCTCGCCGCCGCGCTCCACGCGGCCGCGTAAGAGGCCGCGCGGCGCGCACTATACTTGCGATCGATGCCCCCGCGCAGAGCAGCAAGACCTGAGCCTCGTGCCACCGAGGATGCGGAGCGTGCTGCCGACCCCGCAGCGGCCCGGGCGGCCGCGATCGCACTGCTCGCGCGGCGCGACCTGCCGAGCGGCGAGCTGCGCGAGCGCCTCGGCGCGCGGGGATTCTCGCCTGCGGCGGCCGCGGCGGCGCTGGCGGCGCTCGCCGCCGAAGGCGCGCTGAACGACGAGCGCTACGCGCACAACTATGTCGCGTACCACGCCGGCCGGGGCCGCGGTCCGCTGCGTATCGGCGCCGATCTGCGTGCACGCGGGCTGCCGCCCGAGCTCATCGAGGCGGCGCTCGCGAGCGGCCCGGACTGGCGCGCGGCGGCGGCTGCGGTCCGGGCGCGCCGCTTCGGCAGGGCGGCCCCGGTCAGCTGGCGCGAGAAGACACGGCAAGCGCGCTTTTTGCAGTATCGTGGCTTTTCAGCTGATCATATCCGCGCGGCTGCCGGAGCCGATCCCGACACGGACTGAAGGACTTTGGGTAAACCGACCTACATGAGCGCGGCGGATGTGCGCGCTGCGTTCCTCGAGTTTTTCCGCGGGCACGCCCACGCGATCGTGCCCTCGAGCTCGCTCGTGCCCGCGAACGCCCCGACGCTGCTGTTCACCAACGCCGGCATGGTGCAGTTCAAGGACGTGTTCCTGGGGCGCGACACCCGCGACTACCTGCGCGCGGCTACCAGTCAGCGCTGCGTGCGCGCCGGCGGCAAGCACAACGACCTCGAGAACGTGGGCTATACGGCCCGTCACCATACGTTCTTCGAGATGCTCGGCAACTTCTCCTTCGGCGACTACTTCAAGCGGCAGGCGATCCGCTTCGCCTGGGACTTCCTGATCTTCAACCTCGGGCTCGACCCGGCGCGCCTGTGGTGCACGGTGTACAAGGACGACGACGAGGCCGCGGACATCTGGCTGAAGGAAGTCGGCGTCAGCCCGCGGCGCTTTGCGCGCCTCGGCGAAGCCTCGAACTTCTGGGCGATGGGCGACACCGGTCCGTGCGGCCCGTGCAGCGAGATCTTCTACGACCATGGCCCGGAGATCGCCGGCGGCCCGCCGGGCTCGCCGGAGGAAGAGGGCGACCGCTACGTCGAGATCTGGAATCTCGTCTTCATGCAGTACGACCGGGGCGCCGACGGCAAGCTGACCCCGCTGCCGAAGCCCTCGGTCGATACCGGCATGGGCCTCGAGCGCATTTCGGCCGTGATGCAGGGCGTGCACTCCAACTACGACATCGACCTCTTCAGGAATCTGATCCGTGCCGCCGGCAAGCTCGCCGGCACTTCGGTTCTCACCTCGAGCTCGCTGCGCGTGATCGCCGATCACATCCGCGCCAGCGCTTTCCTGGTCGTCGACGGCGTGCTGCCCTCCAACGAAGGGCGCGGCTACGTGCTGCGCCGGATCATCCGCCGCGCGATCCGCCACGGTTACAAGCTCGGCATCCACGAGCCCTTCTTCTACAAGCTGGTTCCGGTGCTGGCACAGGAAATGGGCACCGCCTACCCGGAGCTCGTCTCGCGCCGCGCGGTCACCGAACGCGTGCTGCGCCAGGAGGAGGAGCGCTTTGCGGAGACGCTGGCGAACGGCATGGTGCTGCTCGAGAGCGCGATCCGCAATTTGCGCGGCGCGCAGGTGATCGACGGCGAGACGGTGTTCAAGCTCTACGACACCTACGGCTTCCCGGCCGACCTCACGGCGGACGTGGCGCGCGAGCGCGGGCTCAGCATCGACCAGGCGGGTTTCGAGGCGGCGATGGAGCAGCAGCGGCGCCGCTCGCAGGAATCGAGCAAGTTCGGCGCCGAGCAGAGCGCGGGAGCGAAGGTCGACGCGCAGACGACGTTTCGCGGATACGAGGAGCTCGTCTGCGCGGGGCAGGTGGTGGCGCTGCTGAAGGACGGGACGTCGGTCGAGACGCTCGCGGCCGGCGGGAAGGGCGAGGTGGTACTCGACCGCACGCCGTTCTACGCGGAGTCGGGCGGCCAGGTGGGAGATGCGGGGGAGCTCACCGGGCCCGGTGTGCGCTTTGCGGTCACCGATACCCAGAAGCGCGGCGCCGCGCACGCGCACCTCGGCGAGTTGCTCGAGGGAACGATCCGCATCGGTGACACGCTCGAGGCGCGCGTCGACGCCAGGCGCCGCCAGTCCACGGTACTCAATCACACGGCGACGCATCTGCTGCACGCGGCGCTGCGCCAGGTGCTCGGCACACACGTGCAGCAGAAGGGCTCGCTCGTCGCCCCCGACCGGCTGCGCTTCGACTTCGCGCACTATCAGCCCGTCACACCCGACGAGCTGCGCGAGATCGAGCGGCTGGTGAATGCGCAGATCCGCGCCAACGCGCCGGGCGAGGTCCGTGTGATGGACTATGACGCCGCGGTGGGTGAGGGCGCGATCGCGCTGTTCGGCGAGAAGTACGACAAGGACGTACGCGTACTCAAGGTCGGCGATTTCTCGATGGAGCTTTGCGGTGGCACCCACGTGCAGCGTGCCGGAGACATCGGTCTCTTCAAGATCACCAGCGAGAGCGGAGTCGCCTCCGGCGTGCGCCGGATCGAGGCGCTGACGGGCGAAGGCGCACTCGATTACGTCGAGCAGAACGATGCGCTGCTCAAGGACGTCGCGGGCATCGTGCGCGGCTCGCGGGAAGAGGTCGGCGACAAAGTGCGCGAGCAGGCCGAGAGGCTGAAGCAGCTCGAGCGCGAGGTGCGTACTCTCAAGGACCGCCTGGCTTCCGGCACGGGCGTGGACCTGGCTGCCGGCGCGGTCGACGTGCAGGGCGTTAAAGTCGTGGCGACCAAAGTCGACGGCGCGGATGCCGGCGCGCTGCGTAGCGCGGTGGACCAGCTCAAGGAGAAGTTCAAGTCGGCGGTGATCGTGCTGGCGAGCGTCGAGAGCCCCGCCAAGGTCGTGCTGGTCGTCGGCGTAACCGACGATCAGACCGGGCGCATCAAGGCCGGAGA
>DASQIP010000101.1:0-5923 GCA_035631515.1 Steroidobacteraceae bacterium
TCGGGGATCGTGCCGAGGGAATCGACCAGCCTGGTATCGGCCCCCTGCTCGCGGCTCCAGAGCGCCACGACCGACGGGCGCACGAACCTCAGGTCCGCGAGCGGATACTCGCGGACATATCTGTCGACGAATGCCTGATAGGCGGCGAGCTCCCGCGGCGCGATGAGCCGGCGCGCCAGCGCTTCGGCCTCGGCGGCGTAGGTCGCGGAGACGTCGCGCACCGCCTGCTGATGGGCGCCGAACAGCGCGCCGCCCGCAGCTCCGTCGGCCGTGAAGGCCTGCATCTGGGCAGCGAGCGCCCAGGTATCGAGCAGGCTCATCATCGGCACGAGGCGCGTCGCCGCCCGCCGGCTCTCGCCGACCGCCGCGATCTCCCAGCGCAGGGTGCGCTCGAGCACCGCCGGGTCGTGCTCGGAGGTGGCGACCTCGTCCGCGCAGCGGTTCACCGACGCCACGAACTGCGCCGACAATTCCCGGGTCAGGATGCGGGCGTTGAGATCGCGCGGCGAGAGCGGGCGCTCCGGGGTCTTCAGGCTGATGAGCGAGCAGGAGGTCAGCGCGAGGCACAGGCCGCAGCAGGTGAGTATCCATACCCTCGTGAAGCGAGGTCGCCTCTCCATGGCCACAAACTATACACTGGACGTCAGGTGATGCCGTGAGTACTCAGGCCGCAACCTCGCCGCTGGTCATGATGAGCGCGGTGGATCTGGCAGGCGCGATTCGTGCGCGCACGGTGTCGTGCGCCGAGTTGATGGCGACCTTCCTCGATCACATCGGCCGCCTGAATTCCCGTGTGAACGCGCTGGTGTCGCTGCAGCAGGCGGACGCGCTGATGCAGCAGGCACGCGTGCGCGATGCGCAGCTCGCGCGCGGCGAATACCTCGGGCGGATGCACGGCCTGCCGCATGCCGTCAAGGACCTGGCCTTCACCGCCGGCATCCGCACGACGCGCGGCTCGCCGCTCCTCGATACCGTACCCGACCACGACTCCATCCTGGTGGAGCGGCTGAAGAAGCAGGGCGCGATTCTCATCGGCAAGACCAACACCGCGGAGCTCGGTCTCGGATCGCAGACCTACAATCCGGTCTTCGGTACCACCCTGAACGCCTACCACCCGGGCAGGACCGCGGGCGGCAGCAGCGGCGGCGCGGCGGCCGCGCTCGCCCTGCGCATGGTGCCGCTGGCCGACGGCAGCGACATGATGGGGTCGCTGCGCAATCCTGCCGCCTATAACAATGTATTCGGTTTCCGGCCCTCGTCCGGACGCGTACCCGCCGCCGGCGAGGAGCTGTTCCTCGACCATCTGTCGGAGTGGGGCGCCATGGGCCGCAGCATCCCGGACGTCGCCATGCTGATGAGCGTCATCGCCGGCCCCGACCCGCGTGCGCCGCTCGCGGCCGGCGGGGAAGCCACGGAGTTCCTCGAACCCCTCGAGCGGAGCCTGAAGGGCGTGCGCGTCGGCTGGCTCGGCGACCTCGGCGGCTACCTGCCGACCGAGCCCGGCATCCTCGAGCTGTGCCGCGCGGCGTGCCGCGTGTTCGAGAAACTCGGCTGCACGGTCGAAGAGGTCAGCCTCCCCTGCTCTCCCGCGGCGCTCTGGGAAGCGTGGCTCACGCTGCGCCACTGGCTGGTGGCCGGCGACCTCGAGGCTCTCTACCGGGAGCCCGTCACTCGCGCGCGCCTCAAGCCCGAGGCGCGCTGGGAGGTCGAGAGCGCGCAGCGCTTGAGCGCGCTCGACGTCTATCGGGCCTCGGTGGCACGCTCGCGCTGGTACACGGCCGCAGCGGAGCTCTTCGAACGCTACGAGCTGCTGTTGCTGCCGAGCGCCCAGCTGTTCCCCTTCGATGCCTCGATGCACTGGCCGCGGTCCGTCAATGGCGTGGCGATGGACACCTATCACCGCTGGATGGAGGTGGTCGTGCCGGCCAGCCTGCTCGCCGGGCCGGTCCTCGGCGTGCCGGTCGGTTTCGGCGCACAGGGGCTGCCGATGGGAATGCAGCTCATCGGCCGCCGTCACGCCGACCTCGCGGTGCTCAGGCTCGGCCACGCCTACGATCTCGAGACGCGCTGGGTGAGGGAGCGGCTGCCGCCGCTGCTCGCCCAGGAGAACCACTAAAACCCCGCCGGCCGCTCCTCCGCCACGGCGAGACTGCGCTCGAGCGCCAGCCCGACGCGCGCGATCGTACCCTCGTCGAACAGGCGGCCGATGAGCGTGACGCCGTGGGGCACGCGCCGCGGCGGCTGGAACTTCGGCAGCGGCCGCTGCGGATCCGGCGCCCAGTCGCTGCGCGCTTCGCCGACCTCGACGAAGCCCGCGCGCAGCGTGAGCGACGGCAGGCCGGTGAAATTTCCGATCGTCAGCATCTCGTCGCGCAGCGACGGCACCAGCAGCAGGTCCACGCGCGCCATGAGCTTCTGCATCTCCTGCGCCACCGCGCGCCGCAGGCGGTCGGTCTGTACGAAGTCGACCGCCGACAGAAAGCGCGACTGCCTGAAGGTGTTCGGCCAGGCATCCGCGACCTGCATCCTGAGCGCCGCGGCCCTGCCGCTCAGCGTCAGCTCCTCGAAGGCGGCGGCAGACTCGGCGAACAGGATCGTATTGAGATCGTCGTACGGCCAATCGGGGATCGCGACCTCGACCGGCTCGAGCCCGAGCGCCGGCAGCCTCGCGAGCACCTGCCGGTCGACCGCGGTGGCGGGGTCCTCGCGCATCCAGCGCGGGAAGTACCCGACCCTGAGCCCTCTGATGCCGGCGCCGGCATCGAACGCCAGAGCGGCCGCCACGCTGCCGAGATCGTCCGGGTCGGCTCCGGCGATCGCCCGCAGCACCAGCATGAGGTCCTCGACGCTGCGCGCCATGGGACCCAACTTGTCGAGCGACCAGCTGAGGGTCATCGCGCCGCTGCGCGCGACGCGGCCAAACGTGGGGCGCAGCCCCGCGAGACCGCAGCGCATGCTCGGGCTCACGATGCTGCCCTCGGTTTCGCTGCCGATCGAGAAGCCGACCAGCCCCGCCGCCGTCGCCGCGCCCGGACCGGCACTCGAGCCGGACGCGCCCTCCTGCGGCAGCCAGGGATTCATGGTCTGTCCGCCGAACCACACGTCGTTGAGCGCCAGTGCGCCGAGGCTGAGCTTCGCCACGAGCACCGCACCGGCCGCGTGCAGGCGGCGCACCACCGCGGCGTCGGCGTCCGGCACGCGATCCCTGAAGGGCTCGGCGCCGTAGGTGGTGCGGATTCCCGCCGTGTCGAGCAGATCCTTGGCGCCCCACGGAATTCCGTGCAGCGGGCCGCGATAGTTGCCCGCGGCGATCTCGCGGTCGGCGCGCTGCGCCTGCCCGAGCGCGAGGTCGCGTGTCGGGGTGATGACGCAGCGCAGCTGCGGATCGAACCTGGCGGTGCGCTCGAGGTAAATGTGCGTCAGCCGCACGGAGCTCAGCTCGCGCGACTCGATCCAGCGCGACAGCTTCCACACGGGCGCATAGGCGATATCGGCGTCGGCGGCCGGCAGTGGCCCCGGATCGCGCTCGCTGCGCACGAAATGATCGCTCTGCGGGAGCGGCCCGTGACCGGGCAGCACCGGGTTCCAGGTCGAGTACGGCGCGAGTGCCGGCGTCAGGGTCACCGTGCGGGGGCCGCTGCGGCGCTCGTGCGTGGCCGCCATGCTGTTGCGCCAGTTCTGCGCGGCCTGGGCGCGCTCCGCCGCCGTCAGCTCCACCATCACGAGCTTCTCCGCCTCGGCGAACGTCGCGGCGCTCACCTCGGGACCGACCGCGGCAGCCGTGCCGAATGCGGGCGGCGAGCCTGGCGTCGGTTCGGCGGACGGAGTCGCGGCCGCTTGCCCGTCTGCATCGGAGAGTGCGCCGGCTGCGAGCAGCGCGGCGCCGGAAGTCATGAGAAACTCGCGGCGCGAACCGGACATGGTGGTTCCTTTCGTCCCCGAGCGGAGAGTCTAAGCCCGAACGTATGCCACGGAACACCGACACGCGTGCGCCGTCACTCGCCCTCGCGGTGGGCGCCCTCGGCGTGGTGTTCGGCGACATCGGCACGAGCCCGCTCTACACCTTCAAGACGGTGCTGGATCTCACCGGCGCCGGCAACGCGCCGGTCATCCTCGGCGTCGTGTCGCTGCTGGTGTGGACGCTGATCATCGTCACCGGCGTCAAGTACGCGGGCCTCGCGCTGCGCTTCGACAACGACGGCGAGGGCGGGATACTCGCCCTGATGGCTCTGCTCGGCGTCAAGCGCTACCGGCGCCCGCTGATCGTCGCGGTGGGCCTGTTCGGCGCGGCCCTCATCTACGGCGACGGCGCGATCACGCCGGCGATCTCGGTGCTGTCGGCGCTCGAGGGCCTCGGAATCGTCGAGCGCTCGCTGCAGCCGTATGTGCTGCCGCTCACCGCGCTGGTGCTGCTCGCCCTCTTCCTGGTGCAGCCGCTCGGCACCGCGCGTATCGGCCGCGCCTTCGGCCCGGTGATGGCAGTGTGGTTCGTGACCATCGCCGTGCTCGGCGTCTTCGGCGTGGCGCGTCACCCGGGAGTGCTGTGGGCGCTCAACCCCTGGTATGGCCTCGAGTATCTCCGCCACGGCGGCCACGCCGCATTCGCGGTCCTCGGCGGGGTGTTCCTGTGCGTCACGGGCGCCGAGGCGCTGTACGCGGACATGGGCCATTTCGGCGCGCGGCCCATCAAGCTCTCCTGGGGTGCGCTGGTGTTTCCGAGCCTGGTGCTCAACTACGCCGGTCAGGGCGCGATCGTGCTCGCCGGCGCGCCCACCGCGGGTAACATCTTCTATCGCCTGTGCCCGGCCGGTTTACTCGTGCCGCTGGTGCTGCTGTCGACGGTGGCGACCATCATCGCCAGCCAGTCGATCATCACCGGCGCGTTCTCCATGACGCGCCAGGCGATCCAGCTCGGCTGGATGCCGCGCCTGAAGATCGTGCAGACCTCGGACCAAGGCTACGGCCAGATCTACGTCGGCACGGTCAACTGGCTGCTGATGATCGCGACCGTGACGCTCGCACTCGCGTTCCGCAAATCCGAGAACCTCGCCGGCGCCTACGGCATCGCCGTGTCGGCCACCATGCTGCTCACCACCGCGCTGCTCTACACCGCCATGCGCGACATCTGGAAGTGGCGCCTGGTGGCGAGCCTGTCCGTGGCCGCGGTGTTCTTCGCGGTCGACGGCGCCTTCTTCGCCTCCAACCTGCTGAAGCTCCTCGACGGCGGCTACGTGCCGCTGCTGCTCGCGGCGGCGGTCTACGGTGTGATGTACATCTGGCACCGGGGCCTCGCCGCGATCCGTGAGCGGGTGCGCGAGAATCCGCTGCCGGTGGCAGAATTCTTTGCGGGCATCGAGCGCGACGGGGTAGCCCGCGTGCCCGGTACCGCCGTGTTCCTCACCCGCGTCAGGGACGCGACGCCTCCGGTGATGCTCTGGTACGTGCGCCACAGCCACGCGCTGCACGAGAAAGTCATCGCCGTGACACTCGAGACGGCGTCGGTCCCCCGCGTGGCGCCGGAGCAGCGCATCCAGCTCGCGCAGCCGGTGCGCAACTACTGGGTGGCAAGCGCGTGTTACGGGTTCATGGAGCGCCCCGACCTGCCGAAGCTGATGCAGCAGCTCGCGGCGCGCGGTTGCGGGGTCGTCCCCGGCAAGCTCACCTACTTTGTCGGCTCCGAGCGCGTCGTGCCGCGCACCGACGGCCGCGGGCTGCCGCGCTGGCTGGAGGCGGTTTTCAGTGTGCTGTTGCGCAACTCCATGCACCTGCCCGACTACCTGAGCGTGCCGCGCGATCGGCTGGTCGACCTGGGAAGACAGATCTCGATTTGAGCCCGCCGCGCAACGCTCGCCTATAATCGCCGGGTCGGGGGGAACGCTGCCTGGCTGACTACCCTATGAGTCTGTTGCGCCTGCGCGCAGCG
>DASQIP010000102.1:0-4060 GCA_035631515.1 Steroidobacteraceae bacterium
AACGTCGAGCGCGAGGGCCTGATCACCAACTTCATGTCGGCCACGCAGTTTGACGTCGGCGGACAGGCCGTGACCACGACGAGCTCGACCATGTACACGAACGGTACCGCGAGCGACCTGGCGAACAACGTCAAGGTCGAGGTCGAGGGCATGCTCAACAGCTCGAATGTACTGGTCGCATCCTCGATCCGCTTCGAGCACAACGGCGCGGTGGAGCTGCAGGCCAACGTGACCGCGATCGATACGACCGCCGGCACTCTCACGTTGCTCGGCGTTCAGGTCAGCGTCAACTCAATGACTCGCTTCGAGGACAACAGCTCGGCGCAGGTGCAGATGTTCAGCCTGAGCAACGTCAGCGTGGGCGACACCGTCAAGGTGCGCGGCTTCGAGAACCCGGTCGGCAGCGGCATGGTGGTCGCGACGAGTCTCGAGCGCGAGCCCCCGATGACGACCGTCATCGTGCAGGGGCCGTTCACCGCCGGCACTTCGCCTGACTTCATGGTGCTCGGCATCACCATCGACGGCTCGAGCGCGACGATCATGGCCGGTGACGAGCAGACCCTGACGCTCGCCGACTTCCTCACGCAGGCGGTTGGACACTCTGTCCGGGTCGAAGGCACGCTCTCGGGCACGGTCGTGACCGCGACCCGGATCCGCATCGACGACGCAACCGGCGACGAGGACTGAGTTGCTCGGGCGGCCGGGGGCAAGGGAGTGCGCCCGGCCCCCGACTTGCCCCGCCGAGCTCCGCAAGGACCGCCGCGCGCGCCGCTCAGCGCTTCCCGCGCAGCGGCTGCCCGCGGCGCTTACGCGCGGCCTTAGCCGTGGCACCGCGTGCGTTGCCGGCGCCGGCTAGGCGCCTCGCAGCACTTACGCGCGTGCGCTTCGCCGGCGCCGTCGTCTTGTGCCGGTACTCGCACAGGTCGCGGATGATGCACGCCGGGCACTTCGGCGCGCGCGCGGTGCACACATAGCGCCCGTGCAGGATCAGCCAATGGTGCGCGTCCTTGCGGAACTCGGGCGGCGTCCCGGCGACCAGACCGTCCTCGACTTCGCGGGGTGTGTTACCCGGCGCGAGCCCGGTGCGGTTGGCGACCCGGAAGATGTGGGTGTCGACCGCGATCTCGGGCTGGCCGAACACCATGTTGAGAATGATGCTGGCGGTCTTCCTGCCGACGCCGGGCAGGGCCTCGAGCGCGGCCCGGTCGGCAGGCACCGCGCCGCCGTGCCGCTCGACGATCTGCCGGGCGAGCGCTACCAGATTCGCGGCCTTGGTGTTGTAGAGCCCGACGCTGCGGATGTAGGGCTTCACTCCCTCGACGCCGAGCGCCGCGATGGTCGCGGGCGTGTTCGCGACCGGGAACAGCACGGCGGTGGCGGCGTTCACGCTCCGATCGGTGGTGTGCGCCGAGAGCATCACGGCGACCAGGAGCTCGAACGGCGAGGCGTGTACGAGCTCGGTCGTGGGGGCGGGGTTCGCGGCCCGGAGGCGGCGAAAGATCGCGGCGCGCGTGGCAGGTCGCATGGCGGTGGCCTAGCTGGCCTGCTTGCGCGCGGCGAGGAGTGAGGCGCGCTGCCCGGAGCGTGCCGCGATGCGCGCCCCGTGGGCGGCGTAGCGCGCGCGGTTGTCCTCGGGCGCGGGCGCCGGCGGGGCCCCGGCGAGACTGGCGCGCGGCACCATCGCGATGCAGTCGACGGGACAGGGCGCGACGCACAGCTCGCAGCCCGTGCACAGCGCGAGCACCACGGTGTGCATCTGCTTACTGGCGCCCACGATCGCATCGACCGGACAGGGCGGCAGGCAGCGGGCGCAGCCGATACAGGCCTCCTCGTCGATCTGCGCCACCCGCTCCGGCCCTTCGGCGCCGTTTGCCGGGTTGAGCGGCAGCGGTACACGAGCGAGCAGTGCGGCGAGCGCGGCGATGGTGGCGGTGCCGCCAGGCGGGCACTGATTGATCGCGGCGCGCCCGTCTGCAATGGCCTCGGCGTAGGGACGGCAGCCGCCGTAGCCGCAGCGCGTGCACTGGGTCTGCGGCAGGAGGGCGTCGATGTCGTGCGCGCTGATCATGTCCGGCGGCCGCGCGGCTCGAAGCCCCGCGCCTCAGGTGATCTTCATGCCCGGCGCCGCGCCGCTGTCCGGCGCGAGCAGGTAGAGGCCCGGGCCTGAGCCGCTCGCCGCCAGCACCATGCCTTCGGATACGCCGAACTTCATCTTGCGCGGCGCCAGGTTCGCGACCATCACGGTCAGCCTGCCCTCGAGTGCCGCCGGATCGTAGGCCGACTTGATGCCCGCGAACACATTGCGTGTTTCCGTGCCCAGATCGAGCGTGAGCCGCAGCAGCTTGTCGGCGCCGGCGACCGCCTCGGCGCGCACGATTCGCGCCACGCGCAGGTCGACGCGCCGGAACTCGTCGATGGAGATAGCGGAATCGGCGCTGCCCGGCGTCGGCGCGGCCGCGCTCACCGCGGGGGCTCCCGCCGGGACCGCCGCGCCAGCCACCCGGGCGGCAGGCGCGGGCGCGTCGCTCTCGAACAGCGCTTCGAGCTGCCGCGCCTCGACGCGCGTCATGAGATGCTCGTAAGGGTTGACGCGCTCGGGGAGAACTGCCGCGTCACTCCAGCGGAACGGCCGGTCGAGCCCGAACAGCTGCCGTGCGACGCGCTCGGCCACCGCGGGCAGCACCGGCGCCAGCAGCACGCTGAGGAGCTTGAAGCCGGCGAGCGCGCGCGAGCACACGTCCTGCAGCTCGGCGGCGCGCTGCGGATCGCGGGCCAGCACCCAGGGCTGGCGTGCGTCGAACTCCTGATTGATGTGGTCGGCCACGCCCATGATGTCGCGCATGGCCTTGCCGAACTCGCGGCTCTCATAGCTCTCCCGGACCAGCGCCGCCTGCTCAGCCGCCCGCGCGGTGAGCTGTCCGGTGTCGCCGCCGTAGCGCAGCGCACCGCCGAAGTGCCGGGTGATGAAGTTCGCGGCCCGGCTCGCGATGTTGACGTACTTGCCGACGAGGTCGCTGTTGACGCGCGCCAGGAAGTCCTCGGGGTTGAAGTCGAGGTCTTCGACGCTGGCGTTGAGCTTGGCGGCGATGTAATAGCGCAGCCACTCGGCGTTCATGCCGACGTCGAGGTAGCGCAGCGGGCTGATGCCGGTGCCGCGCGACTTCGACATCTTCTCGCCGGAGACGGTGATGAAGCCGTGCACGAACACGTGGTTCGGCACCTTGTACGGCGGGCCCGCGAACTTGAGCATCGCCGGCCAGAACAGCGTGTGGAAATAGATGATGTCCTTGCCGATGAAGTGGATCTGCTCGGTGTCGGGCGCGGCCAGGAACTCCTCGAAGCCGCGCGCCTCGCCGCGCGCGGCCGCCTTGCCGCTGGTGAAGTAGTTCTGCAGCGCGGCGAGATAACCGATCGGCGCATCCAGCCACACGTAGAAGTACTTCCCGGGCGCATCCGGGATCGGGATGCCGAAGTAGGGGGCGTCGCGCGAGATGTCCCAGTCACCGAGTGGCCGGTCGCCCTGCCCGGAGAGCCACTCGCGCGCCTTGTTGACGACCTGCGGCTGCAGCCGCCCCGGAGCGTCGAGCCACGACTCGAGGAACCCGACGCACTTCGGGTCCGACAGCCGGAAGAAGAAGTGCTCCGAGGTCTTCAGCACCGGTTTCGCCCCCGAGAGCGCGGAGTAGGGATTGATGAGGTCGGTAGGCGCGTACACCGTGCCGCACACCTCGCAGGCGTCGCCGAACTGATCGCGCGAATGACAGTTGGGGCATTCGCCCTTGATGTAGCGGTCGGGCAGGAACATGCCCTTGACCGGGTCGAAGAACTGCTCGATGTCCTTCTTATATATGAGCCCGGCGCTCTTCAGGCGCGCATAGACGTCCTGCGACAGGCGGGTGTTCTCCGCCGAGTCGGTCGAATGCCAGTGATCGAAGCTCAAGTGAAAGCCGGTGAGGTAGCGCTGCCGGCCGGCACCGATGCGCGCCACCAGCTGTTGCGGGGTCACGCCCTCGGCTTCGGCCTTGAGCATGATCGGGGCGCCGTGCGCGTCGTCGGCGCA
>DASQIP010000103.1:0-15081 GCA_035631515.1 Steroidobacteraceae bacterium
GGGCCAACGCAGCCGGCGTGCTCGAGGGCCGCGAGAAACTCGTGGCACGCGAAGGGATGCGCGGCGCCGGCGAGCGCGTTCCACTCTTGCGGGTCGAGCTGATCGATGCTGGAGCAGAACTCGATCCGGTCGGCGGCCATGGCGGGTCAGGGGCGCCGGGCGCGGGCGTCGAGCGTCTCGAGATAACGGTCGGCATCGAGCGCGGCCATGCAGCCGGAGCCCGCGGAAGTCACCGCCTGGCGGTAGACGTGGTCGGCCACGTCGCCGGCGGCGAACACGCCCGGCACGCTGGTCGCCGTCGCATCGCCATCGAGTCCGCCCTTCACGGTGATGTAGCCGCCGCGCATGGCGAGCTGGCTCTCGAACAGCGCGGTGTTCGGCGTATGGCCGATGGCGACGAACAGGCCCGTGAGCGCGAGCGTCTGCAGCGCACCGGCGGGCAGCGACCGCAGGCGCACGCCGGTCACGCCCTGCTCGTTGCCGAGCACCTCGTCCACGGTGTGGTTCCAGATGACCGACATCTTCCCGGCCTGCACCTCACGGAACAGCCGGTCCTGCAGGATCTTCTCGGCGCGCAGCCGCTCGCGCCGGTGCACCAGCGTCACGTGCCGGGCGATGTGCGAGAGATACAGCGCCTCCTCGACCGCGGTATTGCCGCCGCCGACCACCGCGACGCGCTGGTCGCGAAAGAAGAAGCCGTCGCAGGTGGCGCACGCCGATACGCCGCGGCCGCGGAACTGCTCCTCCGACGGGAGCCCGAGATAGCGGGCGCTCGCGCCCGTGGCGATGATGAGCGCATCGCAGCTGTAGCGGCCCGCCTCGCCGGTGAGGGCGAGCGGGCGCGCCGCGAAATCGACCGCCACCAGATGGTCGCTCACGATCTCGGTGGCGAAGCGCTCGGCGTGCCGCCGCATGCGCTCCATCAGGGCCGGGCCCTGCAGACCCTCGACGTCCCCCGGCCAGTTGTCGACGTCGGTGGTGGTCATGAGCTGGCCGCCCGGGGCCATCCCGGTGATGAGCAGCGGCGCGCGATTGGCACGCGCGGCGTACACCGCGGCGCTGTAGCCCGCCGGCCCCGATCCCAGAATAATCAAGCGGCTGTGGCGGATTTTCGCGGAGGTCATCTGTGCCATCGGTGCATGGTACCAAGCCCTATAATGCGGGCCGTCTATCTTAAGATGGGGCAGTGAGAATTGGCTGAGACTCAGGTCCAGGCACGCAACGGCACCCGCCTCACGGCGGCGGTATCCCGCGCCCTGCGCGAGAGCGCGGTGATCGCGCTCGCGATCGTCGCGCTCACACTGTTCGTGGCGCTCGCCAGCTACAGTCCCCAGGATCCGGGATTCACGAACAGTCCGGAGCACGCGGGGTCCTCTGATACGGGCAACGCGATTCCCGTCCACAACCGCATCGGCGTCGCCGGCGCCTGGGTGAGCGACATTCTGTTCTCCCTGTTCGGCTGGCCGGCGTTCCTGCTGCCGGTGGTGCTGGCGCTCTCGGCCTGGGGGCTGCAGCGCCGGGTGCAGGGCGTGACGGTCTCGCGCATGAACACCGCGGTGCGCGCCGCCGGTTTCGTACTGTTGCTCGCGGCGAGCTGCGGCCTGACGACCCTCCACTGGGAGGCGGGCATGCTGCCGCAGACCGCCGGCGGCGTGGTGGGCGGACTCGTGGGGAGGCTCTCCTCCTGGCTGGATTTTCTCGGGGCGACGCTGGTGCTGATTGCCGCCTGGATGGCGGGGCTGTCGGTCGCCTTTCACGTGTCGTGGCTCACGGTGATGGACCGGATGGGCGCGCTCACCTGGGCCGGCATCGGCTTCCTGCGTACGCGCTGGGCCGCGCGCCGGGACGTGGCCGAGGGACGCGAGCGCCGCCTGGCGCGCAAGGAGGCAGTGGAGACCGAGCAGAAGAAGGCGGCGACGCGTGCGCCGCCGCGCATCGAGCCGCCGCGGCCGATGGTCGAGAAGAGCTCGCGTGTCGAGCGCGAGCGCCAGGTGCCGCTGTTCGACCCGCCCAAGGCGAGCGAGCTGCCGCCGCTGAAGCTCCTCGACGATCCGCCGGCACGCGAGCCGCTCTATTCGGCCGAGGCGCTCGAGGCCCTGTCGCGCCTGGTGGAGATGAAGCTCAAGGACTTCGGCATCGACGCCGAAGTGGTGGCGGTACAGCCCGGGCCGGTGGTGACGCGCTTCGAGCTGCGGCCGGCGCCCGGAGTCAAGGCAAGCCAGATCACGGCGCTCGCCAAGGATCTGGCACGGGCGCTCTCGGTGCTGTCGGTGCGCGTCGTCGAGGTGATTCCCGGCAAGAGCGTCATGGGACTCGAGATCGCCAACGAGAAGCGCGAGATCGTCACGCTCGGGGAGATCATCCGCTCGCGCGCCTACGACGAGATGCATTCGCCCCTCGCCCTCGCGCTCGGCAAGGACATCGGCGGGCAGCCGGTCGTCGCGGACCTGACCCGCATGCCACACCTGCTGATCGCCGGCACCACCGGCTCGGGCAAGTCGGTGGCGCTCAACGCCATGGTGCTGTCGCTGGTCTACAAGTCCACGGCCGAGCACGTGCGGCTCATCATGATCGATCCGAAGATGCTGGAGCTCTCGGTCTACGAGGGCATTCCGCACCTGCTGGCGCCGGTGGTCACCGACATGAAGCAGGCGTCGAACGCGCTGCGCTGGTGCGTCGTGGAGATGGACCGGCGGCACCAGCTGATGGCGGCGCTCGGGGTACGCAACATCGCCGGCTTCAACCGCCGCGTGAAGGATGCCATCGACGCCGGCAAGCCCATCCGCGATCCCGTGATGATGGCGCGGGCGGCGAACGATCCCAGCATCGATCAGACGCAGATCCTCGACCTGACGCCGCTGCCTTATATCGTGGTCATCGTCGACGAGTTTGCCGACCTCATGATGATCGTCGGCAAGAAGGTCGAGGAGCTCATCACGCGGCTCGCGCAGAAAGCGCGCGCCTCGGGCATTCACCTGGTGCTCGCGACGCAGCGCCCGTCCGTGGACGTGATCACCGGCCTCATCAAGGCGAACATTCCCTGCCGCATCGCTTTCCAGGTGTCGGCGCGGGTCGACTCGCGGACCATCCTCGACCAGATGGGTGCGGAGACGCTGCTCGGGCACGGCGACATGCTGTATCTGCCACCCGGAACCTCGATGCCGACGCGCGTCCACGGGGCGTTCGTGTCCGACGCCGAAGTGCACCGCGTGGTGGACGCGCTGAAGACCCACGTGCCGCCGGACTACATCGAGGAAGTTCTGTCGGGACCGCGGGGGCCGGTTCCGGGTATCTCGGGGGAGGACGGCGAGGGCGAAGGCGCCGGCGGCGGCGATGCCGAGCAGGATCCGCTCTACGACGAGGCGGTGCGCATCGTGACGACGGAGCGCAAGCCGTCCATCTCCTACGTGCAGCGGCGGCTCAAGATCGGCTACAACCGTGCGGCGCGGCTGCTCGAGGCGATGGAGCTGGCCGGGCTCGTGGGGCCGCTGCAGGCCAATGGGGCGCGGGATGTGCTGGCGCCAGCGCCTCCTGAGGACTGACCCGGTGACACGTGCAGCCGCGATTGCAGAAAGGCGTTTTCGGGGACGCCGTGAATCCATCCATGGAGGCTGCGGGTGCGCCATCCATGGCGCACACGCCCCCGAAAACGCCTTTCTGCACTCACGGCTGCCTGCGTGCGCTCTCAGTCTGGCGCTCGCCCTGGCGCTGGCCGTGCCCGCGGGGGGAGCAGAACCGGCCGCGGCTCCAGCCGCGGCAGCGCAGTCGGCGCCGGAGCAGTCGCAGCCGACCCAGCTCGATGCTTACCTCGATCACCTGAAGACGCTGCGCGCGAGCTTCCTGCAGACGCTCGCCGACGGCCAGGGCCGCGAGATCGATCGGGCGACCGGCACGATCATCGTGGAGCGCCCGGGCAAGTTCAGTTGGGATATCCACCCGCAGTCGGGCAGCGGGGCCGGGACCGCCGGCCAGCTGATGGTGTGCGACGGGCGCAATCTCTGGTTCTTCGACCGCGACCTCGAGCAGGTGACCGTGAAGCCGGTCGATGCGGCGCTGTCGGCGACGCCGGCGCTGCTGCTGTCGGGCGCGGTCGACGTGCGCAGGAACTTCACCATCACGCCGGCCGGCGAGCGCCAGGGGCTCCAGTGGGTGCTGGTCGAGCCGCACGGGGCGGAGGCGGACTTCCGCGAGGCGCTGTTCGGCTTCGACAAGGGTGAGCTGAAGCGCATGATCCTCGAGGATAAGCTCGATCAGACCGCGACCGTGATGTTCGAGAAGGTCGAGCGCAATGTGCCGGTGAGCACCGCCGAGGTGAGCTTCACGCCTCCCAAGGGCGCGGACGTGATCGGAACGCCGCGCAAATGAGCGCCACCGTCGCCGAGCCGCTGCGGCCGCTGGCCGATCGCATGCGGCCGCGGCGCCTCGAAGAATTCGTCGGCCAGCGGCACCTGCTCGCGCCGGGCAAGCCGCTCTACACCAGCATCAGGTCCGGCCAGCTGCACTCCCTCATCCTGTGGGGACCTCCCGGTGCCGGCAAGACGACGCTGGCGCGGCTGATTGCGCAGACTGCCGACGCGCAGTTCATCCCGCTGTCGGCGGTGATGGCCGGCGTCAAGGACATCCGCGCCGCGGTCGACAGCGCACGCGCCGCGCGCGCCGCCGACGGCCGCGCGACGCTGCTGTTCCTCGACGAGGTGCATCGCTTCAACAAGGCACAGCAGGACACCTTTCTACCGTACGTCGAGGACGGAACGCTGACTTTCGTCGGCGCCACTACCGAGAACCCCTCGTTCGAGGTCATCAGTGCCCTGCTGTCGCGGGCCCGCATTTACGTCCTCAAGGCTCTGACGCCCGAGGACCTGGAGGCCGTGCTGCGCGCGGCTCTCGCCGACGAGGAGCGCGGGCTCGGGCACGAACGCATCGAGGCCGAGCCCGAGGCGCTCGCGCTGATCGCACACGCCGCCGACGGCGACGCCCGCCGCGCGCTCAACATGCTCGAGCTCGCCGTGGCGCTGGCGCAGGCCGGCGGCACGCCGCACGAGCTCGGCGCGGCGCTGGCGCGCGAGGTCGCGGGCGGCGGCCACCGCCGCTTCGACAAGGGCGGCGACCAGTTCTACGAGCAGATCTCGGCGCTGCACAAGGCGGTGCGCGGCTCCGATCCGGACGCGGCGCTCTATTGGCTGTGCCGCATGCTCGACGGCGGCTGCGACCCGCGTTATATCGCGCGGCGCGTAGTGCGCATGGCGAGCGAGGACCTGGGGCTCGCCGATCCGCGCGCTCTCGCCCTGACACTCGACGCCTGGGAGGCGTACGAGCGGCTCGGTACGCCGGAGGGGGAGTTGGCGCTCGCCACCGCGGTGGTCTACCTCGCCTGCGCGCCCAAGAGCAACGCCGTGTACGTGGCGATGGGGGAGGCGATGGCGGACGTCGCCGAATTCGGCACGCTGGAGGTGCCATTGAAGCTGCGCAACGCGCCGACGCGGCTCATGAAGGACCTCGGCTATGGACGCGGCTACCGCTACGCGCACGACGAGCCCGATGCCTTCGCCGGCGGCGAGCGCTACCTGCCGGACGGGATGCCGGATCGGCGGTACTATCGGCCGGTTGCCCGCGGCCTCGAGCTGAAGATCGCCGAAGCGCTGGCGCGCCTGCGAGGCCAACCGCCCACGCCGAAAGGTAGCGAGTGATCGATCCGAAGCTGCTGCGTAACGAGCCCGAGGAAGTGGCCCGCAATCTCGCGCGCCGCGGTTACCTTCTGGACGTCGCGGCGCTCAAGGCCCTCGAGGAGCAGCGCAAGCCCTTGGCCGTCGAGGTCGACCGGCTGCGTGCCGAGCGCAACGCCAACGCCAGGGCGGTCGGCGTCGCCAAGGGGCGCGGCGCGGAGGCCGGCGCGCTCATTGCCCGTGGCGAGGCGCTCACCGGCGAGCTCGCGGCGGCGGAGGGGCGGCTGGCCGCCGTGCAGGGCGAGCTCGAGCAATGGCAGCTCGGGCTGCCGAACCTGCTGCACGACTCGGTGCCCGACGGGCGCGATGAGGCCGCCAACAGCGAGGTGCGCCGCTGGGGGGAGCCGCGGCGCCTCGGCTTCAAGGCGCGCGATCACGTCGAGATCGGCGAGCACCTCGGGGGCCTCGACTTCGAGGCCGCGGCGCGCATCTCCGGCGCGCGCTTCGTGGTGATGCGCGGCGCGGTCGCGCGGCTGCATCGGGCGCTGGCGCAGTTCATGCTCGACCTGCACACCCGCGAGCACGGCTACACCGAGGTGTACGTGCCGTATCTGGTGCAGCGCCCGGCGCTCACCGGCACCGGACAGTTGCCCAAGTTCGAGCCGGACCTGTTCGCGGTGGGCGGCGAGCAGGGCTTCTTTCTCATCCCGACGGCCGAGGTCCCGGTCACCAACCTGGTACGCGAGCAGATCGTGGCTGCGGAGCGACTGCCGCTGAAGTTCGTGGCGCACACGCCGTGCTTCCGCTCCGAGGCCGGCGCGGCGGGCAAGGACACCCGCGGCATGATCCGCAACCACCAGTTCGACAAGGTGGAGCTGGTGCAGATCGTGCGCCCGGCGGACTCCTACGCGGCGCTCGAGGAGCTCACCGGCCACGCCGAAACGGTGCTGCAGCGGCTCGGGATCCCGTACCGCACGGTAGTGCTGTGCGCGGGCGATACCGGCTTCGGCGCGGCCAAGACGTACGATCTCGAAGCCTGGCTGCCCTCACAGGAGCGCTACCGGGAGATCTCCTCGTGCAGCAACTTCGAGGCGTTCCAGGCGCGGCGTCTGCAGGCACGCTGGCGCAATCCGCTCGACAAGAAGCCTGAAGCCGTGCATACCCTCAACGGCTCGGGACTCGCGGTAGGACGTACCCTGGTCGCGCTGCTCGAGAACTTCCAGAACGAGGACGGCTCGGTGGACGTGCCCGAGGCGCTGCGGCCCTGGCTCGGGGGGCTCGAACGGCTCACGCCGTAGACCATAGATGAGCGTACCCGCGGTCACGCGTCGCAGGTTCGTGCTGGTGGCGTCCGCCGTGGGCGGGGCGCTGGTACTCGGTATCACGGCCCGGCGGCTCGAGCGCCGGGACGGCACCGCGGCCGGCGGCCCGGGGGTGCTGAACGCCTTCGTGCGGATCGGACCCGGAAAGCGCGTGACGCTCGTGATGCCCAAGGTCGAGATGGGCCAGGGCACCTACACCTCGCTCGCGATGCTCATCGCCGAAGAGCTCGAGGTGCGGCTCGATACCGTGAACATCGAGGCCGCTCCGCCCAGTCCCGAGGTCTACGGATTCGTACCGGACCCGTCGGCGGACGAGGGTCTGAAGTTCGATCAATCGACCGGGACTTCGCTCTCGATCATTCAATGCTGGATGCCGCTGCGCCAGGCGGGCGCCACCGCGCGCCTCATGCTGATCGAGGCGGCGGCCAGACGCTGGGGTGTCCCGGTCGCGAGTTGTCACGCCGAGAACGGCGCGGTGGTCCACGCCGCCTCGGGCCGGCGCCTCGGCTACGAGGCCGTGGCAGCGGAGGCGGCCGCGCTTCCCGTGCCGCCGCCACCCCCGCTCAAGGACCCGAAAGACTTCCGGCTGATCGGCCGCGCGGCGCGGCGGCTCGACGGTGCGACCAAGGTCGACGGCAGCGCGCGCTTCGGCATCGACGCGCGGCCGCCGGGAGCGAAGGTGGCCGTGATCGCCCTCGCGCCGGTCACGGGCGGCAGGGCCGCAGGGTTCGCCGACGATGCGGCGCTGGCGGTGCGCGGCGTGCGGCAGGTGGTGAACGAGGGCGATCTGGTCGCCGTGGTTGCGGACGACACCTGGGCGGCGATGCAGGGGATGAAGGCGCTCAGCATCCGCTGGAACCACGGAGCAAACGCGGGCGTGCAGCAGGCGGCGATCGTCGCCGAGCTGGAGAGCGCCGTGCGCGAAGCGGGCGCGGGCGCCGTTGCGCTCCGCAAGGGCTCGGCGGCGGCGGCGGAGCGCGCCGCGTCGCACCTGGAGGCGACTTACCATCAGCCCTTCCTCGCGCACGCGACCCTCGAGCCGATGAACTGCACGGTCGACTGGCGCGACGGCGAGTGCGAGATCTGGACCGGCACGCAGGCGCCCGACCGCGCGGTCGACAAGCTCGCCGCGCTCGGCCTGAAGCCCGCGCAGATCATCCTGCACAACGAGTTCATCGGCGGCGGCTTCGGCCGCCGCCTCGAGGTAGACGGCGTGGTGCTGGCGGCGCGTATCGCGCGCCACGTACGCGGGCCGGTGCAGGTGCTGTGGAGCCGCGAGGAGGACATCCGCCACGACCGCTACCGGCCGTACTACGTGGATCATCTGGCGGCATCGCTCGATGCGCGCGGCTTACCCGTCGCCTGGCGGCACACCATTGCGGGCGCGGGCCTCTGGGCGCTCTATTACGGCGAACACACCGTGAAGAACGGCGTCGACCCGGATGCGGTCACGTCGGCCGTAGATCTCGCCTATCCGCTCGATAACATGGAGGTGCGTTTCGTACGCCGCGACCCGCGCGGCGTGCCCACCGGGTGGTGGCGCGGCGTCGGCGCGACGCGCAGCGTGTTTGCCGTCGAGAGTTTCGTGGACGAGCTGGCCGCGGCCGTGCGCCAGGATCCGGTCAGCTACCGGCGCGGGCTCCTCAAGGAGCCGCGCATGCGTGCGGTGCTCGATCTGGCCGCCGACCGCGCCGGCTGGGGCACCGCCATGCCCGCCGGCAGCGGGCGCGGCGTGTCGATTCAGTTTGCCTTCGGCAGCTACCTCGCGCTGGTTGCCGAGGTGAGCGTGGACGCGCAGGGGCGCCCGCGCGTCGGACGCGTCGTCTGTGCCATGGACTGCGGCCAGGTGGTGAATCCCGACGGCGTGCGCGCGCAGCTCGAGGGCGGCGTCACCTTCGGTCTGAGCGCCGCGCTCACCAACGAGATCACGATCGCGAACGGGCGTGTGCAGCAGGGCAACTTCGACGATTTCCTGCCGCTGCGGATCGCGGAGGCGCCGAGGGTCGAGGTACACCTCATCGCCAGCAGCGCGAATCCGGGCGGAGTCGGTGAGACCGGTACCGCCTGCGTAGCCGCGGCGCTCTGCAACGCCATCTATGCCGCCACGGGCGCTCGGGTGCGCACGCTCCCGGTCAGCCGCAGCCTCAAGGTCTGACGGCGCCTCACGCACGGCGCGGGTGCGGCCCGGCGCGTACCGCTTGAACGCGCGCGACGCGCCGTTGCCGCGGCGCCGCCGGCGCGTTACCTTGTAAGCAGGTCGCTGCACCTATTGTGTGGCTCCAGAACAACGACTCACGTCTTCAGGGGAGGCTCCATGCGGCGCAATCACCGGTACGGATCCACGTGTGCGCGCGCCGGCGTGCAGCTCGTGGCGGCGGCTCTGGCCTGTGGCAGTGCGGCGTCGTGGGCCGATCAGCAGCCGGCTCAGCCCACCGAGGAGGCGACGCCGACCGTCGGCCTGCAGGAAGTGGTCGTCACGGCAACGCGCCGCGAGCAGAGCCTGAGCAAGGTGCCGATCAGCGTCACGGCTCTCACCCAGGAAAGCCTCGATCAGCGCGGCATCAAGGACTTCTCCGAGGTTGCGCGTTTTACCCCCGGAGTGAATTTCGACAACTCCGGTACCAACAACATCTCGATCCGCGGCATTTCCGGCACCGGTGGTGCCGGCACCACGGGTATCTACATCGACGACACGCCGATCCAGATGCGGGCGCTCGCCTTCAGCCCCGATGAGGCGCTGCCGAAGTCGTTCGACATCGATCGTGTCGAGGTGCTGCGCGGGCCGCAGGGCACGCTGTTCGGCTCCGGCTCCGAGGGCGGCACGGTACGCTACATCACCACGCAGCCGAGCGTCACCAAGACCAGCATCTACAGCCGCGCGGAGTTCGCCTCGACCGAGCGGGGCGCTCCGAGCTACGAGGCGGGCGTCGCGGTCGGCGGGCCGCTGATCCAGGGCACCTTCGGGGCCCGTCTCACCGTCTGGTACCGGCGTGACGGCGGCTGGATCGATCAGCTCGACCCGTACACGCTGCAGACCGTGCAGTTCAACGCCAACCACGAGGAGAACGCACTCGTGCGCCTGGCGGCGCTGTGGACGCCCAACGAGCACTGGTCGATCACGCCGAGCATCTATTACCAGGATCGCAAGCGCCACAACGGCGAGGACTACTGGCCGTTGTACTCGAACCCGGACAACGCCCAGTTCGCCAACGCCGACCCGAACGCACGCAATTCGCCGGACCGCTTCTACCTGCCGGCGCTCAAGATCGAAGGCGATGTCGGCTCGGCGCGCCTGATCTCGAACACCTCCTACTACCACCGCGAGAACACCACCGGCTACGAAGGCACGCTCTACAACCTCGGCTACTACCAGACCCAGAACGCCGCGCCGATCTTCCTGCGGCCCTGGGCCTGCAGCGGCCCCGTCGCCGACTGCTTCCCGCTGCTCGATGCCGGCGGGCTGCACGTTCCGGGCGGCCTTCAGTATCGTGCTCCATCCAGCATCCAGAACGGACAGCAGAACCTCACCCAGGAAATCCGCCTGCAGTCCTCGGACCCGAATGCGCGGCTCCTGTGGACGGCCGGGGTGTTCGCCAACGAGAACCGCCAGACGTATTTCGAGCAGATCAACGATCCGATGCTCGGGCAGCTGACCAATGCGGTATTCGGGGATCCGAATTTCACCGACTTCTTCTGCTATCTCGACGCCAACGGCGCCTGCACCGGACCCGACGGCTACGTACCGGGATTCGGTACCGACTCCTACTTCCTCAAGACCAGCTCGAAGGACCAGCAGATCGCGGTGTTCGGCGAGCTGACCTTCGCGATGACCGAGCAACTGAAGCTGACCGTCGGCGCGCGCGAATCGCACATGAAGTATTCGTTCGATACCTACACGGGCGGACCGCAGCTGTACGCACCGCCGCGTTTCGGTACCGGCGATATCAGCGAGAACGCCTTCACGCCCAAGGTCAGCCTGCAGTTCCAGGCCGATCCCAACGACCTGTACTACGCGACCTACGCCAAGGGGTTCCGCCCGGGTGGGGCCAACAATCCCATCCCCAACGCGGCTTGCCCCACGGACTTCGCCAACTTCGGCATCCAGACGGATCCCGGGACCTTCAGCTCCGACTCGGTGAACAGCTTCGAAGTGGGCGCGAAGAACAACTTCAACAATCGCGTGCGGCTCGCAACCAGCGTCTATTACATCAAGTGGAACAACATCCAGCAGCTGATCGTGCCGCCGGTGTGTCAGATCTCCTTCATCGCCAACACCGGCGCTGCGGTTGCCAAGGGAGCCGACCTGCAGGCGGATGTGGCGGTAACCGACAACCTGACGCTGGAGCTGGCCACGGGCTACACCGACGCGCGTTACACCGAGGACTTCCGCTTCAGCAGCACCGGGGTCGACCCGCGTCCGCTGGTCGCGAACGGGGATGCGATCATCGGTGCGAGCAGCGAGGCGGGGGGCGGTCAGCCGACCGCGCCGTTCACCGCCGCCATGGGAGTGGAATACCGCTTCAGCCTCGCGAGCCACGAGGCCTTCGTGCGGGTCGACGGCGAGTACCTGGGGCGCGCCCGGTGGCCTACCGCGGGCCTGGATCCGAACACCTCGCAGTACGACCCGGCAAACTTCGTGCTGCCGTCGACGACCTTCGTCAGCCTGCGCGGCGGAATGCAGTTCGGGGCGTGGTCGGTGCAGGGGTTTGTCGACAACCTCACCGATACCCATGCTCTCACGGCCTACAACTATACGATCTGCAGCAATCCGGGCGACGCCCCCGGAGTCGCGTGCTATCCGAACACACCGGGTGCGAGCCGCCTGCAGCGCGCCTTCACGTTCAGGCCGAGCACGATCGGCGTCACGCTGATCTTCCGCCAGTAGAGGCGGTACGCGCTCCAGCCCGGGGGCGCGGTCAGTAGCCGGAGGGCGGAGCCGGGCCGCTGGCCGCGAGTGCGCGCACCACCTCGCGGCGCGTCTCCTGCACGTTGGCGAGCGGCAGGCGGCGCGCCTGCGCGAGCTCCGCCACGGTGAAGGGCTGCGGCGCGGGCGCGGTCGCGCCGGCGGGCGGGAAGGTCGCGGCCAGCCAGTTGAGGACCGCCGTCAGCTGTGCATCGGTGAGTGCGGAGTTGGCGGCGCCCGGCACCCGCAGCAGGTAGTCACGTCCGGCGGCGCTGCGCATGAAGAGAGCGAGCGAGCCGGCGAGCGGCGGTACCTTACCCGGCACTCCCTGGGCCTGATCGCCATGGCAACCCTGACAGTAGAGCATGTAGTCCTGCCCGGGGCTTGCCCAGGCAGGCGACGCGGCGGTCGCCGCGGCGAACGCGAGCGCCGCGCGGATGCTTCCCAGGCGCATGCTCAGGGCTCCACGGGCGCGACGCTCTTGCGATGCTCACGCACCGCCGCGCCGTCGAGCGGATGGGCGCGCTCGGCGGCGAGTTCCGCCGGCGCGAGGGGCGCCACGCCCGGCGGCGCGTGCGCAAGATCGAACACCACGAAATTGAGCAGCGCCGCGAGACTCGCGTCATCGAGCTGGCCGAACCCGGGCATCTGGAACGCGTAATGCTTGCCCTCGACCGCGATGTCGCCGTACATGCCGTAGAGCACCGTCATCGCGAGCTGCCGCCGCCCCTCGGGGCTGGCCGCGTAGCGTGCGGGATACGAGAGCAGGGGAGGCGCGAGCCCCGGGAGCCCCGCCCCGGCGCTGCCGTGGCACACGGCGCAGGTGGTCTGAAAGCTCGCGGCGCCCTGCGGGTAGGCGGGCGCGGGTGCCTCCGCAGCACCCGCCGCGAGCGGCGCCGCGGCGGCGGCTGCGAGCGCCACCGTGGCGCGCAGCAAACGGCGGGTCATTTCTCCGCCACGCCCACGATCACCGACACGGTACAGTGATAATTGGAGTTGGCGTTCGCCATGCACCAGTTGAGATCGTTGTTGCGCGACGGCCGGTACAGGGGCTTCTCGCGCACGTTGCGGTTGCAGTCGCACGTGCCGCAGCTGGTCTTTCCGCAGCAGTCGTTGTAGGACACGATGTAGTCGCGTCCATCGCCTGGATTGTGGCACGTGCCTACCCAGGTGATGGGAGAGGATCCCGTGCCCGGCGGACAGGACGTGGAGGTGCCGCCGCAGCATGCGCACAGGGCGCCGTCGATCGCACAGTATTTCCAGTACTCGCAGTCCTCGGGCCCGGCAGTCGCAGGCTTGGCGTCCGCCGCGTGCGCCCGGCTGCCGCGGTTCACCGGCAGGAGGGGCAGCAGCGCGGCACCGGTCAACGCCTGCCCGAGCACGGCGAGCAGGCTGCGCCTCGAGGTGCGGCTCGCAAGGGAGCGGGAGGACTCCTCGAACAAGCGGTCGAACGCGCGCATGCGATACCTCAGGGCCTCAGGGCGTGAGCAGCTGCCACGGGGTTTGACCGAGGTGCTTCTCGACGTGACGTACTCTGCCGCTCCCGGCATCGATGATCGCGAGATCCGCGGCGTCGGTGGCGGCGAACAGCACGGGCGCGGCGTCCTGTGACACCTCGACGGCGACCACGGGCTTCAAGCCGGCCGCCTTGAGCGGCCAGCGCGCCACCCGGCTGTGACTGGTGAGATCGTATACCCACAGCTCGCTGCCGCCGGCCTTGTGCGTGCCTTCGCCGCCGCGATGCATGGGCACGAACAGCCGGCCGCGGGCACGGTGGATTGCGCCCACCTGCGCGCCGCCGGGGCGCCAGCCGCGCTCGCCGGCACCGATCAGCGACCAGGGAGCTGCGAACACGGGCTCGGCTCCCGTGAGATCGACCTCGTGAACCTGGCCGAGAAACGACAGGAAGGCAAACCCGCGTGCGGTCGCGATGCCCTGCACGAATACCGGATCCCGGTCCGCATCGAAAAACGGCGCCGACATGGTGCGTGCGGCTTCGTGGCCCTGCGGGTCGAGCGTCACCGTGAGCAGCCGTCCGCTCTCACAGAGCGAGGACACGCGGTTCGGGCCCGCGGGGATCACGAGCATGCAGCCGGCGGTGTCGATCTCGGCGAGCACCGTCCCGTTGGCCGGATCGAGCACGCCGAACGAGGCGGCGGGTGTCACGTACGACACATAGAGGAAGCGGCCATCGCTGCTGTAGGCGGCGTTGAACGGCGTGGGGATGGCCTGCAGCCGCTTGGGCGGCAGCAGGATCTCGCGGCCGGCGGCGAGCGTAGCGGTGTCGTTGAATTCCACCACGTCGATGCGCGCGCCATGACTGCCGCGCGCGAAGTAGGTGGTCGCGACGGCGACGATGCTGTGGTCGGGGGACAGGGCCAATCCCGGCAGGAAGCCGGCGTCGATCTGGCCGAGGCGGCGATGCGTGTCTGCGTCGTAGAGATGTACGCGCGCGTCGGTCTCGTTGTCGAACGCGTAGTCGACGACGTATACCCAGTGCGGACCGGGCGCCGGCAGCTTCTCGAGCGTCAGATGCTCGGCGGGCAGGGGCGGGGGCGATGCCGGGGCGGCGCACGGCGCGCTGCCCGCCAGCGCGAGGCCGAGCGCCGCTATCCAACGCGGAAAGGATTGCATCGGCCCCCCTCAGCAACTCGAAGCCGCGCCGGAGTCTCGCACAACGGCGGTCGTGGCGGAAGGTGCGCTGCGGCGCGCGAACCTCGCGTTTGATTGACCGGCGCGGCGCGCTGCCTATAGAGTCCCGCCGCCGACCGCAGGCTCGAAACTCAAGAATCGATCATCGATAGGGGGAAGGGCGATGCCGGCTGCGCCGCCGCAGTCGCTGTGGTCCGCGACCGCGACCGCAGCTCCCGCACTCACGCCACTCGCGGGCGCGAGGCGCGCCGATGTCGTGATCGTCGGCGCGGGCTACACGGGGTTGTCGGCGGCGCTGCACCTCGCGGCGGCGGGCCGCGCCGTGCTGGTGCTCGAGGCGAAGGCGCTCGGCGAGCGCGCCTCGGGCCTGAACGGCGGGCAGGTGATTCCGGGGTTGAAGACCGACCCGGATGCGCTCGAGGAGTTGTTTGGATCCGAGCGAGGCACGCGGCTGGTGGCGAGCGTCGCCGCCGGACCCGACCTGGTGTTCGAGCTCATCGACCGCCACGGCATCGGCTGCGATGCGGTCCGCGGCCGCGGG
>DASQIP010000104.1:0-2127 GCA_035631515.1 Steroidobacteraceae bacterium
CGAGGAGCACCTCGCGCAGATGCGCGAGCGCCGGCATGAGCGCCTGCCGCAGTGCGAGCACCGCGCTCACATGGATGGCGGTCGGGATCGAGTCGTTGCTGCTTTGCCCCATGTTGACCTGGTCGTTGGGGTGCACGGCGCCCTTGAGGCGCGCGCTCGCGAGCGCGGCGATCACCTCGTTGGCGTTCATGTTGGTGCTGGTGCCGGAGCCGGTCTGGAAGACGTCGATCGGGAAGTGGGCGTCGTGCCGGCCGGCGGCGACCTCGGCGGCGGCAGCCTCCACCGCCTCCGCGACCTTGGGCTCGAGGAGCCCGAGGCGGCGGTTGGCCCGCGCGGCCGCCTGCTTGACCAGCCCCAGGGCGGCGATGAATCCCCGCGGCATGGTCAGGCCGCTCACCGGAAAGTTGTCTACGGCACGCTGGGTCTGCGCGCCCCAGAGCGCGTGCGCGGGGACCTTGAGCTCGCCCATGCTGTCGCGCTCCACCCGGAAGGAAGTCGTCATGCGTGCAACTCCACTCATCGCCCCCGGCCCGCGGGACGCCCGGCCGGACGGCCGTATGCGTTATGATGATAACGCATGCCCGCCAGCCCCAGCGACGCCGTCGCCGCACTCGAGGCGCTCTCGCCCGTAGACGGGCGCTACGCACGCGCGGCCGCACCGCTGCGCGCGCTGCTCTCGGAGGCAGCGCTGATCCGCGAGCGCGTGCGCATCGAGGCCCAATGGCTGCTGCAGCTTTCGGCCGCGGTGCCGCAGCTGCAGGGCGCCGCGCTGCGCCCCGCGGTGCGCGCCCGCACGCAGCAGCTCGCCGCCGCCCCGGACGCGGGCGCCGCGACCGCCGTCAAGACCATCGAGGCGCGCATCAACCACGACGTCAAGGCGGTCGAGTACTACGTGCGCGAGCAGCTTCAGGCGGCGGGCGCCTCCGCCGCCACTCTCGAGCTGGTCCACTTCGGCTGCACCTCCGAGGACATCAATAACCTCGCCTACGCACGGCTGCTGCAGGCGGCGCGCGAGCTCCTGACCGGCGTCCTCAGGGCGCGCATCGAGGAGCTGGTGGCGCTCGCTCATCGCTACGCGGAGAGCGCGATGCTCGCGCGCACCCACGGGCAGGCCGCGAGCCCGACGACCCTGGGAAAGGAGCTCGCCAACTTCGCCGCCCGGCTGATGCGCGCGCAAGCCCGCTGGTCGGCCGTGAAGATCCTCGGAAAGTGGAACGGCGCGGTCGGCAATTTCAACGCGCACGCCGGCACACTGCCGACGGTGGACTGGCCGGCGGTGGCGCGTGCCTTCGTCGAGTCCCTCGGGCTCGAGTACAACCCGTACACCACTCAGATCGAGCCCCACGACTGGATCGCCGAGTACTGCGACGCGGTCGCCGCCACCAACGTGGTGCTGATCGACCTGTGCCGCGACGTGTGGGGCTACATCTCGCTCGGGTATCTGCGCCAGCGCATGGTGGCGGGCGAGATCGGCTCGTCCACCATGCCGCACAAGGTGAACCCGATCGATTTCGAGAATGCCGAGGGCAACCTCGGGCTCGCCAACGCGCTGCTGCGGCACTTCGGCGAGAAGCTGCCGGTGTCGCGCTGGCAGCGGGACCTCAGCGATTCGACCGTGCTGCGCAATCTCGGCGTCGCGCTCGGGCATACGCTCATCGCCTGGAGCTCGCTCGGGCGCGGGCTCTCGCGCATCGAGGCGGACGCGGCGCGCATGGCGGGCGATCTCGCGGACTCCTGGGAAGTCCTGGCGGAGGCGGTGCAGACCGCGCTGCGTGCCGCCGGCGTCCCGGAGGGCTACGAGCGGCTCAAGGATCTCACCCGCGGCCGCGCCATCGACGGGCGGACCTTGAGCGAATTCATCGACTCTCTGCCACTTCCCGCGGCGGACAAGGCGCGTCTGCGCGCGCTCAAGCCCGCGGACTACGTCGGCCTCGCGGCGGCGCTGGCCCGGGCCATCTGACCGCCGCGCCCAAGGCAGGCCTTGCGCCTGTCGCCCGCCGGCGACAGGAGGCGTGCTAAAGTGCGAACTGCGCCGCGGTTTTTACTTACTGTGGCGCGCAGGATCTTCCAAACCGTGACCGGTTCGACAAGGAAATGTCCCCACCGCTTACTAAGATCCCCGGCAGC
>DASQIP010000105.1:0-1703 GCA_035631515.1 Steroidobacteraceae bacterium
TCGTTCGACCACGTGCTCTGCATGGCGAAGGCGCCGTTGCCCATGGCGACGTTCGCCGAGGCGCCCTGACCGCTCGCGATCCAGGCGCACTCATCGCCCGTCTCCTCTCCCGCAGGGGTGGTCCAGCCGCCGGGCGGATTCTGATCCGTGAGGATCTCGGCGTACTCGTGGCCCGCGACGATGGAAAAGCCGTCGAGCGCGCCCGCGCCCCCGGGGTTGACGAAGCTCGTTCCACAGCTGCTGCCGAGGTCGCTGACGTAGGGCATGTTGGCGTAAGCGATGTCGCCGAACTGGGAAGGCGTGTAGTCATGCCAGGCACAGAAATTCTGGCCTGCATTCCCGAACCCGTCCGGATGAGTGCCCGAGGGAGACACGATCAGGTACTGCGCATAGCGGTTGGCCGCCGCCGAGAGGTTGGCAAAGTGCTGCGCCGCCCGTACCGCTTCCTGCGCGAGCTGCGCGGGCGTCGCGCTGGCAGGCGACGGCGCCTCGGTGTCGAACCAGACTCCGGCGAGTGCGCCGCCGTCCGGGTAGCCAACGTGCGGGGTATTCGCGGGGGTGCAGCTGCTCGCCCCCTGGGGCACGGTCGGGCCATCGCAGTACTGCGTCATGGTCCCCGACCATTGCTCGCCTCCGGTTCCGATGCCCTCAAACAGATGCCGGAGGTAGGCGGCGGCGGCGCCCGGATCGCCGCCGCTCGTCCACTGGCTGCCATAGAACACCAGGTACACGCGCGGCACGCCGCTCGTGACACCGACGCCATCGACGCCGCCGCCGAACACCAGCGTCGCGGCGCTGACCGGTGCCTGCGCCGCGCGCCGTGACGCCTCCCAGGCGAGGATCTTCTGCTGCGCTTCGCGCGTCGGCACCGCACCGTGGCGGTAGGGGTGCTGATACCACGGCGCGTAGGGGCAAACGACACCCGAGGGCGCGGAGGGCGGCGCGGCGCAGGCGGTGAGCCAGGCGGCGGCGAGTGCCGATGCGGCTCTCCGCATTGCGATCGATCCCGGGCTCCCTGATGTCTTCATGGCGGTCCCTCCTGGTCCTGCGATGCGCGCCGGACGCGACTATTTCCCGATACAGAATCCCGCAAAGATGCGTCCGAGGAGATCGTCGCTGGTGAACTCTCCGGTGATCTCGTTCAGCGCCGTCTGCGCGGCGCGCAGCTCCTCGGCGACGAGCTCCCCGGCACGGCGCTCGGTGAGCTGCCGCTCCGCCTCCTCGACGTGCCCTCGCGCGCGCGCGAGGGACTCGAGATGCCGGAGACGCGCGCTGATCGCCCCGCCCTCGACCGTCTGAAAGCCCATGCAGCCCTTCAGGTGCCCCCGGAGCACCTCGATCCCCGCCCCGGTGAGCGCCGAGACGTGAAACCTCGGGGGACCGCTCGCGGTATCGGCGAGCGGCAACCCCACCGCGATGTCGCACTTGTTGAGCACCAGCGTCACCGGCACGTCGGCGGGCAGCCGCGCGCGCTCCTCGCGCCAGGCCGCGGCCGAGGGGTCCTCCACCGCGTCGATGACGAACAGCACCCGATCGGCGCGCTCGATCTCGGCGCGCGCCCGCCGCATGCCCTCCTCCTCGACCGGGTCGCCCGCGTGGCGCAGCCCCGCCGTGTCGAGCACGTGCAGCGGCATCCCGTCGATCGCGATCCGCTCGCGTACCACGTCGCGCGTCGTGCCCGGGATCGGCGTGACGATCGCCGC
>DASQIP010000106.1:0-56808 GCA_035631515.1 Steroidobacteraceae bacterium
TTCGCTGCGCAGGATGCGAGCGGCGTCGACCGCGGCGTGCACCGTCTGCTCGGGCACGTTGCGCGAGTACTCGATCTGATGGGCGCCCACGGCGAGGAGCGCACGCACCGCGGGAGCGACGCCCGCGGGCCGCTGCATGAGAGCCTCGAGCGCAGGCGAGAGCCTCAGGTACCAGCGCAGCGCCCCGAGCGCGATCGCGCGCACCGCCGATCGATCATCGCCTGCCTCGACCTGCGCGAGCGCCGCATCCGCCGAGCGCCCGTCGGCGACGACCGCCTCGACGACGCGGGCCGCCCCGGCCATCGCCGCGGCGCCCGGAGCCCAGCGCGTCCTAGCCAAGGCGGCGGCCCGCGAGCTCGAGGTTGTGGGCGAATTCGGACACTCCGAGCACCCGCCCGCCCGTCTTCTGGACTCTTCGCACGCCCAGCAGCCCCCGACCGCACTGGACTAGCATGATGCCGTCATGTACCGAGACGATCGTGCCAAATTTAGAGATTTTATCGTCTTTTACCGACACGTTCTCGGCAGAATGGATGCGGAGGCGTTGCCCGTCGAGGGTGGTCTCGGCGATCGGCCAGGGATCGAACGCCCGCACCTGGCGCTCGATCCCCGGTGCATCCCGGCTCCAGTCGATGCGGCCTTCCGATTTGTCGATCTTGGCCGCGTAGGTGACGCCCTCGCGGGGTTGCGGCCGCGCCTCGAGCGTTCCGGCCTCGAGGCCGGCGAGCGCTTCGATCAGCGCCGTCGCGCCGAGCGCCGCGAGCGCGCGGCTGAGGGAGCCGGCGGTGTCGTGCGCGCCGATGACCTGCTCGCGCGCGAGGAGCACGGGACCGGTGTCGAGGCCCTCGTCCATCCGCATGATGCTGACCCCCGTGACCGAGTCACCCGCGAGGATCGCGCGCTGCACCGGAGCGGCGCCGCGCCAGCGCGGCAGGATCGAGGCGTGGATGTTGAGACAGCCGTGGCGCGGGAGCGCGAGCACCGCGGGCGGCAGGATGAGTCCGTAGGCGACGACGACCAAGACGTCGCAATTCCAGGCGGCGACCGCGGCGCGCGGCGCCTCCGCACGCAGCGTCGCGGGCTGCAGGAGCGGCAGGTGGTGCGCCTCGGCCAGGGCTTTCACGGGCGATGCGCTCAAGCGGCGGCCGCGGCCGCTCGGGCGGTCGGGCTGCGTGAGGACGCCGACGACGCGCTGAGACCTGAGCAGCGCCTCGAGCGCAGGCACTGCGAATTCCGGCGTACCGGCGAAAGCCACCCGCAAGGCTGACCTCAGCCCGACCTCGGCAATTCGTTGCCGAAGCACGGGGGCGGGGCGCGCAGCGCCGGGAGCTTCATGCTAGTAGGCGCGGTGCGCGCTGTTCGCAGGCGGCGCAGTCTGCGCCGAGCGCTCCTTGCGCTCCTTGTCGAGCTTCTTGCGGATCCGCTCGCGCTTGAGGTCGGAGAGATAGTCGACGAACAGCTTTCCTTCGAGGTGATCCATCTCGTGCTGGATGCACACCGCCAGGACGTCGTCGTAGTCGCGCTCGATCACCGCGCCGGTGCGGTCCCGGGCGCGCACCCGCACCTTCGCCGCGCGCTTCACCTGGTCGAAAATCCCCGGCACCGACAGACATCCCTCCTCGGTGCTCGCTTCGCCCTCGCGGGCGAGGATCTCGGGATTGACGAGCGCGAGCTGTCCGCTGCGGTCGCTCGAGGTATCGATGACGATGACCCGCTGGTGCACGTCGACCTGCGTGGCGGCGAGCCCGATGCCGGGAGCCGCGTACATGGTCTCGAACAGATCGTCGATCAGCGTACCGAGTGCGGCGTCGAATACGGTCACCGGCCTTGCGCGCGTGCGCAGCCGGGGGTCCGGGAACTCCAGGATGGTTCTTAGGGCCATGATTTCGCCGTATATGGGGACGCCGCCGCCCGTGATCCAGCGCACGATTTTGACATTAATTCATATGCCAAACGGGCGGCGTGCCAGTATAACAATTAGAATCTCGTGCGCTGCTCGTGTGCCCCGCCTCGTGCGAAGAGGAGTGGAGGATGGTCTCTAATCAAGTACTTGGAGCCCGCTTTGGCGCGGGCCTGGTCGCCCTGTCGCTGACGCTCTCAGGGTGCGGCCATTTCCCGTTCAGGCACTCCGGTTCCGCCGCCGCGCAGGGCGCGGCCGCCGCGCCCGCGGCGGGCACGACTGCGGAGGCCGCCGCGACCGCCCCGGCACCGGACATGACGGCTACCGAGGCCGCCATCGCCGCCGGCGCCGAGGCCCCGGCACCCGCGCCCGCCGCCGCCCCGGCGTCGGTTCCCGCGAACATCGTGAATCCGAGCGCGCCGAAGAGCTACGTCGTCAAGAAGGGCGACACGCTCTGGAGCATCGCCTCGATGTTCCTGAAGGATCCCTGGCTGTGGCCCGAAGTGTGGATCATCAATCCGCGCGTTCCGAACCCACACCTGATTTATCCCGGTGACACGCTGGAGCTCGCCTACGGCGGCAAGGGCAGTCCGCAGATCACGGTCGTGGAGGCGGGCGCCGCGCGCCTCGACTCCGTGAAGCTCGATCCGCGCCTGCGCAGCAGCGCGCTCGATCAGGCGATACCGACCATTCCCTATTCGGCGATCCAGGCATTCCTCGCGCATCCGCGCCTGCTGACGCGCGATCAGATCAGGACCGCCCCCTACGTGCTCGCCTTCCGCGACACCCATCAGGTGGGCGGCTCGGGCATCGAGGTCTACGTCGCGAACCTGAGCGCCGAGCAGAATTCACGCTACGCGGTGATGCGGGTCGGCGACGAGCTGCGCGATCCGGACGACAACGCGCTGCTCGGCTACGAGGGCGTCTACACGGCGACCGCGCTCGTCGAGCGGGCCGGCAATCCCGCCAAGGCACTGCTCACCGAATCGGCGCTCGAGACCGTGGCGGGCGACCGCCTGGTGACGGCCAACGACGAGGCCTCGCCGGTCAACTTCACGCTGCGCGCGCCGTCGAGTGACGTTCACGGCCGCATCATCGCCGTGGTCGGCGGCACCGATCTCATCGGGCAGTTCGAGGTCGTCGCCATCAACCGCGGCAAGAGCCACGGGCTCGTGGCCGGCAACGTCCTCGCGGTCGACTCGGCCGGCGACACCGTCCGCGACCTCTATCGCGGCGGCCGCAGCATTTCCACCATGGGGGCCGGCATCGGCAGCTCCTTTGCGCCCAAGGTGAAGCTCCCCGACGAGCGCATCGGCACCGCGCTGGTGTTCAGGGTCTACGACCGCATGAGCTACGCGCTCATCCTCGGCGCCTCTGACACCATTCACGTGCGCGACGTCGTCCGCAACCCTTAAGCGCGCGAGTCGGCGCAAACCTGCTGCCTTCGAGGCGTTAAGCGCCGTGCCGCGTTCGCGGCGCGCGCGCTTGCCTTATGCTCGCGCGCCATGGACTCACGATCGGCACGCGCGACGCTCGCTCGCACTCCCGGACTCACCGCGCAAGCCGCGGACGCGCTGATCGCGGCCGCCGGCGGCGAGCTCGCCCCGGCGGCTCTCGCCCGCTGCGCGGCCCGGATCGAGCTGCCGCCCGCGGCGCGGGCCTGGCTGAAGGCCCCCGACGAGCGCGCCGTGGCGGCCGATCTCGAATGGCTGAGCGAGAGCGGCACCGTGATCATCCTCAGCAGCGATCCCGGCTACCCGCCTCTGCTCAAGGAGACCGCCGGCGCACCCGCAGCGCTCTACGTGCAGGGCTCGGTGGCGCTGCTCGCCACACGGCAGCTCGCGATCGTCGGCTCGCGCAGCCCCACGCCCGCCGGCCGCTCGACGGCGCGCGAGTTTGCCGCGTGGTTCGCGCGCGCGGGCCTGACGGTAACGAGCGGACTCGCCACCGGCATCGACGCGGCGAGCCATGAGGGCGCGCTCAAGGTGGCCGGCGCAACCATCGCCGTGTTCGGCACCGGCCTCGATTCCGTGTATCCCCCCGCCAACCGCGCGCTCGCCGAGCGCATTCGCGCGCACGGTGCGCTGGTGTCGGAGCTCCCGCCGGGCAGCGCGCCGCTGCGTGAGAACTTTCCACGGCGCAATCGCATCATCGCCGGTCTCGCCCTCGGCACGCTGGTCGTGGAAGCCGCGCGCGACAGCGGCTCGCTCATCACCGCCCGTCATGCGGTCGAGGCGGGCCGCGAGGTGTTTGCCATCCCGGGCTCGATCCACAGTCCCCTCTCGCGCGGCTGTCACCAACTCCTCAAAGCCGGGGCGGTGCTCGTCGAAGAGGCGCAAGACGTCATGAGGGAGCTCGGACTTTCTTTTTCGAAAGAACAACTTACGAGCGCGCCGGCGCCGGACGGCGACGCCGGCGAATTGGACAAGGACTATGAAATGCTGTTAGATGCCCTCGGCTTTGCGCCCGCGACCATCGATAGTCTGGTGGCGCGCACCGAGCTGCCGAGCGAGTCAATCGCCTCGATGCTGTTGATACTCGAGCTCAAGGGACGTGTGGCGGCTCTTCCGGGCGGCCGGTATGGCCGAATACCTTAAAGATGACTGGCAGTATTCTCGACATCCTGATCTACGTCTTCGACCGGTACATGCTCGCCGATGCGCCGGAGGTGCCGCAGCGCGAGCATCTGGCGCGCGATCTCGAGCGCGCCGGCTTCACGCCGGCGAAGGTCGAGCGCGCGCTCGACTGGCTCACCGACCTTGCCTTCGGGCGCGACCGCCCGCCGCTGCCGGCCGCGGAGCCGGGCGCCCCGGCCGCGGGCGTGCGCGTGTTCTCCGACAGCGAGCTCACCCGCCTGTCGACCGAATGCCGCGGGTTTCTCCTCACGCTCGAGCGCCTGGGCGTGCTCACACCGCAGCAGCGCGAGCTGGTCATCGAGCGCATGCTGGCGCTGGATGCCGATGAGCCCGACACCGAGCAGCTCAAGTGGGTGGTGTTGATGGTGCTCTCGAGCCAGCCGGGGCAGGAGCTCGCCTTCGAGCGGCTCGACGGGCTGGTGTCCGACGATCGCACGGGGGCGCCGCATTGATTCGCCGGCGCGAGCGCGGGCGTTGTGGCTTCAGGTCCGCGGCTCGTCCGCGGTTTTTCGTTTCTAGCTGAGGCGTTTTTTCTCCCAGATGGCAGACAACCTCGTCATAGTCGAGTCGCCCGCCAAGGCCAAGACCATCAAGAAGTATCTTGGCCGCGAGTTCGACGTGCTCGCTTCCTACGGTCACGTGCGCGATCTCGTGCCCAAGGAGGGCGCGGTCGATCCGGACAACGACTACGCGATGAAGTACCAGGTGCTGGAGAAGAACCAGCGCCACGTGGACGCGATAGCGCGGACTCTCAAGAAGTCGCGCGCCCTGTATCTCGCCACCGACCCGGACCGCGAGGGCGAGGCGATCGCCTGGCACCTGAAGGAGATCCTGCGCGAGCGCGGCGAGCTGGACGGCAAGGAGGTGCGGCGCGTGGTGTTCTACGAGATCACCCGCAACGCGATCCGCGCCGCGGTCGAGCAGCCGCGCGACCTGTCGCTCGACCTGGTCAACGCCCAGCAGGCGCGCCGCGCGCTCGACTACCTGGTGGGTTTCAACCTCTCGCCGCTGCTGTGGAAAAAGGTGCGGCGCGGGCTTTCAGCGGGCCGGGTACAGAGCCCGGCTCTGCGCATGATCTGCGAGCGCGAAGAGGAGATCGAGGCCTTCAGGGCGCTCGAGTACTGGACCATCGACGGCGAAGGCACGCACACCGCGCAGACCTTCCCGCTGAAGCTGCTCGAGTATCGCGGCGGCAAGGTCGAGCAGTTCACCTTCACCAACGAAACGGCGGCGCGCGAAGCCGAGCGCACCATCGCCGCCGCCGCCCGCGGCGCGGCAGGAGAAGCGGCCCTCGGCGTGCTCGCGATCGACCGCAAGCAGCGCCGCCGCAACCCGGCGCCGCCCTTCACCACCTCGACCCTGCAGCAGGAGGCCGCGCGCAAGCTCGGCTTCAACGCACGGCGCACCATGCGTCTCGCGCAGCAGCTCTACGAGGGTCTCGATATCGGCGAGGGCAGCGTCGGCCTCATCACCTACATGCGCACCGACTCGGTGTCGCTGGCCGCCGAGGCGGTGCAGGAGATCCGCGCGGTCGCAGCCCGGCTCTACGGCCAGGACGAAGTGGCCGAGGAGCCGCGCGTCTACAAGACCAAGTCGAAGAACGCCCAGGAAGCGCACGAGGCGATCCGTCCCACCTCGGCCGCCATCACGCCGGCGGACGTCGAGGGCAAGATCGAGGACGATCTCTATCGGCTCTATTCGCTCATCTGGAAGCGCGCGGTCGCATCGCAGATGGCCCACGCGCTGTTCGACACCGTGGCCGTCGACCTGCTGGCCGGCCCCGACGGCCCGCAGCGCCATCTGCTGCGCGCCAACGGCTCGACCCTGGTGAAGGCCGGCTACATGTCGGTCTACCAGGAGGACAGCGACGATGCGAAGACCGACGAAGGCGATCACGTGCTGCCGCCGATGCAGGAAGGTGAGCGCGTGACGCTCGCCGCCCTGAAGGCCGAGCAGCATTTCACCGAGCCGCCGCCGCGCTACAGCGAGGCCTCCCTCGTCAAGGCCCTCGAGGAGCACGGCATCGGCCGCCCCTCGACCTACGCTTCGATCATCTCGACGCTGCAGGACCGCGAGTACGTCGAGATGGACAGCCGCCGCTTCGTGCCGACCGACATCGGCAAGATCGTCAACCGCTTCCTCACCCATCACTTCCACCGCTACGTGGAATATGGCTTCACGGCGGCGATGGAGGACGAGCTCGATGCGGTGTCGCGCGGCGAGGAGCCCTGGACGACCCCGCTCGCGAAGTTCTGGAAGCCGTTCATCCATCAGGTCGAGAAGATCGAGAAGACGGTCACCCGCGAGCAGGTCGCGCAGGCGCGCGAGCTCGGCAAGGACCCCGCCAGCGGCAAGCCGGTCACGGTGCGCATGGGCCGCTTCGGCCCGTTCGTGCAGATCGGCACCAAGGACGACGAGGAGAAGCCGCGCTTTGCGGGCCTCAAGCGCGGGCAGAAGATGGACGCGGTCACGCTCGCCGACGCGATGGAGCTCTTCAAGCTGCCGCGCACGCTCGGCGCCAATGCGCAGGGCGAGACCGTAGTCGCCAACGTCGGCCGCTTCGGCCCGTACGTGAAGTACGGAGCCAAGTTCGTCTCCCTCAAGGAGGACGATCCCTACACCGTGTCGCTCGAGCGCGCGCTCGAGGTCATCCGCCTGAAGCAGGAAGCGGACGCGGCGCGCCTCATCCAGGATTTCCCCGACGACGGCATCCAGGTGCTGAACGGCCGCTACGGCCCGTACGTCACCGACAGGAAGAAGAACGCCAAGGTACCGAAGGAGCGCGACCCGAAGAGCCTGACGCTGGACGAGTGCAAGGCGATGCTCGCCGCGGCTCCGGAGCGCGGCGGCCGCTTCGGACGCTTCCGGCGCGGGAAACAGGCGGCGCAACCCGCGGCCGGCGACGCGGCGGCAACCGCGGCCGCACCCGCAGGCCAACCGCAGGCGGCGCGGGCCGCAGGCAAGGGCGCCGCGGGCAAGCGTGCCGCGGCGGCGGCGGCCGCAGCCCCGCAAGCCGCAGGCGACGGCCGGGCCGGCCGCGTCCGGCAGAGGCCCGCGGCGCGCAGCGCGCGCAAGGCGCACGCGGGCGCCAAGAGCGCGGCCGCCAAGAGCGCGGCGCGCAAAGCTCGCCCGGCGCCCAAAGCGGCGGCGGCGCGCGCGCGCGGCGTCAAGTAACTCAGGCCCGGCGCGGGGCTGCGCCGGTGGCGGCCAGGAACTCGTCGATCGCCGCCACACACTCCGGCTCATCGAGCAGCGGCGCATGCCCGCGGTTGGCCACGGTGAGCGTGCTCAGGTCCGGCTTCTCACGCTGCATGCGCGCGAGCGTCGCCGCGCTCAGGATGTCCGACTGCGCACCGCGGATCGCCAGCATCGGTACTTTCGCGATCGCAGCCCACAACGGCCACAGGTCCGGAGCGGCTTTGGACGTGTCCTTGAGCGGCTCGGCGATGAGCGGATCGGCGTCCGGCTGCGGCACGCCCTGCTCATCCTCCCGGTAACCGGCGCGCGCGAGTTTCATGAGGCGCGCCTCATCGAGACCGGGAAGGGCCGGTCCGTACACCGCGCGCACCTGGGCCAGCGCCCCGGCCCAGTCGCGCACCGGCGGGCCCTTGCCGGCGTAGCCGCGGATGCGCTCGAGCCCGGACCGGTCTACTTCGGGACCGACGTCGTTCAGCACGATGCCCGCCACCGCGAGGGGCTCGATCGCCGCCAGCACCATCGCCATCAGGCCGCCCATCGAGGTGCCGATGAGCGTGACCCGCGCGGCCGCGAGGCCGGTCAGCAGCCGTTGCAGGTCGGCGAGATAGACCGGGATCTGGTAGTTGTTGAAGTTCGGATCGCGCGCCGAGCGCCCGCGGCCGCGCACGTCGGGCACGATCACCCGCGAGTGCGCCGCGAGGTGCGCGGCGAGATCCTCGAAGTCGCGCCCGGTGCGCATCAGTCCGTGCAGGCACACTACCGTCGGCGCCGCCGCGCCGGGCGCAGGATAGACGCGGGCGAAGAGCCTCAGGCCCTCGTGACTCTCGTACCAGTACTCCGCCATGCTCGCTCCCCGATGCCCAGGCGGCAAAAGCCGCGCCTTTTGCCGCGCGGCCGGAAACACCGGAAACTGCCGCGGGTCTCACCAGATGTTGCGGGCACCAGAATGAAGAAGATCGCCGAGACCGGCCGCCTCGACAAGCTCTCCGGCGGCCTGTGCCACCGCCGGCCATGAAATACCGCCACAGCTTTCACGCGGGCAACTTCGCCGACGTGCACAAGCACGTGACGCTGCTCGCGCTGCTCGCGGCGCTGAAGAGAAAGGCCAAGGGCTTTCTCTACCTCGACACGCACGCGGGCCGCGGCAGCTACGACACTTCCGGCGGCGGCGCCGAGGCCGCCGCCGGTGTCGGGCGCTTCCTCGCGGGCGAGCACCGCGCCGAGGCACTGCGGCACTACGCGGCCATGCTCGCCAGGATGCGGGCGGCACGCGCCTCCAGCCACCTCTACCCGGGGTCGCCGCTCATCGCGCTCGGCGAGTTGCGGCCGCAGGACCGGGCGGTGTTCGTCGAGTGGCAGGCAGCGGAGGCGCGCGCCCTGAGGGCCGCGGTCGAGGCGGCCGGGGATGGGCGCGCGCGCACCGAGCACGGCGATGGACTGAAGCTCATGCGCGCGGCGCTCCCGCCGCCCGAGCGGCGCGCGCTGATCTTCGTCGATCCGCCGTTCGAGGAGCAGCAGGCAGAGCTCGCGCGGGTCGCGGCTGCGGTCGCCGACGGGCTGCGGCGCTTCGCGACCGGAGTGTTTGCCCTCTGGTACCCGATCAAGGAGCAGCGCGCGGCGGCGGCCTGGCACGCGGACTTCGCGCGCGCCGTCGCCGCGCCGACGCTGGTCTCGGAGCTGTGGCTCTATCCGCGCGACTCGCGCGTGGCGCTCAACGGCTCGGGACTGCTGATCGTGAATCCGCCCTGGCAGATCGCGGAGGCGATGCAGGCGTGGCTGCCGGAGCTCGCCGCGACGCTGGGCGCCGGCTCCGGCGGGGGCACGGACGTGCGGATGCTGTCACAATGGGCTAAATGAGCGCGGCACCAGATTCCTACGGGGTCGTCGGCCATCCGGTGGGCCACAGCCTGTCACCGTTCATTCACGGTATGTTCGCGCGCGCGACCGGCCAGGCGATGAGCTACCGGCTCTACGACGTTCCCTCGGACGAGCTCGCCGGGTTCCTCACCGGGTTCTTCGAGCGCGGCGGCCGCGGACTCAATGTCACCGTGCCGCACAAGATCGCGGCGGCCGCGGTTGCCGCCGAGCTCACCCCGCGAGCGACGCACGCCGCGGCGGTCAACACCCTGGCGCTGCGCGACGACGGCACGGTGCTCGGCGACAACACCGACGGCGCGGGGCTGGTGCGCGACCTGTGCGACAACCTGGGGCTCGTGGTGACCAACCGGCGGCTGCTCATCATCGGCGCGGGCGGCGCCACCCGCGGCGTGCTCGCGCCCCTCCTCGGACTCTCCCCGACGCTCGTGGTCATCGCCAACCGCACGCCCGAGCGCGCCGCCGCCCTCGCCGCCGCTTTCGCCGACCTCGGCGCCACGCAAGGCGTGGGCTTCGCGGACGTCGGCACCGAGCCTTTCGATCTCATCATCAACGCGACCTCCGCGAGTCTCTCGGGCGAGATGCCGCCGGTGCCCGGCGCGGTGGTCGGGCGCGGCACGGTGTGCTACGACCTCGCCTACGGCCGCACGGCGACCGCCTTCGTCGGCTGGGCGCGCGCGCTCGGGTGCGCGCGGGCGCTGCAGGGTTGGGGGATGCTGGTCGAGCAGGCCGCCGAGTCGTTCCGCCTGTGGCGCGGCATACGCCCCTCGACCGCCACGGTGCTCGCGGCGCTCAAGGAGCGCTCGGGGAGCCTCTAGCCGCGCCGCGCAGCCGTGGCAATCGGCGTTTCAGACGCACGCCGAGCGTATGCGGTACCCGCGAATTGACTCGACCCCGCAATAGTTAGAAAAGCGTCTAACTATGGCTCCTTGAGGCCCTCTACAGGGGGTCCAGGGGCCCAAGTTAGATGACTTTCGAACAATGCGCCCCGAAAGCATTTCCGGGGACTATCACACCCACGCTGGCTAGTGCATCGTGACGAATTCCTCCGCGCTCGTCGGATGGATCGCCACGGTGTCGTCGAAGTCCTTCTTGGTTGCGCCCATGCGCATCGCCACCGCGAAGCCCTGCAGCATCTCGTCGGCCCCCGCGCCCACGACGTGCAGGCCCACGATGCGCTGCTCGGGGCCGAGCGTCACGAGCTTCATCTCGGTGCGCGGCTTGGCGCCGGTCACCGCGTGATAGAGCGGCACGAAGCTCGAGCGGAACACCCTGACCGCGTCGTGCCCGTAACGCGCCCGGGCCGCGGGCTCGGTGAGCCCGACGGTTCCGATGGGCGGATGCCCGAAGATCACCGTCGGGATCTGGTCGTAGTCGAGGTGGCGGCCGGCCTGGCCGCCGAACAGGCGGTCGGCGAGGCGCCGGCCTGCGGCGATCGCCACCGGCGTGAGCTGGGCGCGCCCGGTGACATCGCCGACGGCGTAGACGCCGGCCGCACTCGTCGCCTGGTACAGGTCGGTGGCGATGAAGCCGCCCGCATCGAGCCGGACCCCGGCACGCTCGAGGGCGAGATCGGCGACCGCGGCCTGCCTGCCCACGGCCCATAGCATGCAGTCGAAGGGACCGATGCTGCGGCCATCGTCGAACGTAGCGACGAGCGCGCCGCCGGCGTCGCGCGCGACCGAGCCGGGAGCGATCTCGGTCACCACCGTGACGCCCGCCTCCTGCAGCATCGCGAGGGTCGCCGCGGCGATCATCGGGTCGAAGGTGCGCAGCGGTGCCGCACCGCGCAGCGCCAGCGTCGTGCGGGCACCGAGGCCCGCGAAGATCCCGCTCAGCTCGACGGCGATATAGCCCCCGCCCGCCACGAGGACGCGCGCCGGCAGGGTCTCGAGCTCGAAGAAGCCGTCGGAGGTGATCCCGAGCTCCGCACCCCGGATGCGCGGCACCTCGGGGCGCCCGCCGGTGGCGATGACGATGTGCGGCGCGCTCAAGGTGCGTCCGCCGGCGCTCACGCTATGTGCATCGAGGAAGCTCGCACGGCCGCGCAGCAGCTCGACCTTGCGGCGGGCGAGATTGGCGGCATAGATGTCGTTGAGCCGCGTGATGTAGAGATCGCGCCTGGCCTTGAGCGCGCCCCAGTCGTGGCCGGCCCCGGCGGTGGCGAATCCGTACTCGCGCGCATCGGCAAGCGCGCCGCCGAGCTCGGCCGCGTTCCACATGATCTTCTTCGGCACACAGCCGACGTTGACGCAGGTGCCGCCGAGGCGCCCCGACTCGATGAGCACGGCGCGCGCGCCGTACTCGGCCGCCCGTTGCGCCGCGGCCAGCCCGCCGCTGCCGCCACCGATCACCACCAGGTCGAATTGCTCGCCCATAGATACCTCGTACCGCCATGTTATATGAGGCGGCAGCGGCCGCGGTCCTGGCGCGGCGGTCGGCTACAATGGCCTAAGCCCATGGACAACCCCTTACTAGGCCGGGACCCGCTGCCGCGCTTCCTGCAGATCCGGCCCGAGCACGTCGAGCCGGCGGTGCGCGAGCTTCTCGAGCGCAGCCGCGTGCGCCTCGGCGAGCTCGCCGCTCTGCCGCAGCCGACCTTCGCGACGCTCGTCGAGCCGCTCGAGGAGCTGCAGCACGGCATCACGCGCACCTGGTCACCGGTCAGCCATCTGAACGCGGTGCTCAACTCCGACGCGCTGCGCGCCGGCTACAACGCCTGCCTGCCGCTGCTCTCGGCCTATCACACGGACCTGGCGCAGAGCGAGCCGCTGTTTCGCGCCTACCGCACCATCGCCGAGCGCGATGGCGCCGGGCTCGCGCCGGTGCAGCGCCGGGTCATCGAGCACGCGGTGCGCGACTTTCGCCTCGCCGGCGTCGCGCTGCCGGCGGAGCAGAAGACGCGCTTCAAGACCGTGATGCAGGAGCTCGCGCAGCTGCAGGCGAAATTCGAGGAGAACGTGCTGGACGCGGCCAACGCCTGGAGCTGGCACGTCACCGACCCCGACGAGCTGCGGGGACTCAACGAGATGCTGATCGAGCTCGCCGCGCGCCGTGCCCGGGAGCGGGAGCTGAGCGGCTGGATTCTCGCCCTCGACCAGCCGACCTACGTCGCGGTGCTGACCGATGCCGAATCGCCGGGCCTGCGGCGCGCCTTCTACGAGGCCTGGACCACGCGCGCCTCGGACCGCGGGCCGGGTGCCGGCCGCTGGGACAACACGCCGGTGATGGCAGAGATCCTGCGGCGGCGCCACGAGGCCGCGCGTCTGCTCGAGTTCCCGAATTACGCCGAATACGCGCTGGCGACCCGCATGGCACGCAGCGGCACCGAGGTGCTCGCCTTCCTGCACGAGCTCGCCGCGGCGGCGCGCGCCGCCGCGGTCGCGGAGTTCGCCGAGCTCGAGGAGTTCGCGCAGGCGCCGCTCGCGGCCTGGGACCTGGGCTTCTACTCCGAGCGGCTGCAGCGCGCGCGCTTCGCCGTGTCGCAGGAGGAGCTGCGGCCGTACTTTCCGCTCCCCCGGGTGCTCGGCGGGCTGTTCGCGGTCGCGGAACGGCTGTTCGGCGTGCGCATCCGCGAGCGCTCCGGCGTTCCGGCCTGGCACGAGGATGTGCGCTTCTTCGACATCGAGAGCGGCGCGGGTCATCGGGTCGGCAGCTTCTACCTCGACGCTTACGCGCGCCCCAACAAGCGCAGCGGCGCCTGGATGGACGAGTGCGTCGGCCGCAAGCGCCTCGTGTCCGGATCGGCGCTGCCGGTCGCGTACCTGGTGTGCAACTTCCTGCCGCCCGTTGCGGAAAAACCCGCGCTCCTCACCCACGACGACGTGGTGACGCTGTTTCACGAGTTCGGGCACGGGCTGCACCATCTCCTCACCCGGGTCGACTACCCGAGCCTCGCCGGCATCAACGGCGTCGCCTGGGACGCGGTCGAGCTGCCGAGCCAGTTCCTCGAGAACTACGCCTGGCACCCGCAGGTGCTGCAGCAGATCTCGGGCCACTTCGAGAGCGGCGCGGCGCTGCCGCGGGAAATGCAGTCGCGCCTCATCGCGACGCGCAGCTTCCAGGCGGGGCTGGCGATGATGCGGCAGCTGGAATTCGCGCTGTTCGACTTCCGCCTGCACGCCGAGTACTCGCCCGAGCGCGGCGGGCGCGTGCTCGAGATCCTCGCGGAGGTGCGGCGCGAGGTCGCGGTGGTGCCGGTGCCGGAGTGGAACCGCTTCCCGCACAGCTTCGGTCACATCTTTGCGGGCGGTTATGCGGCCGGCTATTACAGCTACAAGTGGGCCGAGGTGCTGGCGGCGGACGCGTTCGCGGCCTTCGAGGAGAGCGGCGTGTTCGATCGGGGCACGGCGCAGCGCTTCGTCGATGCGATCCTGAGCCGCGGCGGCAGCCGGGACGCGCTCGAGGCGTTCATCGAGTTTCGCGGCCGCAGCCCCGACGTGCGCGCCCTGCTCAGGCAGCACGGCATCCTGAGCGCGGGCGGGCCGGCCACGTGAAGCGCGCGCTCGCCGCGGGGCTCCTGTCGTGCGTGCTCGCCGCGTACGCCCAGACACCGCCCGAGCCCGTGGCTCCCGCCGGGACCCGGCCTGCGGCGGCGCCGGCCCCGGATTCCGCGCAGAATCCGCCGCCGGCCGCGGCTCCCGCGGCGCAAGGCACCGACATCGCCACGGAGCCGCCGCCGCAGCCGCCGAAGGCCGCAGCAGCGCCCCGGACGCCGCCTCCGAAGCCGCCGGCACCGGCGGCGCCCGCCGCCGGCGAGAATACGCACGACGCGGAGCTCGCGGCGCTGCGTGCGGAGGTGAACCGGCTCCAGTCCGAGCTCGACGCCGAGCGCGCCGCGGCCTTGCCTGCGCCCGAGGAATCCGCACCCGGCGCACAGCCCGGGCGCAGCCTCTGGGAGTGGCTGCTCGTCACGGCGCTGCTCGCGCTCACCGCCGGGTTCTTCCTCGGCTGGCGGCTGCTCGACCGGCGCATCCGCCGCAAGTACGGCGGGCTGCGCATCTACTGACTCGACCGTCCGGTCGGGTCATCGCCGGCTTCGGCGCGCGGTCCTTGAGGCGCTGTCTCCACCCGTAGACGCCCTGTCTGCCGGAACTCGTTGAAACAGAACGGTTATTTACCCTTGCCCGGCGCCACGCGCGGCCAAAACTGTGCGCCGCGTCATGGTGAGCGCAGGCCCCGAGTAACTAGACTGTGCGGAAGGCTTCAGGGAAGCCACGGCTTCTTCGGGGAAGGCCAATACCAACTCATGTCAGACGGCACCTCGTCCCAACATGCTTAGCACCCGGCGCAGCGACTTCGACGTCACCAACACGGTACAGGTGAGCTCGCCGCGTGCGGTGCTGGAGGCCGTCACGGCTCTCTACCGTCCCACCTGGCCCGGGCTGGCGCTCGAGTCGCTGGAGCGGGCCTTCGAGCACTTCGAGCGGCTGTTCGCCGGCGAGGTGCCCGGGTTTCACGGCGTCGACACCGTCTATCACGACCGCCAGCACACCCTCGACATAACACTGGCGCTGGCGCGGCTGATGGTGGGATATGAGCGCCAGCAGCCCGAAGAGGCGCGCCTGGGCGGCGCCCGCGCCATCGTCGGGCTCGTCACGGGACTGTTCCACGACGTCGGTTATCTGCGGCGCACGGACGAGCGCGAGTCGCGCAACGGCGCCGAGTTCACCCGCGTGCACGTCTCGCGCGGCGCGCGCTTCCTCGCGGAGTATCTGCCGGTGCTCGGCTTCGGGGCCTGGGTGCCGATGGCGACCGAGATCATCCACTTCACCGGCTACGAGGTGCCGTTCGCCGAGATCGAGTCGCGCCTCGCCGACCGGCGCGACGTGCTGGTCGGACATCTGCTCGGCACGGCGGACATGATCGCCCAGATCGCCGACCGCTGTTATCTGGAGAAGTGCCGCGATCGCCTGTACGCCGAGTTCGTGCTGGGCGGCGTGGCGCTGCCGTTCTCGGGAGGCTATCGGCAGGTGAAGTACGCCTCGGGTCTCGACCTGCTGCGGCAGACGCCCGACTTCATCGAGGAGACGCGCCGCAACCGCCTCGAGCGCGATTTCGGCGCTGCCTACCGCTATCTCGAGATCCTCTTCGGGGGGCACAATCCCTACATCGAGGGGATCGACCGCAATGTAGAGTTTCTGCGACAGGTCCTGCGCAGCGAGAACTGGCAGCTGCTGCGGCGCCGTCCGCCGATCTTCGCGGCCGTCGAGGACCCCATGGGGACCATGCGCGGCCTGATGCTCGGATATATAAAGAGAGTCTGGGCTAACTACTGAGCGGGTTTTACCCCGTGGCGGCGGCCCCGGGGCGGCGGGTAAGATGAGTCCCCAAATGAGGGGATCCTGGCCGGGGCCGAGCACGCCTCCCGGGCAGGCGCTACAAGAAGTGTGACCGCCGCCAGCTTCAAATTCCGCTACGCGGGAGCTGCGTTTCTCACCTCACTGCTGGCAGCCGCCGCGGTCGCGGCGCTCTTGATGCTGCGCCACCAGACCGAGACCGCCGCCCTGAGCAGCCGCGCGGATACTGCGGCGCGCGAGCGCGTCGGCGCGGAGCTGCAGGCGCGCGTGCGGAGCGTCGCCGCCCATGCCGCCGAATCGGTCGCCGGCGCGGTACGTGCCGGGGATACCGCCGGCATCGCCCGCCACCTGCAGCCCTTCCTCGCCGATCCCACGATCGTGTCGATCTCCGTCGACAACCGCTTCGGCGGCACGCTCTATTCCTTCGAGCGCAGCCCGCGGCCCGCCCCCGGCGCGCAGAGCGCGCAGCTCCGGGTGCCGGTGCGGCTGATGACGGAGGGCTCTCCCGGAGCGACCAGTCCCGCCACGGACGCGACCCTCACCGTCACGCTCGGGCCGGCGGCACCGGCGGCCGCCGCAGCCCCCGGCGGCCAGCTGGCAGCGCTGCGCGCCGCGCACAGCAGCCTCACCTGGTGGCTCGCGCTGCTGCTCGCGACCGGCGGCGGTGTGGCGGCGGCGGCGCTCGCCTGGCGCGCCCTGCACGAGCTCGAGCGTCCGGTCGAGTCGCTCATCAGGAGCGCCGACCGCATCGGCGTCGGCGACTACACCCGCCCGGTGGAGGTGCGCGCGGAGGATCCGCTCGTCGCGCTCGAGCAGGCCTTCGAGCGCATGCGCGGGCGGCTGCGCCAGTCGACCATCAGCAAGGGCTACCTGCACAGCATGCTCAACAGCATGACGGATGCGGTGTTCATCACCTCGCCCGACGGCGTCATCAAGCTCGCCAACTCCGCGGCCTGCAAGCTGCTCGGCTTCGCCGAGGAGGAGCTGATCGGGCGCGGCATCCCGGCGATCCTCGAGGAGCGTGAGCGCGCCGGCTTCGACCTGCGGCAGGCGGCGCAGGAGACGCGCGAGACCGTGGTGCGCACCCGCGCCGGCCAGACCATTCCGGTGTCGTTCACCGGCTCGGTGATCGCGAGCGACGACCCGCAGTTCCAGGGCAGCATCTTCGTAGCGCGCAACATCACCGATCGCAAGCGCGCCGAGCGCCGCATCCGCTATCTGGCCCGCTACGACGCGCTCACCAAGATCCCGAACCGCATGCAGTTCTACCACCTGCTGCAGCAGGCCATCGCGCGCGCGCTGCGCAGCGGGCAGATCGTGGCGGTGCTGTATCTCGACATGGACCGCTTCAAGGAGGTCAACGACACCTTCGGCCACGGCGCCGGCGACCGCGTGCTCGAGGTGCTGGCCGAGCGGCTGACGCGCGCGGTGCCGAAGGAGACCGTGGTCGGGCGCCTCGCCGGCGACGAGTTCGCGCTGTGCGTGGACGGGCTGGCGGCGGAATCCGACAACCGCGGGCCGATCGCGCAGCTCTCGCGCGCCATCCTCACCGAGGTGAGCCGGCCGTTCCAGCTGAACCAGCAGGAGGTGTTCCTGACCGCGAGCCTCGGCATCGCCTTCTGCCCGCGCGACGCCGAGAACGTCATCGACCTGATCCGCAACGCCGATGCCGCCATGTATTACTCCAAGCAGAACGGCGGCAACACCTTCGCGTTCTACTCGCCGGAGATGAACGCCGCCGCGGTCGAGCGGCTGATGCTCAAGAGCAAGCTGCGCCGGGCGCTGGAGCGCGACGAGCTCGAGATCCGCTATCAGCCCAAGGTGGATCTGCGCAACGGCCGCATCATCGGCGCCGAGGCGCTGCTGCGCTGGCGGCTGCCCGGCCACGGCGACATCCCGCCGTCGCAGTTCATTCCGCTCGCCGAGGAGACCAACCTGATCCTCGACATCGGCGAGTGGGTGCTCAACCGCGTGTGCATGGACTACCGGCAGATGCAGCGCGAGGGCAGCGATCCGGGGCGCATCTCGCTCAATCTGTCGTTGAAGCAGCTGCGCCAGGCGAGCTTCATCCTGCGCTGCCGCTCGGTGTTCCGCCGCCACGGCGTATCGCCGACCGCCTTCGAGCTCGAGATCACCGAGACCACGCTGATGGCGGATGCGCCGCGCACCCTGCGGCTGCTCGATGAGCTGTTCGCCATGGGGCTGCACCTGTCGATAGACGACTTCGGCACCGGCTACTCGTCGCTGTCGGCGCTGCAGCAGTTCCCGATCGGCACCCTCAAGATCGACCAGTCATTCGTGCGTGATGCCAGCGAGGACGCCGGGGACGCTACCATCGTGCGCACCATCATCGAGATGGGGCGCTCGCTCGGCATGGAGGTGATCGCCGAGGGTGTCGAGTCGCACGCGCAGCTCGAGTTCCTGCGCAACAACGCCTGCCTGTTCGCCCAGGGGCGGCTGTTCGGCGAGCCGTGCAAGGCCGCGGACCTGCGCGCGCTCCTCACCCGCCAGGCCGCCGGCACGCTGCCCTTCGCCCATCTGCTGCGCGGCGGCGACGCAGCGGCCGCGCCGCTGCTGGCGTAGCGGCGCTTCTCGTTCAGCGCGCGGTCGTCGTGCCACGCTCCGCGGAGGCACGGGTGGCAGCCGCCGCCTGCTGCGCGAGCGAGGCGAGCGCCGCGCTGCTCGCGGTCTCGAAGGCTGCGACCACCTCGCTCATGCGGTCGCCGGCCGCCGCGGCGCTGCCCGCGGCCACGAAGCTGGTCACGAACTCGCGTCCGGCGCGCGCGCCGAGCGTGCAGTCGAGCACCACCTCGACCTGCGGCGCCCCCCGGGCGCGCGTGTAATCGGCCTCGAAGCGCCGGATCGAGATCGACAGCAGGTACTCGGAGATGAACGGGCTGCCGGAGTCCTGCACCGACTGCCACTCTCCCGAGGCGCGCAGCGTCTCCACCGCCAGCGCCTCGACCATGTCCGGAAGCGGCGTCGGCCAGCGGCTGCCGAGGTAGAAGTTCATGCGGCGATCGGCCTGCACCAGAATGATGTGCGGGCCGTCGAGCCCCGGGCCGGCGAGCGGGTGCACGACCTGCAGCGGCGCCAGCACGCCCACGGGCCGGGCCGCGGCCGGCGTGGCTGCCGCCGCCGAAGCGTCCGCGCCCGCCTCTGCCGCCCGCGGCGCGCGCAGCACGTAGGTCTGCTCGGGCTTGGCGTCGCTGTGAAAGAGGTTGGTGCACCCGGCGGCTGCGCCGAGCGAGAGAGTGAGCACGCCGACCGCGAGCGCCGGGCGCCCGATCCGTGACCGCCTCATCGCGGAATCTCCACGCCGCGCTGCGGCGGCTGATAAAGGAGCTGCGCGGGGTTCTCGCGCAGGCTGTTCGAGAGCTCGCGGATGTCGTGAGCGGCCGCGCGCCCCTCGCGCACGAAGCGCTCGATCTCCGGCAGGCCCTGATGCGTGAAGGCGCGGATGTCCTGGCGGTTCTCCGCGATCGCCTTATCGAGCTGGCTGCTGGCGTCCGCGAGGCTCTCGGCGATGATGCGCATGCGCTGCGCCGCGGCCCGCACATCCGGGTCCACTGTCTGCAGTATGCCGTGCGCGATGCTGGCGCTGGCGGCGAGCTCGGCGCTCGCGGCGCGCAGCTCCGCGATCAGCGAATTGAGATCCTTGACCGTGCGCGGCAGGCTCGCCGACGCCTTGTCGAGGTTGCCCACGGCGGTGGTCACCGCGGCGATGTTCTCGTCGCTCAGCAGGCGGTCGGCGCGGTTGATGAGGTTGCCGGCCGCGGCCACCAGCTCGGGCAGGCCCGCGAGGAACACGTCGAAGCGCGACGGCGCCGAGCGGATCACCGGATAGCGCAGGCTCGCGACCGGCGCGCTGGCGCGCCGGCCGCTGCGGTCCTCGCTCAGGTCGATGTAGAGCAGGCCCGTCACCCCCTGCAGGTTGAGCTCCGCGACGGTGAACTGGGAGATCGGCCTCGGATCGATGTCGACGATCACCTCGACCCGGCTCGAGTCGCGCGGGTCGACGCGGATGTCCTGCACGCGCCCCACGCCGACTCCGAGATAGCGAACCGCTGCGCCCCTCTCCAGCCCGCTGACGCTGCCGGTGAAGTAGATCTCGTAGCGCTCGAAGTTGCGCTGCTCGCGCGTGTCGGAATACCAGTAGACGAACAGCGCCCCGGCCAGCGTCACCAGCAGCACGAACGCGCCGACGGCGGCGTAATTGGCCTCACGCTCCATGCGGGGCTCCGAGGCGTGCGCGCGCCCGCTCGCCATGGAAGTAGGCCTGAATCCATGGATTCGGATGCTGGACGATGCCTTCGAGGGTGTCGGTCTGCATGCGCCGGTCCACGATCACCCCGACACGATTACAGGTACGGAAGATGCTGTCCAGATCGTGCGTGATCATGACGATCGTGAGCTTCAGGTGCTGCTGCAGGTACAGCACCAGGTCGTCGAAAGCCGCCGCGCTCACCGGGTCGAGCCCCGAGGTGGGCTCGTCGAGAAACAGCAGCTGCGGATCGAGCGCCAGGGCACGGGCCACCGCGGCGCGCTTCACCATGCCGCCGGAGAGCTGCGCCGGGTACTTCCCGGCTGCATCCTCCGGCAGCCCGACCAGGCGGATCTTGAGGAGTGCCAGGCCCTCGAGCGCCTCCGCCGGGAGCCTCAGGTGCTCGATCATCGGCAGCTGCACGTTCTCGAGCACCGTGAGGCCGGAGTACAGAGCCCCGGCCTGAAAGGCCACGCCGTAGCCGGCCTTGATGGGGCGCAGCTGCGCTTCGCTCAAATGCGTGATGTCGCGGCCGCGGATGCGCACCGTGCCGGCCACCGGGCGCTGCAACCCGAGGATGGTCCGCAGCAGCACCGACTTGCCCGAGCCCGAGCCGCCGACTATGCCGAAGACCTCGTCCTCGGCGACCCGCATGTCGAGCCCGTCATGCACCAGCTGGCTGCCGAAGCGGTTCACGAGACCGCGGACTTCCACCACCGCTTCCATCAGATCTTCAATTTCATGAACAGCACTGCGAACAGGGCATCGGCCAGGATGACCATGAAGATCGCCTGCACCACCGCCACCGTCACCAGGTGCCCGAGCACCCGCGCCGAGCCGCGCACCTGCATGCCGCGATAGCAGCCGGCGAAGGCGATGATGAGGGCGAACACCGGCGCCTTGATGATGCCCACCCAGAAGGTGGTGGCGGAGATCGATTCGTTGACACGGTTGACGTACTGGCTGAGCGGCATGTCGAGCAGGTAGCGGCACAGCAGCGCCCCGCCGGAGAGCCCGATGAGATCGGCGAGGATGGTGAGCAGCGGCAGCGCGATCGCGAGTCCGAGCAGGCGCGGCACGATCAGCAGCTCGATCGGATCGGCGCCCGAGGCGGTGAGTGCATCCACCTCCTCGTTGAGCCGCATCGAGCCGAGCTCGGCGGCGTAGGCGCTGCCGGAGCGCCCGGCGACGATGATCGCGGTGAGCAATACGCCGAGCTCGCGCAGTACGCCGATCGTCACCAGGTCGACGACGTAGATGTCGGCGCCGAGCCCGCGCAGCTGCTGCGCGCTCAGGTAAGCGAGAATGACGCTGATCAGGAAGGCGATGAGCGCCACGATCGGCATGGCCGTGATGCCGGTGTCGTAGACGTGGCGGACGACGGAGATCGGCCGCAGGCGTCCCGGGCGGCCGAGACTCGCGAGGAAGGTCACGCACGCGCGGCCGAGGAAGGCGCAACCCCGCATCAGGTCGTGACCCCAGCTGACCGCGTAGCGGCCGATCGCGACCAGCGCGCGGTCGCGCGGCTCCCCGGATGGCGGACCGGGGACCGGCGCGGCCGCTGCCTCCCCGGCGAGCGTCTCGTCTACCAGGCCCAGCAGGTCGGGCGGAGTGCCGCGGAAAGCGACCTCGGAGCCGGCGCGGCGCGCACGCCGCACGAAGGCGGAGAGCGCCCAGGCGCCGGAGAGGTCGAGCCGGGTGATCGCCTGCGTGGCGATCCGGATGCGCGGCGCCGAGGCCAGCTCGACGGCGGCGAGGGCGGCCTCGATGGCGGCGACCTCGTGCACGCTCCACTCGCCCGTCAGCTCGAGTTCCAGGCCTTCGGCGGTGCGCCGGACCTCGATGGCCTCTGCTCTCGGAACGGTTGCTGCCACTCGCGGCCTTGTCGCCCGTGGGGACTCGACGATCATAAGCGCGATCCGCCTGCGGCAGCGAGCGCAGGCCCTTCGCGCCAATAAACGAGTTCAGCCCTCGTCGCGGTAGCGGCGCACGCGGGCTGCGGCGTAGGCCATCGCAAAGGCCGCGACCACTCCCAGCCACAGATCGACGTCGATGAGGGCGCCGCGGAAATTCAGGGTGTCGAGCGCCACGCCCACCGGCGGCAGGTTGTGGAAGTTGCTGAACACGTTCGGTCCGAGCATCAGGTGGTGCCAGATGCCGTTCATCCGGTAGCGCTCGAAATCCCAGATGTAGTGGGTGCCGAGCGCGACGCGCTCGATGATCGGCGCCACCACGGGCACGAGCGAGGCCCAGACGATCGGGTTGCGGCGTATCCAGGCGGAGAACAGCAGCAGCGCCGCGGCGATGGGCAAGTACCACAGCACGCCGAGGACCACCTCGAGCAGCAGCACCAGCTCGGTCCGCAGCCACTCGTAGGTGCTCCAGCTGAGCGCGTGCGGCACGCGCAGCGCGAGGATCGCGGCGAACACCAGGTCCGCGGCGGTGGCGAGCACGAGCACCCCGAGCGGTACGACCACGGCGGCGACCAGGAACTTGGAGCCGACCGTGAGCTCATCCGAGAGCGGCAGCGACTTCCAGAACAGGATGCTGCGGTCCTTGCGCTCGGCGTACAGGCAGTCGAGCAGATAGAAGCCGACCACGATCGAAGTCACGATGAACAAGGGCTGCGCGAGCGCCCATTGCAGGATCGTGAAGATCGACACTTTCTGCTGCGCCGTGAGCACCTCGTCCGGCAGGTCCATGTTGATGCGGCCGATCAGCAGCGACACCGCCAGCAGCCCCTCCACCACCAGCGGCGCGATCCACAGCGAGCGATGCTCCCAGAGCTCGCGGCGCACGAGCGCCACGACGGTATCGAGCGGGCCGGCGCGGCGCATGAGTGCGGGCGCGGGCGCGGCGGTGGCGACGTTGGCGTTCATATGAGTGCGGCCCCGCAGCTGGCGAACATGACGAAGGTGGCGAGCGCGAGCACTCCGGCGGTCACGAGCGGCGCCACCCAGGGTGCGCTGCGCTCCCACTGCGTGTTGGTGTTCATGTGGATGAGGCTCCCTGCATCTTGGCCACGAACAGGTCGGCGATGGAGGGCGTGCGCAGCTCACCGAAGGCGCCGAGCTCGGCGGCCGTGCGGCCCTCGAAGAACATCGACACCCGGCCGAATATCTCGCGCTCGTAGAACGGCTTGAGCTCGCGGGCCCGGGCGGCATTGTCCGAGCTCACCGTGAGCTGCTGGAAGCGGTTGCCGAGCTCCTCGACCGGCGAGTTGAGCGTGAAGTGCCCGTGGTTGATGAAGATCACGTCGGTAAAGAGCTGCTCCACCTCCTCCACCTGGTGCGTGGTGAGGAGAATGGTGCGTTCCTTGTCGAAATAGTCGTTGAGCAGCGTGTCGTAGAACTGGCGGCGGTACAGCAGGTCGAGCCCGAGCGTCGGCTCATCGAGCACCAGCAGACGCGCGTCGATCGCCAGGATGAGCGCCAGGTGCAGCTGCGTCACCATGCCCTTGCTGAGCTGGCCGACGCGGCTCGCGCGCTTGATGTCGGTCCTGGTCAGGAAACTCTCGGCGACGCTGCGGTCGAAGCGCGGGTGCACGTGCTCGACGAAATCGAGCGCCTGGGCGACGCGCAGCCAGCGCGGCAGCACCGCCACGTCCGCTATGAAACAGACGTCGCGCATGAGCTCGTCGCGCTGCGAGCGCGGGTCGAGCCCGAGCACGCGCAGCTCGCCGGCGAATGGGGTCAGGCCGAGGATCGCCTTGAGCGCGGTGGTCTTGCCGGCGCCGTTCGGGCCGATGAGGCCGACGATGCGTCCCGGCTCGACGCTGAAGCTCACCCCGTCCAGCGCGTGTGTCGCGCCATAGGACTTGGCGAGGCCGCGCGCTTCAATTACCGCTGTCATCTTGCTCCCCTTTGGCAGGCACGGCCGGGAAAGGCGCAGCGGGCGCGGCGGCTCCGCCGCGCAGCAGCTCCTCGCCCGAGAAGCCGAGGCGCTGGATGGTCGCGTACACCTTCGGCCATTCGTCCTCGAGAAAGCGCTGCCGCTCGTCCTTCATGAGAGCCTTGCGCGCCCCGGGGCTCACGAACATGCCGCGGCCCCGGCGTTTCTCGACCAGCTGCTCGTCCACCAGCTGCTGGTAGCCCTTGAGCACCGTCAGCGGATTCAGGCGAAAATCCGCGGCGACGTTGCGCACCGAGGGCAGCGGGTCTCCCTCCTTCAGGACGCCCTCGAGGATCATGGCGACCACCCGGTCTCTCAGTTGCCGGTAGATCGGCAGGCTGTTGTCCCATTGCGGATCCATGATGGCGGTCGTGAGCGTGTGTGTAGACGAGAGGGACTGTTGCGGATGGTTAGCGAACTAATCTACCAAAACGGCCGGCTCGGGCTTGCCGAACCAGGACGGCGCAGACACGTGAGCGATGCGGATGAACTCGGGCTGCGTGCCCGGGACAACGGCAGTCGACTCGACGAAGGCCATGCTGGACAGCACGCAGATCAGGGCGGCGGCAGTGGCGCAGGTGGTGTTCCGATAGACGGTGGTGAGTGCGTTCATGGTCATCTCCTCTGGGTTTCTCTCTCTTCGGCTCCCTGCACCATGCAGGTCGCCTTCCTTGGTGTTGTACTCTACTAGAACACTACTTGAGTGTCAAACTATTTCAGTAGATGACCTCAAGGGGCCGGGAAGGGGCCGAAACAGGGGTCTCAGGCCCGCGATCGGGCCGGGAGAGGGAGGGGTGCTGCCCGCCGAGGACGCTGTTTTTGCGGGCCGGCAGGGGCGCACACGCTAAACTTTCGGGTCCTTCACCGGCCGCCGCAAAGAAACCCGCTCATGAAACCCGCCGTAAATGTCGCGATCACCGGCGCCGCCGGCCAGATCGGCTATGCGCTCGCCTTTCGCGTCGCCTCGGGCGCGCTCCTCGGACCCGACACGCGCGTGCGGCTGCATCTGCTCGAGATCACCGCGGCACTGCCGGCGCTGCAGGGCGTGCTGATGGAGCTCGACGACTGCGCCTTCCCGACACTGCAGAGCGTGAGTGCGAGCGACGACGCGAACGTCGCGTTCCGCGATTGTCAGGTGGCGATGCTGGTGGGCGCGCGCCCGCGCGGGCCCGGCATGGAGCGCAAGGATCTGCTGCTCGCCAATGCGCAGATCTTCTCCGCGCAGGGCAGGGCGCTCAACGCGGTCGCCGACCGCAAGGTGCGCGTGCTGGTGGTCGGCAATCCCGCCAACACCAACGCACTGATCGCCATGCACAACGCGCGGGAGCTCGAGCCGCGCAACTTCACCGCCATGACGCGCCTCGATCACAACCGCGCCCTGGCGCAGCTCGCGGACAAGACCGGCACGCACGTGTCCGACATCCGCCGCATGACGATCTGGGGCAACCATTCCGCCACGCAGTACCCGGACCTGAGGCACGCGCTGGTAGCGGGCCACAGTGCCCCGGAGCTGGTCGGCCGGGAGTGGGTCGAGCAGACCTTCATTCCGACCGTGCAGCAGCGCGGCGCCGCCGTCATCAAGGCGCGCGGCGCCTCCTCGGCCGCCTCGGCGGCATCCGCCGCGATCGATCACGTGCACACCTGGGTGCACGGCACGCCGCAGGACGACTGGGTGAGCATGGCCGTTCCCGCGGACGGCAGCTACGGCATCGAGGCGGGCGTGATCTACTCGTATCCGGTCACGGTCGCGAACGGCGAGTACCGGATCGTCCCGGGCTTGCGCCTCGATGAGTTCAGCCGCAAGCGCATGGACCTGACGAACGCGGAGCTGCGCGAGGAGCGCGACGGCGTGAAGAACCTGCTCGGCTGACGCGGAGGAGAGAATTATGTTGGGCGCGATCGTCTCGCTGCTCGCGGTACTGGCCGCGGCCTACGCGGTCACGCAGGTGGGCGGCGTGATCACGCTGCTGTTCATCGCCGCGCTGCTGTTCCTCGCCTACCGGCGGCTGTCGCTGCTCGCCTTCACGATCACCTTCACGGTGCTGCTCGCGCTCTACACCACCATCGGTGCGCCGGCGGGCCTCTGGAAGGGCCTGCTGTGGGTGCTGCTCGCGGGACTGTGGCTCCTCAACGTGCGGCCGCTGCGCAAGGCGCTCATCACCCGCCCCTTCATGGCCGCGTATCTGCGGCTCCTGCCGTCGATGTCGCAGACCGAGAAGGAGGCCCTCGAGGCCGGCACGGTGTGGTGGGACGGGGAGCTGTTCACCGGCGCGCCCGATTGGCAGAAGCTGCGCGCCGCGAAGCCGCCGCGCCTCTCCCCGGCCGAGGAGGCCTTTCTCGACGGTCCCTGCGAGGAGCTGTGCCGGATGCTCGACGAGTGGCACATCACCCACGAGCGCGGCGACCTGACGCCGCAGGCGTGGGAATTCCTCAAGACCCGCGGCTTCTTCGCCATGATCATCCCGAAGAAGTACGGCGGACTCGAGTTCTCGGCCTTCGCGCATTCGTGCGTGCTCGCCAAGATCTCGAGCCGCAGCCCCACGGCCGCCTCCAACGCCGCGGTGCCCAATTCGCTCGGGCCCGCCGAGCTCCTGAATCACTACGGCACCGAGGAGCAGAAGAACTACTACCTGCCGCGCCTCGCGCGCGGCGAGGAAGTGCCGTGCTTCGCGCTCACCGGCCCGCGCGCCGGCTCCGACGCCGCCTCCATCCCCGACACCGGCGTGGTGTGCCGCGGCCTGTGGCAGGGCGCGGAGATCGTCGGCCTGAAGCTCAACTTCTCCAAGCGCTACATCACGCTCGCCCCGGTCGCGACCGTCATCGGACTCGCCTTCCGCATGTTCGATCCGGACAGGCTCCTCGGCGGCAAGACCGACATCGGCATCACCTGCGCGCTCATTCCGCGCGGGACGCCCGGCATCAGCATCGGCCGGCGGCACTTTCCGCTCAACGTGCCGTTCCAGAACGGCCCCATCCAGGGGCGCGACGTGTTCGTGCCGCTCGACTTCATCATCGGCGGGCCGGCGATGGCGGGCAGCGGCTGGCGCATGCTGGTCGAGCAGCTCTCCGTGGGGCGCTGCATCTCGCTGCCTTCCAACACCACCGGGGCGGCCAAGGCCGCCGTCTGGGCCACCGGCGCCTACGCGCGCATCCGCAGCCAGTTCAATATGCCGGTCGGCAAGTTCGAGGGTGTCGAGGCCGTGATCGCCCGCATGGTCGGCCTCACCTACACCATGGACGCGGCGCGCTCGGTGACCGCAGGCGCGATCGACGGCGGCGAGAAGCCGTCCGTCCCCTCCGCCATGCTCAAGTACCACGTCACCGAGATGGGCCGCCAGGTCGGCAACGACGCCATGGACGTGCACGGCGGCAAGGGCATCATGCTGGGACCGAAGAATTATCTCGGGCGCGGCTATCAGGTCACGCCGGTCGCGATCACCGTCGAGGGCGCGAACCTCCTCACCCGCAACCTCATCATCTTCGGCCAGGGCGCCATCCGCTGCCATCCGTTCGTGCTGCGCGAGATGACCGCGGCGCACAATCCCGACCGCGCGGACGGCGTCGAGGCGTTCGACCGCGCGCTGTTCGGGCACGTCGGCTTCACCATCTCGAACGCCGTGCGCTCCTTCATCATGGCGCTGACCCACGCGCGCTTCACGCGCGCGCCGGTCACGGGCGGGACGGCGCGCTACTACCAGCACATCGTGCGCTTCAGCGCCTCGTTCGCCTTCGCGGTCGATGTGGCCATGCTGACGCTCGGCGGCTACCTCAAGAAGAAGGAGGGCCTGTCGGCGCGGCTCGGCGACGTGCTGTCCGCGATGTACCTGGCCTCGATGGTGCTCAAGCATCACGAGAATCAGGGAGCGCGCGCCGAGGACCTGCCGATCGTCGAATGGGCGTGCCGCAATCTCCTCTATCACGCGCAGGAGCAGCTGCACGGCTTCCTGCGCAACTTCCCCAACCGCCCGCTGGCCGCCGTGATGCGCGCGCTCATCTTCCCCCGCGGCCTCGTCTATTCGGCCCCGGGCGACGCCCTGGCGCACCGCGTGGCCGCGCTGGTCACCGCCCCGACCGAGGCACGCGAGTGGCTCTGCCAGGGCATCTACTGGAAGCTCGAGCCGGGCAATCCCCTCGGGCTGCTGCAGGAAGCCATGCTGCTCGCCGGGCAGCTCGAGCCGCTCGTGAAGCGCATCCGCGTCGAGGGCGTCAAGACCGGCCGGATCACCGCGCTCGATCTGCCGGGCCAGATCCAGCAGGCGCTTAGCTCAGGCATCGTCTCGGAGACCGAGGCGGCGGCGCTGCGCGAGTTCGACCGCAAGACGATGGACCTCATCAACGTCGACGACTTCGCCTCCGAGGAGCTCGGCACCCAGGCACAGCCGCTCGAGGCCGGGCCGGCCGCCGGGCAGTCGCGGCCCTACGTCGCATGAGCACGGTGGCCGCCGAGGCCCCGCCGGCAGCTGCAGCCACCGCCGTTCAGCCCCCGGGCGCCGCTGCGCCCGCTGCGGTGGTGCCTGCTGCGCCGGCCGCTGCTGCCCCCGCCGCGCGCTGCGACAACTGCGGCGCGGGCGTCGCGGGGCGCTACTGCGGCAACTGCGGCCAGCGCCTCGAGCCGCCGGTGCACTCGCTATGGCACTTCCTCGCGATCGCCTTCGAGGACGTAACGCACGCCGACTCGCGACTGTGGCGCACGCTGCGGGCGCTGCTCTTCAGGCCGGGCTTCCTCACCCAGGAATTCCTCGCCGGCCGCCGGGCGCGCTACCTGCCGCCGGTACGGCTCTACCTCGTGCTGTCGGTGACGTTTTTCCTGTGCGCCTCCCTCATGCACCCGAAGGCGGAGCTGGTGCAGATCGACACCTCCGACGCTGGCGTGCCGAAAGCGGCGCGCGTCGTGCCGCTCGCAGATGCCGCGAGCCTGGCAACCGCGCCCGCGCGCCCCGGCGAGACCGCCGCGCAGCGCGCGGCGCGCGAGTGCGGCATGATCAACTACGACGGACCGTGGCATGCGACGCTGCGGCCCGCAGCGCAGCAGGCCTGCCTCAAGATCCGGGCCGACAATGCCCGCTCCCTCATGGCGGCGTTCCGTCACAACCTGCCGCGCACGATGTTTCTGTTCCTGCCGCTGCTCGCGGCGCTCATGATGCTGTTCTACTGGCGGCCCCGGCGCTACTACGTCGAGCACCTGTTGCTCCTGCTGCATAACCATGCGTGCGTGTTCGTCGTGCTGCCGGCCGCCTGGGCCTTGAGCGCGCTCGTGCCGCGGCTCTCCGGCTGGGTGGACCTCGCGGTGTTCCTGTACCTGGTCTGGTACATGTACCGCTCCATGCGCGCCGTCTATGGCCAGGGGCCGTGGCCGACGGTCGCGAAGCTCACCGCCTTGTCCTTTTTCTACTTCGTATTCGGCATGCTGATGTTCGTGCTCAACTTCGCCTATAGCGCACTCACACTGGACTGACAGAGGAAGGAGTCGTCATGTGTAAGCTGATCGTTGCCTTGATCCTCGCCCTGCCGCTCGCCGCCCCGCTCGCCGCCGAGGCGCAGACGCCCCCGGCGGCGGCACCCGCAGCCCGCACGCCCTCGCCGCCCGGCGCCGAGGTCTACATCATCAGCCCCAGGAACGGCGCCAAAGTGAAGAGCCCGGTGCTGGTGCAGTTCGGGCTCAAGGGCATGGGGGTCGCGCCCGCCGGGGTCAAGTTCGAGAACAGCGGGCACCATCACCTGCTGATCGACACGGACGCGCCCGCCGACCTGGCCGCCCCGCTGCCGGCGACCGACAACATCAGGCACTTCGGCAAGGGCCAGACCGAGACGTCGCTGACGCTGCCGCCCGGCAAGCACACGCTGCAGCTCCTGCTGGGTGACCAGAACCACATCCCGCACGATCCGGCGGTGATCTCGAAGAAGATCACGATCACGGTGGAGAAGTGAGCCGCTGAGGGCGCAAATCGGCAGCTGAGGGGGGACCGGTCAGGTGAGCCGCGCGGTGCTGCACGTCGACATGGACGCCTTCTATGCGTCGGTCGAGCAGCGCGACAACCCCGCGCTCGCCGGGCTGCCGGTCATCGTCGGCTGGGCCGGCGGGCGCGGCGTCGTGACCGCGGCCAGCTACGAGGTGCGCCCCTTCGGCGTGCGCTCGGCGATGCCGATGGCCACCGCGCTCAGGCTCTGCCCGCACGCGATCTGCGTGCGCCCGCGCATGGCGCGCTACCAGGAGGTCTCGCGCGCGGTGTTCGGAGCGTTCCGCGAGGTCACCCCGCTGGTCGAGGGGCTGTCGCTCGATGAGGCGTTCCTCGACGTCACCGCGAGCCTCGAGCTGCTCGGCGGCGCGGTCGCGATCGCGCGCCGCATCAAGGCGCGCGTCCGCGAGCTCACCGGGCTCACCGCCTCGGTGGGTGTGGCGCCCAACAAGCTCGTGGCGAAGATCGCCTCCGATCTCGGCAAGCCCGACGGCCTCACGGTGGTTCCGCAGGAGCGGGTGCGCGAGGTGCTCGATCCCCTCTCGGTGCGGCGGCTCCCGGGCCTCGGGCGCAAGACCGGCGCGCGCGTCGAGGCGGCCGGCATCCGCACGCTCGCCGAGCTGCGCAGCGCGCCGGACGCGGTGCTGTGGCCGCTGTTCGGCCGCTACACCGCCTGGATCCGCGAACGCGCCGCGGGCATCGACGAGCGGCCGGTGCTGCCGGACGCCGAGGAGAAGTCGCTGTCGGCCGAGGACACCTTCGCGGACGATATCGGCGATCCGCGCGCGCTGCAGGCGGAGCTGGCGCGGCTGGCGGATCTGGCGTGCGCCCGGCTGCGCGGCCGGGACCTCGTCACCGGCTGCATCGGCGTCAAGATCCGGCGCCAGGACTTCACGACCTTCACCCGCCAGCGCGCCATCGCGCCCGCGACCGCCGCCGGGCGCGTCATCGCCGGGGTAGCGGCGGAGCTCCTCGAGCGCTGGCTGGCCGCCCACCGGGGCGCGAAACTTCGCCTGCTCGGCGTGGTCCTTACGGAACTGAAACCCGCCTCCCAGCTCGGTCTGTTCGAGGACCTGCGCCGCGGCGGGCAGCTCGACGCGGCGCTCGATGAGGCGCGCGCGCGCTTCGGCGCGCGGGCGCTGCGCCGTGGTAATACCCTCGGATAGCAGCCGGCGCGCCATGTATCTGAAGTTCTTCGGCCTGAACGAGAAGCCGTTCGCGATCACCCCGGATCCGCGCTACCTGTTCCTGAGCGAGCGCCACGCCGAGGCGCTGGCGCACCTCATGTACGGCATCAACGAGTCGGGCGGCTTCGTGCAGCTCACCGGCGAGGTCGGCACCGGCAAGACCACCATCGTGCGCTCGCTGCTCGCGCAGGCCCCGAAGGACGCCGAGATCGCCCTGATCCTCAACCCGAAGATGACCGCGCCGGAGTTCCTGCTGACGATCTGCGAGGAGCTCGGCATCGAGGTGCCGGGCGCATCGAGACAGAGCCTGAAGGATCTGGTCGACATCCTGTCGCGGCATCTGCTCGAGGCCCACGCCGCCGGCAGGCGCGTGGTGCTGGTGGTGGACGAGGCACAGAACCTCTCGCCCGAGGTGCTCGAGCAGGTGCGGCTCCTCACCAACATCGAGACCAACACGCAGAAGCTTCTGCAGATCATCCTCATCGGCCAGCCGGAGCTGCGCGAGCTGCTCGCGCGCAGCGAGCTGCGGCAGCTGGCACAGCGCATCACCGGCCGCTATCACTTGAATCCGCTGTCGCGCGAGGAAACGACGGCCTACGTGCGCCACCGCCTGCGGGTCGCCGGCGCGACCAGCGACATCCTGAGCGCCTGGGCGCTGCGCGAGACGTTCCGTCTGTCGCGCGGCGTGCCGCGCGTCATCAACGTGCTGAGCGACCGGGCGCTGCTCGGCGCGTATTCCCTGGACCGGCACCGGGTCACGGGCTCGCTGGTGCGCCGTGCGGCCGCCGAGGTCTTCGGGCGCGGCTTCGGCGCGTACTGGCTGCCGTGGGCGGCGGCGGCCGCGGTCGCCGCGCTGCTGGCGGTGGTGGCCGCGTCGCTGTGGGCGCTCGGGCCCTGGGGCCAGGGCACGCACGCAGCCACGGCGGGCGCCCTCGAGCCGGGCGCGGCGACGGTCGCCGCGGCGGCGGCGCCGGCCGCCGGCGCGAGCGCGACGTCTGCGGTGCCGACACTCGCGCAGCTGCTCGGCGCGCACGCCGCCGAAACCGACACCGACGGCGCCTTCGGCAAGCTCTTCGGGCTCTGGGGTGTGAAGTACCAGGCCGACGGCACCGACCCGTGCACCCAGGCGGTGCGCGTGCACCTCGAGTGCCTCGCCGCCCGCGGCTCCTTCGGTCAGCTGCGCCTCTACAACCATCCGGCGATCCTGATGCTGAGCGACCCGGCGGGCAGCAGTCACCAGGTGGTGCTCACGGGACTCGACGACGAGCATGCGCGGCTCGATCTCGGCGGCTCGCACGCGGTGGGCCTGGGCGAGCTGTCGCACTTCTGGCTGGGTGACTTCGTCATGCTGTGGCGCCCGGCCAGCTCGCCGGTCAAGGCGCTGTCCGCCGGGATGCGCGGCGCGGAGGTGCGCTGGCTGCGTCAGAGCCTCGAGCGGCTGGCGCACGTCGATTCGGGCGCGCCGGCGAGCGACGTGTTCGACGCCCAGCTCGCCGGGCTGGTACGCGAGTTCCAGCGTCAGCATCAGCTGTCGGTCGACGGCATCGCGGGCCGGGAGACGCAGATTGCGCTCGCCGCCGCAGTGGCCGGCCCGGGGGTGCCGCTGCTGTCGGCCGCCGACTCTCACGGTGGGTGAAAAGCGATGTCCTTCATTCTCGATGCGCTGAAGAAATCGGAGAGCGACCGCCAGCGGCAGGGGGGACCGGCGCTCTTCGAGGTAAAGGTCGCCGCGCCCCGCCACGCGCTGCCGCTGTGGGCGGTGGCGATCGCGCTGCTGTTCGTGGCCAACCTCGGCGTCGTGGGCTGGCTCGTGCTGCGGCACGCGGCCGCCCAAGGAGAGACGCCGCAGCGGGCGCCGGCGCACGCTCAGGCCGCGGCGGCTCCAGGCCCCGCGCCGGCGGCGGCACCGGCGGCCGCCGCCCCCGCGGCGGTCGCGCTCAGTGCGCCGGCGGCGGCAGCCCAGCCGGCCGTAATTCCGGCGGCGCCCGGCGTCGTCGGCGCCGCGCCCGGGCCGGCCCCATCCGGTGCGCCGGCGGCGCCCGCCGGATCGCTGGCAGGCGCGGGTGAGCCGCCGCCGAATCCCGATGACCTGGCCCCGGCCGCCGAGCCGCCTCCCCCCGGCGGCCTCGGGCGGGTCAAGCGCGGCACGGACGCGGGCGTACCGCTCTACCAGCAGCTGGCCGCCGCGCCCGGGTCGCAGCTGCCGCAGCTGCGCCTCGACCTGCATGCCTACGCCGAGCGCCCCGAGGACCGCTGGGTGCTCATCAACATGCACAGGCTCCGCGAGGGCGACTCTCTCGAGGGCGTGCGCCTCGAGCGCATTACGCCCGACGGGGCGGTGCTCTCCTGGCAGGGCACGCAGTTCCTGCTGACGCGGGAGTGACGGGCCGGGTCATCTGACTCGTAACCCCGAGGGCCGGCCCGGGGCGTCCACCCGCCGGGCGCAACCGCTCGATACCTTGAACCAGTTCACGGAATTCAGTTCACAGAATCCGCCGGACGTGGGCGACAGGGACGGAGGACTTGGGTCATCGTTTGCGAATGAGCGCCCGACCCACGCCGCCCGCTCGCATGCTGGTCGTCGAAGACGACGTCCGCTACGCGGAATGGCTGCGCCACCACCTCGACGTGCTCTGCCCGCGCGCCAGCGTCAGCGTGCTCAACCGGACGGAATTCGAGCGCTGGTGTACGAACTTCTCGGGACGTGACTGCGATCTGCTCCTGCTCGGCAGCCGCTTCGGCACGAGCCCCGAGGATCCCAGCTCCTCGGGGCTCGCGCTGCTGCGCCGTCTGCGCGACCAGCCGGCGGCGCCCGCGGTGATCGCGATCGCCGAGGATGGCAATGAGCTCACCGCCGTACGCGCGCTGCAGCTCGGTGCCCTCGACTACCTGCCGAAGAAGCTCCTCACGCCGGAGCGGCTCAGTACCTCGGTACGGGTGGCGTTGCGCCGCGTGGAAAAGCGCGTGCAGCGGCGTCTCGCGAGCCTCGCGAACATCGAGCACGACCGGGCCAGGCAGGCCCCGGCCGCCCCGGGGGAGGCCGGCGAGAACCGCGGCGCCGGCGCCGCAGCGGGCGCCGGCGACGGCGCACCCGCTTCCGCCGAGGCGCTGCAGGCGCCGGGCGTCGTGGCGCTGCTCACCGCGGCGGCTCCGGGCGAGGACTTCATTCCCGGCTACACGCTGCGCCTGAAGGTCGGCGAGTCGGAGAAGGCCGCCGTCTATCTCGCCACCAGCGCCGCGCGCGGCCACAACGTCGCCCTCAAGGTATCGAAGACCCTGCGCGATGAGGCCGCCGGCCGGCAGTTCCTCGAGCGCGAGTACACCGCGGTGCAGGCGATCAGGAGCCCGCTGGTGGTGGAGATCTACGACTACGGGGTGCACGCCGGCTACGAATACCTGGCCATGGAGTACCTGCCGCGCGGGGACCTGAAGGCGCGCATTCTGCGCGGCGTCACGGAGCGCGAGTCGCTGCACTACCTGCAACGCATCGCCGAGGCACTGCAGGTCGTGCATCAGGCCGGGCTCGTACACCGCGACCTGAAGCCGCCCAACGTCATGCTGCGCGACAACGACGCGGTGGCCCTCATCGACTTCGGCCTGGCGCGCCAGATCGACGGCGGCACCACCAGCATGCAGACCGGCCAGACCGCGGTGCTGCGCGGCTCTCCCTACTACATGAGCCCGGAGCAGGCCCTCGGCGAGCAGCTCGACGGCCGCTCCGACTTCTACAGCCTCGGCATCATCCTCTACGAGATGCTGACCGGGCAGAAGCCCTATACCGGCGGCACCGCTCTCGACGTGCTGCAGCAGCACGTCAACGCGCCGCCTCCGGCGCTGCCCCAGTCGCTCGAGCGCTATCAGCCCCTGCTCGCCCGCCTGGTGGCCAAGGCGCGCACCGAGCGTTTCGCGAGCGCCGCGGAGATCATCGCGGCGGCCGGCGAGCTCAGCGCCTCGACGGCGTCCGAGCCGCAGTCGAGCGCGGCTTAAGTCCGCGGCGCACCGCGCTGCGCGAAGGCGCGGCCCAGACCGAGCGCCAGCAGCATCCACACCGCCGAGATCAGCGCGCCGATCCAGCCCACGGCGGCGTGGCCGGCGCCCAGCCCCTCGACCAGCAGCTTGTGGAGCGAGCCGCTGGTCGCGTCCCCGCCGCGATATGCGAACGTGTCGATCAGGCTCTTCGCCTGGTACTTCTCCTCGCGCGACACGACCGTGAACAGCGAGTCGCGGCACGGGCGCGTGATCGAGTAATCGGCCACGCGGCGCACGGCGTAGACGATCACCAGCACCATGAATGCGGGCGCCAGTGCGTAGAGCGCGAAGCCGGCGGTCATCAGCAGCGGCACGCTCGCGAGCAGCGCGCGCATGCCGAACCAGCGGTACAGCCTGCTGAACAGCAGGAACTGCATGGCGAGCGAGGCGAGCTGCACGTACAGATCGATGCTGGCGAAGAAGCGCGTGCGCTGATCAGCGCTGCTGAAGGCCTTGGCGACGAACGCCTGCTGCTCGAGGTAGAAGAAGGTGTTGACCCAGGTCATGAGCAGCACGAACGCCGCGATACCGATGAGATAGGGCGAGCGGAACACCTGCGAGAAGGCCGCCAGCACGCCGCCGCCTATGCCGCCCTGCCCGTGCGCCGACGTCCGGGCGTCGGCGGGCGCCGCGGACGCCGCCGGCAGGCGCGCATCGCCGCCGCGCTGCCAGCGGATGACCGGCCGCATGAACACCAGCGCAAGGAGCAGCAGCCCCGCCGAGATCAGCAGCAGGTTGATGGCGCCGAGCGGCACGGCCAGCTTCTTGTCGAGGTACGGGCCGATCACGCCACCCGAACTGGCCCCGGCCCAGATGAAGCCGAACAGGCGCCCGGCCTGCTCGCGGGTGAACACGTCGGCCATCAGGCCCCAGAAGGCCGCCAGCACGAACAGGTTGAACACGCTCACCCACACGTAATAGCTGCGCGCGATCCAGGTGTGGTCGCTCTGTACGCGAAACCAGAACCAGAACAGAACCAGGTTGGCGGCGAAGAATATGTACACCCAGGGCAGGAACAGTGAGCGCCTGAAGCGCGAGGTTAGCCAGCCATAGAGCGGCTGCAGCAGCAGCATGACGGCGAACACGGCCCAGAAGAGGTACGGAATGGTCTCGAGCCCCGAGGTGATGCCGAGCGCATCGCGCACCGGGCGCAGCATGGTGTAGCTCGAGAAGGTGCACAGCAGCGTCGCGAACGAGGCGAGCAGCGCCGGCGCTTCGCCGGGCTGCAGCACGACCAGGCGGCGCAGGAGTTGGCTCATCACTGTCGAGTCCGATCAGCGGCGGCCGCCGCCTGTTGGGCTGCTCGCGATGATAGCGCGGCGCGCCGGACGCGCGCTTGACGGTCGCGGAGTGCGGGGCGCACCCTCGCCGCTGCGCATCCGTTCCGGGGGGACGAACGTGAAGAGAAGAACCTTCGTCGCGGCGGGTCTCGCCGCGCTCGCCGGCGCCGCGTTGCGCCAGCGCCGCGCCTTCGGCGCCACTGCCAGTGCCGACATCGGCGCCGTGGGACTCGAGGGCGCGCCGCTCACCCTGACGGGCCCGGCCATCGACGAGCTGCGCGCCGCATTGCGCGGCGAGCTGATCGCGCCGGGGCAGGCCGGCTACGATCAGGCGCGGCGGCTGTGGAATCCGGCCTTCGATCGCCACCCGGCGCTGATTGCGCGCTGCCTCGGGGCGGCGGACGTGCGGCGCGCGGTGAGCTTCGCCGCGGCGCACTCACTCCTCACCGCGGTGCGCGGCGGCGGCCACAGCTTCGGCGGCCTGTCCGGCTGCGACGGCGGCCTCGTGATCGATCTCTCGCCGATGCGTGCGGTGCAGATCGACCCGCTCGCCCGGCGGGCCCGCGTCGGTGGCGGCGCGCTGCTCGCCAACCTCGACCGCGAGGCGCAGGGCTTCGGGCTCGCGACCCCGGCGGGCGTCGTGGCAGACACGGGAGTGGGCGGGCTCACGCTCGGCGGCGGCATCGGGCGGCTGGGCCGCAGGTACGGCCTGAGCTGCGACAATCTCGTCGGCGCCGAGGTGATCACGGCGGACGGCGGCTGGCGGCGGGTGAGCGTCGAGGAGAATCCCGAGCTCCTGTGGGGCCTGAAGGGCGGCGCCGGCAACTTCGGCGTGGTCACCGACTTTCTCTTCGCCCTGCACGAGGTGGGACCGCTGTACGGCGGCACCCTGAGCTTCCCGCTGGACGCGGGCACGCGGCAGTTACTGAAGAACTACGCCGACTTCATGGCCGGCGCGCCCGATGAGCTGTACGTGGGCCTCGACGCCGACGCCGACGATGACGGCCGGCGGCTCATCGAGCTCGACGTGAGCTACTGCGGCCCGCTGCGCGACGCCGAGCGCGTGGTCGCGCCGCTGCGCAGGCTGGGCAAGGCGCACGCGGATTCGCTCGGCCCGGCCTCGTACGTGAAGCTGCAGGGGAGCGAGGATGCCCCGGGCGCCGCACACCACGGCATGTACCTGAAGGGCGGACTGGTGCGGGACGTCACGGCCACGTTCATCGACACCGTGGTCGGCTGCCTCGAGAGCGCGCGACTCGACACCTTCGAGCTCGGGTTCCAGCCGCTCGGCGGTGCGATCGGGCGCGTCAGGCCCGGCGACACGGCATTCTGGAATCGCGGCGCAAACTACTCGATGCACGTGGTCGGCTACTGGAAAGCCGATGCCGACCACGACACCGTCGAGCAGAACAAGGAGTGGGCGCGCAGCTCCTGGGCGCGGCTCGAGCCACTCACCCACGGCCGCTACGTCAACATCACCGGCGGCGACGATCACGACAGCCAGGTGTCGGCCGCCTTCGGCGACAACTACCCGCGGCTCGCGGCGCTCAAGAGGCAATACGACCCGGCCAACCTGTTCCGGCTGAACGCCAACATCAAACCCCTGTGAGGCAGCGCTGACGCTTGACACCCCGGCGTCACGCGGGTGCAATGCTGCGCGCATGGATCGCCTGCATCTCGTCGATACGACCCTGTTCTATTCGCCGACCAGCGGCGGCGTGCGGCGCTATCTGAACGCCAAGCACTCCTGGCTCGCGAAGCACACCCACTGGGAGCACACCATCGTGGTGCCGGGCCGCCGCGAGCGCTTCGAGCGCGGCGGGCTCTGTACGCTCGCGGGGCTCACCGTGCCCGGCACTTTCAACTACCGCCTGCCGCTCAACGCGCGGCGCTGGCAGCGCGTGCTCGAGCGGCTCGAGCCGACGCTCATCGAAGCCGGCGACGCCTTTCACCCGGGCTGGTGCGCCGCCGCCGTGGCGCGCCGCCGCGCGATCCCGGCGGTGGGCTTCTACCATTCCAACGTGCCGCAGATCATCGGACGCCGCGTGCGCGCCATCGAGCGTCCGGTGCGCCGCTATCTGCGCAGCCTCTACGCGCGCTTCGACGTGGTGCTGGCTCCGAGCCGTGTCATGTGCGAGTACCTGGGCGAGCTCGGCGTGCACCACACGCTGCACCAGCCGCTCGGAGTCGACGCCGAGGTGTTCCACCCGCGGCGCGGCACGCTCGATCTGCGCGCGCGCCTCGGCCTGCCCCGCGGTACGCGGCTGCTGGCTTACGCGGGGCGCTTCGCCGGGGAGAAGAACCTGCCGGTGCTGCTGCAGGCGTTCGCGCAGCTCGGCGCCCCGTACCACCTGCTGCTGATTGGCGGCCATCGGCGCGCACGCCCGGCGCCCAACGTAACCGTGATGCCCTACCGGCGCGACAGCCTGGAGCTCGCCGCGTGGCTCGCCTCCGCCGATGCGCTGGTGCACGCCGGCACGCGCGAGACCTTCGGACTCGTGGTGCTCGAGGCCATGGCGTGCGGCCGGCCGGTGATCGTCGCACGCGCCGGCGCCTTTCCCGAGCTCGTCGACGAGAGCGTCGGCGTGCTCGCCAAGCCCGACAGCCCGGCCGGGATGGCGGCCGGTATCGCCGCGCTCTACGAGCGCGACCTCGCGGCTCTCGGGGCCGCGGCGCGCGCGGGTGCTGCGCCAATACACCTGGGACCGCATCTTCCGCCAGCAGATCGACACCTACGCGGCTCTCATCGGCGTGCGCCGCCTGGGCGACGAGGACACCGGGGAGCTCGGACTCGGCAGCCGCTCAACCGCGTAACGCCCGAAGCACCGCGATCCCGCCGCGGCTGCGCGCCAGGGTGAGCATCGCGCCGAACAGCGCGCGGCGCAGGAGCGGTGCGGGACGCGGCGGGATCGCCCGGTAGAAGCCCGCCGCGACGTCCGTGTGCAGGTGCACCGAGCGCGCCGCGAGGGTCCAGGTACGCGCGCCGCTCGCGATACGGTAGCGGCCCGGGCCCAGGCGCTCGACGACCGCGTCCTCGAGCTGCCCGGGAAGACCGGCGGGCGCGGCTCCCGCGAAGGCGAGCTCGAGCTGCTCGGCCGGTGGGCCGGCCGTGCGTCCGCTGACGGTCAGGCCGAGCGGCCCGCGCGGCTCGCGGGCGCAGGTGACCGCGCCCTGGAAACGCGCCAGCGTCGCGACGTCCTGCTCAGGCATCCCAGACGGGCTCGCAGCGCACCTCGGTAGTCACCGAGTTGGCGATGAAGCATTCCTCGTGGGAGCGGTGATGGAGCGAGTCGAGGTCGGCGCGTTGCGGCAGCCGCTCCCCGGAGAACACCACGCGCGGGTGGAGCGTGACGCGCAGCATGGCGAGGCGGCCGGCGGCGTTCCTGCCCATGACGCCGGTGGCCGCGTCGCTGTAATCGTCCACCCTGAAACCGCGCGCGGCCGCAAACGACAGGAAGAACAGCATGTGGCAGCTCGACAGCGCGGCCACCAGCGCTTCCTCCGGATCGACGGCGTGCTCGTCGGACAGCGGCACCCGCACTACGTGCGGCGAGGAGGAAGCCGGGACCTCGACGCCGCCATCGAAGTGCCAGCGATGGGCGCGGCTGTAGCGGTTGTCGGTGAAGACCGCGGCTCCACGGCTCCAGTGGATGCGCGCCTGGTACTCGTGTCCGGCCATTGCTTTTCCTCCACGCGTCCGGGTGCGCGATTGTACGATAAGGCGGTGACTACCCCCGCGCTCGAGCCACGCCGCGACCTGACTCTCGTTCACGCGACCTCGCTGGTCGTCGGCGTCATCATCGGCACCGGCATCTTTCTCAAGGCGGCGAGCATGGCGCAGGCGGTGGGCACGCCGGGCCTGGTGCTCGCCGCCTGGGTCGCCGCGGGGCTGGTGGCGATGCTCGGCGCCCTGTGCTTCGCCGAGCTCGGGGCGCTGCTGCCGCATGCGGGCGGCGAATACGTATATCTGCGCGCCGCGTACGGCGAGCTCGCGGGGTTCCTGTTCGCCTGCAACGCCTTCGTGCTGAACGGCGCGGCCGTGGCCGCCTACGGCGCGGCGGTCGCGATCTTCGTGTCCGACATTCACCGCTTCGACGCGCGCTGGTACCAGCACACGCTGCACCTCCCCGGCCTCACCTGGACCTTCGAGCTCGGCGCGCGCCAGCTGATCGCGGTCGGCGTGATTGCGGTCTTTGCGGCCATCAACTGCCTGGGTGTCATGCTGGGCGGCCGTGTACAGGCCGTGCTGACGGCGATCAAGGCGGCGGCGATCCTGCTCGTGGCGGGCGGAGTGTTCGCCTTCAGTGACGCGGGCGAGTGGTCCAACCTGCGCGCCGCCCCCGGAAGCAGCGGCACCGGGGGTCTCGCCGGCTTCGGCGGCGCGATGTTCGCCGCGCTCTGGGCCTACAGCGGCTGGCAGTTCCTGCCGATGGCGGCCGGAGAGGTACGCGAGCCGCAGCGCACCCTGCCGCGCGCGATCGTGGGCGGCGCGCTGCTGGTGCTGGCGCTCTATCTCGCGGTCAACACCGCCTATCTGTACGCGCTGCCGTTCTGGCAGGTCGCCAGCGCCAACTCGACCGCCTACCCGGACGCGTCCTCGGTGGCGGCGCGCGCCGTGCAGACCTTCCTCGGCGGGCGCGCCGCGCCGGTCGCGGCGCTGATCTTCCTCATCTCGACCATCGGCTCGCTCAACGGGGTGATCCTGAGCACCGCGCGCGTGCCCTACGCCGCGGCGCGCGACGGGCTGTTCTTCGCGAGCTTCGGCCGTCTCGACCCGAGGAGCCGCGTGCCGGTCTTCTCGCTGGTGCTGCTGGCGGTGTGGGGAGCGCTGCTGGCCGCCTCCGGCACTTTCGACCAGCTCACCAACATGGCCGTCATGTCCTATGCGCTCTTCTGGATCCCGGTGTCGCTCGCGGTCATCGTGCTGCGCCGCAAGCTCCCCGACGCGCCGCGCCCTTTCCGCGTACCCGGCTATCCCGTGGTGCCGCTGCTGTTTGCGCTCGTCATGGTGTGGATCGTCGCGAGCGCGCTCCTCACCGCCACCCGGGAGTCGGTCGCGGCGCTGATCCTCATATTGCTCGGCCTGCCCCTCTACCCGCTGTTCCGCCGCCGTCGCCGTCTCACTGCGACTCGAGCTCCCACAGCGTGAGCGGCGCGCCGCGCCGCAGCCACAAGCCGAGGCCGGCCTCGCGGAAATGCGGCGCGAGGCGCGTGCGGTACCAGCGTGCGCTGCGCAGGTGTACGCCGGCGTCGGTGCGCTCGCGGTCGCAGTTGCGTGCCAGGTCGGCGCGCGTGAGCGCCGAGAAGTACAGCGCGCCGCGCGTCAGCCGCGCGAAGTTCCTGAGCGCGCGCGCGGCGCGCGCGCCGTCGAGGTACTGCAGCACGTCGTAGCAGACGACCAGATCGAAAGGGCTGCGGGCACGGAATTCCTCGATGTGCCCGTAGCGCCAGCCGTAACGCCGGCACAGGTACTCGCTCGCCTCGAGCGCGGTATAGCGGGCGCGCGGCAGCAGCCGCATGAGCTCCGCGCGCAGCAGTCCCGTCCCGCAACCCGCCTCGAGAATGCGCCGCACCGGCAGCCCGAGGTGCTGCACGCACGCGGCTATCAGCCGGGCGCGGGCGCGCATCTCGGCGCGCGTCGCCACCGCGGTGCGCGGATCGTAGTAGTAGCGCCGGTAATACCCGCGGTCGAAGGGCATGCGCTTGCAGGGCCTAAGGGATGAAGGCGCGTGCCATGAGCGCCCCGGTGTCGACGCCGCGCGGCAACGTGCCGAAGGCCGCCGGCGGGCCCGCGGCCAGCCGCGAGGCGAGGAAGGCCTCGGCGGATGCGGCCGGGCCGTGCGCGAGGAACAGCGCCGCCTGCACGGCGAGCGCCAGGCGCTGGGTCAGGTCCCGGGCGCGCAGCTCGCCGTCGGCCGTATCGGCGAGGTCGCGCCCGAGGGCCGCGACGAAGCGGTCGTAGCGTGCGTCGAGGCCGCGCGCCGGCGCGAGCAGCTCCTCGAGCGCCTCGGACATGCGCGCCTCGCGGCTGAGGGCGCGCAGCACGTCGAGGCACATGATGTTGCCGGAGCCTTCCCATATGGAATTGAGCGGCGACTCGCGCAGGCGGCGCGCGACCGGGAAGTCCTCGACGTAGCCGTTGCCGCCCAGCACCTCCATCGCCTCGGCGCACAGCGGCGGCGCGCGCTTGCAGATCCAGTATTTCGCCACCGGCGTCAGCAGGCGCCGCAGCCGCGCCGCGCCGGCGTCGGCCTGCGCGTCGTAGGCGCGCGCCAGGCGCATCACCAGCATCACCGCCGCCTCGCATTCGAGCGCCAGATCCGCCAGCACGTTGCGCATCAGCGGCGCCTCGATGAGCGGCGCGCCGAAGGCGCGCCGACCGAGCGCGTGATGGATCGCCTGCACGGCGCACTGATGCATGAGGCCGGCGGAGGCGATGGCGTTGTCGAGGCGCGTGTACACGCCCATCTCGAGTATGGCGGGAACGCCGCGTCCCTCCTCGCCCACCAGCCAGCCGAGAGCCGCGGCAAACTCAACTTCGCTCGAGGCGTTCGAGCGGTTGCCGAGCTTGTCCTTGAGGCGCTGCAGGTAAAGGGCATTCACGCCCCCGTCGGGCAGGAAGCGCGGCACCAGGAAGCACGACAGCCCGCCCGGGGCCTGCGCCAGCACCAGGAACGCATCGCACATCGGCGCCGAGAAGAACCACTTGTGCCCGGTGAGCCGGTACTCGCAGCCGGGCCCGCGCACGCCGGCCGCCACGGCCTGAGTCGTGTTGCTGCGCACGTCCGAGCCGCCCTGCCGCTCCGTCATGCCCATGCCGACCAGCACGCCGCGCTTGGCGGCGGCGGGCACGAAACGCGGGTCGTATTCGCGCGACTTGAGCGCCTGTACCCACGGCTCGAAGCGAGCTCCCTGGCCGGCGAGCGCCGGCACTGCGCCATAGCTCATGGTGGCGGGGCACTGGGTGCCGTTCTCGATCTCGGCCCACATGAGGTAGCCGGCGGCACGCGCCACGTGCGCGCCGCGGCGCGGCTGCGACCAGGGACCGGTGTGCAGCCCCTCGCTGACCAGGCGGCGCAGGAGCTCGTGCCAGGCGGGATGAAACTCCACCTCGTCGCGCCGCGCGCCGCAGCGGTCGAGCGCGTGCAGGACGGGCGGGTTGCGGTTGGCGGCCTCGCCGAGGGCGAACATCCCGGCGCTGCCGAGGCGCGCGCCGAGAGCTGCGAGCGGCTCGCTGTCGGCGCCGTCGCCCTCGCGCGCCAGCGCGTCGGCGAGCGCTGAATGGCTGCTGAACAGATTGTAGCCGGCGAGCTCGCCGGACTCGTTGCGCGACTCGGCGCCTGCGGAACTCATGTCTGATCTCGTGCTCTGTACACTCAGGGTGCTCGCGCGCGTTGTTCCTAATATGTTCCGGCATCGAGGCCGCGAACAAGAGGAGACGGCCGATGAGAGTCAATTCACTGCGAATCGTGATTACGGCCGCGCTGCTGACGGCGGCAGTGAGCGCGTGCGTCGTCGCCCCGGCACCGGGTTATTACGGCGACGGCGAGGTGGTGTACGCGGCGCCCCCGGCGGTGCAGTACGAGGCGGTGGGGATCGCACCGGCACCCGGCTACTTCTGGATCGGCGGCGGATGGTTCTGGGAAGGCGGGCGCTATGCCTGGCACGGGGGCCACTGGGCCGCACCGCGGGCCGGCTACCACTGGGTGCCGCGCCGCTGGGAGCGCACGGGTGGCGGCTGGCGCGCGCACGAGGGCCACTGGGACCGCCGCTGACGGCACCTGCGCCCCGGGCCCATTTGCCTCGCGGGCCACGCCGCTGCACACTGCGCCGCTCGGGGCACGCGTCAGTCCCGGGAGGAGCGCACCCATGAGCATGGCGTGGATGGCAGGCGGCTGGCTGCTCGCGGCGCTGACCATGGCCGCGGCCGAGACTCCCAAGGCAGGCGGCGGCGGTCGGTTCACGCTCTCGAGCCCCGACCTCGCCGAGGGCAAGACCATCGCCGCCGCGCAGGTCTTCAACGGCTTCGGCTGCAGCGGCGGCAACATCTCCCCCGCGCTCTCCTGGAGCAACCCGCCGGCCGGTACCCGCAGCTTTGCGCTCCTCGTACACGATCCGGATGCGCCCACCGGCAGCGGCTGGTGGCACTGGGTGGTCTACAACATCCCCGCCACCACCACATCGCTCCCGGCCGGCGCCGGCGATCCGAAGAAGAGTCTGATGCCGGCCGGCGCCATCCAGGGCCGCACCGACTTCGGCACTACGGGATACGGCGGCCCCTGCCCGCCGCCCGGCAAGCCCCACCGCTATTACTTCCGGCTCTACGCGCTCAAGGTCGACAAGCTCGACGTGCCGGCGGACGCGACCCCGGCGCTCATCGGGTTCAACGTGAACTTCGCCTCTCTCGGCAAGGCCGAGCTGATGGGGCTCTATGGCCGCTGACCGGCTGGGGATGGGCGGCGCGCGCGAGCGGCGGCCGGCGATCTGGCCGTGGCTGCTCATGCCGCTGATCGTGCTGCTGGTGTTCTGCGCGCTGCTGCGGATGCACCACCGTCCCGGCGCTCCCTGGGCGGGCGCCTGGAGCCAGCCGGCGAGCGACGAGAGCCCGCAGCCCGCACACTAGGCCGACCATGACAGCGGGAGTCAGCAGGGCGCGCGGCACCCGCGCGCCGCGCACGCGCGCACCGAGGGTCGGATTCGTGAGCCTCGGCTGCCCCAAGGCGCTCGTCGATTCCGAGCGCATCCTGACGAAGCTGCGCTCCGAGGGCTACGAGGTCTCGCCGAGCTACGAGTCGGCCGATCTGGTCGTCGTCAACACCTGCGGCTTCATCGATGCCGCGGTCGACGAGTCGCTCGCCGCGATCGGCGAGGCGCTCGAGCACAACGGCCGCGTGATCGTCACCGGCTGCCTCGGCGCCAACCCCGAGCGCATTCTCGCGCGTCACCCGCGGGTGCTCGAGGTGACGGGCCCGGCCGCCTACGAGAAGGTGGTGGGCGCGGTGCACACGCACCTGCCGCCGCGGCACGATCCGTTCGAGGACCTGGTGCCGCCGCAGGGGGTGCGCCTGACGCCGCGCCACTACGCGTATCTCAAGATCTCCGAAGGCTGCAACAATCGCTGCAGCTTCTGCGTCATTCCCGCGATGCGCGGCCGGCTCGCGAGCCGCCCGATCGACGAGGTGCTGCGCGAGGCCGAGCGGCTGGTGGCGGCCGGCGTGAAGGAGCTGCTGGTCATCTCCCAGGACACGAGCGCCTACGGCGCCGACCTCCGCTATGCGGCCGGCGAGTGGCGCGGAACCGAGTGGCGCACGCGTTTCATCGATCTCGCGCGCGCGCTCGGCTCGCTCGGTGCCTGGGTGCGGCTGCACTACGTCTATCCGTACCCGCATGTCGATGAGGTCATCCCGCTCATGGCGGAGCGGCGCGTGCTGCCCTATCTCGACGTTCCCTTCCAGCACGGCAGCCCCACGGTCCTGAAGCGCATGCGCCGGCCCGCGCACGCCGAGAACACCCTGCAGCGCATCGCGCAGTGGCGCGCGCAGTGCCCGGACCTGACGCTGCGCAGCACCTTCATCGTCGGCTTCCCGGGCGAGACCGAAGCGGAGTTCGAGGAGCTGCTCGCGTGGCTCGGGGAGGCCGGGCTCGATCGCGTCGGCTGCTTCAAGTACTCGCCGGTGGCGGGCGCGGCCGCCAACGCGCTCGAGCATCACGTCCCGCCGGCGGTGCAGGAGGAGCGCTACGGCCGCTTCATGGAGCGGGCCGCCGCGATCAGCGCCGCCCGTCTGGCGGCGCGCGTCGGGCGCACCATGCGGGTGCTCGTCGACGCGGTGGCGGACGGCGCAGCCACCGCGCGCAGCGAGGCCGACGCGCCCGAGATCGACGGTGTGGTGCGGATCGCGGCCGCCGGCCGCGTCCGGGTCGGAGACTTCGCCGACGTGAAGATCGTCGGCTCTTCCGCCTACGATCTCGCCGGCCGTCTCGTCTGAGGCGGCCGGCGAGTCACCGGCGTCAGCCCGGCGGTTTCATGTCGAGCGACTTCATGAGCGCCGCCGCCTTGTCCTTCACCGCCTGCGCCTTGGCCATGGCGGTGGTGTAGTCGCCCGAGGACGAGGCGTTGGTGGCATCCGCCCAGGTCGACTTCAGCGAGTCGAGGCCGGTCCTGGCGGCCGCCACGGCGTCCTTGCTCACGCCCCGCGGCAGCTTCTTGCTCTTCGAGAGCGCCTCGACGCGCTTGGCGATGTCGTCGACCATCTTCGGCACCGCGGCGCTCGCCGGGCCCCAATCGTCCTTCGCCTTGGCGAGCGCCTGCTCGGCCTCGGCCTTCTTGGCGCTGGCTGCATCCTTCAGGCCGGCGATCGCTGCGGTGACTCCCGGAGCCGCCTTCAGCACGCCGGCATAGTTGCCCTGCTGGAAGGCGCCTTTCATGTCGCTCAGCTTCGCCTCGACGCCCCCGAGCTGCTCGGGCGCGTACTTCTGCGCATCGTCGCGCACGGCATCGAGCGTCGCCTGTGCGCCGGCGATGGCCTGCTCGGCCGGCCCCTTTTGAGTATTGCAACCGGTCAGGAGCACGGCCGCGAGCGCGGCCGGCAGGAAGAAGGAATATTTCTTCATTGTTGAAACCTCTCGGGTGTCGCGAGCCGCAGCCGCCTGCGGCGCAGCGCGGGAGAGTAGCACGAAACGCCCCAACACGGCGTCAGACACGGTTGAGGTTGCACCGCTACCGCGCGGCGCGCGCGGTTGTCAGGACGGCGGGCTTTGCGGCGCTGCGGGGGTCACGCTGCGCCCGCGTACGGCGTCATCGACGCTCGAGTAGTCGAGTGTCGCGAGCGGCAAGCGGGCGCGCAGCAGCGCATCGCGCACCGTGTGGCGCAGCCGCGCGACGCGCAGCTCGATGCCGCGCGCGCCGAGCCAGTCGCAGAACTCTGCCAGCGTCTCGAGCGCCGTGCTGTCGAGATCGGGCGACTCCTCGAAGCTGAGCACCACCTGCCGCGTGTCGGGCGCGGCGCGCACCAGCTCGCGGGCGCGCAGCAGCAACGGCTCGGCGTTGCCGAAGAACACCGGCTCCTCGGGCCGCAGCACCAGCAGGCCCGGCGCTCTCACCGCCTGCGGAAAGCGCGCGACGTTCACGTAGTCGTGGTCGCCGGCCCGCCCGAGCACGCTGATGCGCGGGCTCGCCAGCGATTTCAGCAGCCAGGCGAGCGAGAAGCCGATCGCGGCCAGGAGCCCGTTCAGCACGCCGAACACGAGCACCGCCAGCACCGCGGCGAGCGCCACCTGCCGGTCGCGCTGCCAGCGGAAGTAGTTGGCGAACACCGCGGGACGCAGCGACCTGCTGACGGCGTGGATCACGATCGCCGCCAGCACCGGCTGAGGGATCCGCTCGATCCAGCGCAGCGCCAGCGCCACCACCAGCAGCAGCGCCGCGGCCGCGATCAGGCCCGCGGCGCGCGACTCGGCGCCGGCGGCCTCGTTGGCCGAGGTCGCCGAGTAGCCGGCCGCTACCGGAGTCCCCTGCAGAAGCCCCGCGACCACGTTGGCCGCGCCGAGCGCCAGCAGGTCGCGGTTCGGCTGCACCGGGTCGTCGTGCCTGAGCGCGTAGGTGCGGATCGAGCCGTAGGACTCCGCATACAGGATGAACATGAGGGCGAGCGAGAATCCGGCGAGCGCCGGCCAGCGGGTTCCCTCCGGAAGCAGAAACTGCGGCAGCGCCGGAGTCAGGTCGATCGCTCCGGTGAGCGCTACCCCGTGGGCGAGCAGCCAGGGCGCGGCCAGGATGCCGGCGACGATCACCACCAGCGCGCCCGGCACGCGCCGCAGGCGCTCGAGCACGAAGAGCCCGGCGAGCGCGGCGGTCCCGCAGCAGAGCGAGGGCAGCTGCCACGACGGCAGGCCGCGCGCGAGCTCGGCGATGAGCGCGAAGAAGCCGCCGCTCGTCACGTGCATCCCGGCGATCGTCGGCCACTGCTTCACGGCGATCACCAGCGCGAGCCCGAAGGCGTAGCCGCGCAGCACCGGGCGCGCGATGAGGTTCGACATGGCCCCGAGCCGCAGCGCCGCGGACAGCACGAACGCCACGCCCGCCCCCATCACCAGGAGCGAGGCGAGCGCGGCACGCTGCGCCGCGCCGCCGGCGCCGGCGCCGGCGGCGAGGGCCAGCATCGCCGAGGCCAGCACCGCCGCGGAGGAAGAGGTCGCCGAGACTATGGCGAAGCGGCTGCGGCCGATCAGGCCGTAGCAGGCGAGCCCGGCGAACAGCGCGATCACCCCGGCCTGCGGCGGCAGGTTCGCGAGATGCGAGTAAGCGACCGCCTCGGGCAGCAGCAGGCCCGCGATGGAGAGTCCGGCGAGCAGGTCCGCGGCGGACAGGGCGCGGGTGGCGGCCATCCGCGGCATCGTACCGTGGCGCGTCGATTATCGGGAACCCCTCAGCGGGCGGGGAATTGCAGCCGCAGCGTACGCGCGATCTGCTCGCGCTGCGCCGCGCTGACGCCCGCGGCCTGCGCGTAGCGCGGCCAGTCGGCGGCCACGGCGACGACCTCGGCGAGCATCTCGGCGTCCGCGCCGCGCTTCAGGCCCGCCACCTGCGCGCAGGCGCGGAAGTCGTCGCGGGTGAAATCCTCGGTCTTGCCGTTGACGCTCATCTGGTGCCGCGCGGTCCACGCGCCCTGCGGGTTGTAGGCGTAGGTCACGTCGAAAGCAGGCGACAGCGACCAGCTGCCGCTCTTGTCCATGAGAAACGCGATGTTCTTCACGTGATCGTCCTGGTTGCGGGCCACCACGTTGAAGAGCATGCGGCGAAACTGCTGCTCGACCGAGCGCGTCGGCAGCGTGAGGCGGCGCATCGCGTCGAAAGCCTGCTCATAGGAGTGTGCGCCGGCCGAGTTGAAATCGAAGTGTGCCAGGGCGCCCAGTGACTGCATGTGGAGCTTGCCGCCGTCGCGGCCGCGGTCGAAGCGCCGGGTCATGAAGTGCCGCCGGCCGCCCTCCTCGAGCAGCCGGCACTCGGTCATGTCGATGCCGGCGTCGCGCGCCATGAGCGAGTAGGCGTACTCGATGGTGGTGTAGCCCTTCGGGTCTTCGAGCTCCTTGTCACGGTTGGCGCTGACGCCGTCGAACTTCAGCAGCCAGTAGCCGAAGCCGGGCGGCGCCCGCACCTGACCCGAGCGCACCTCGTTGGTGTCCGGATTCCAGGCGATCACCGCCTTGGCGCGCGCGCCGCCGGCCGAGGTGCCGACGCGCAGAATCTCCTCGAGTCCCTCGTGGCGCTCGCCCGGCGCGAACGACGCCCGCAGCGCATTGCGGTGCGTGAGCACCTCGGAGGCGAGCGCCACCAGTGCATCCACCCTCACCGGGGCCGAGCGGCGCAGCGGCGGACCGGTGGCCGGGGCGTACTCGAGGGCGCCCATGCCGCGCACGCCGATGTAGCACAGCCGCTCGACGGCGCTGAAACTCTCGGGGCTGCGGCCCTGGGTGGCGAGCCAGGCATCGATCAGGGCGTGGCCGAAACGGTCGGGCAGGGAATCCGCCAGCAGGCCCGGCAACCCGTGGAACGACGCGGCCGGAAGCGAGGCGAACTGGTACACGCGCTGCGACAGCGGCATCGCGAGGGGCGCGAGCTCGATGCCGCTCGCGACGAAGGCCGGGTCGTACTGGAAGGCCGCCGCCTGCGCGCCTTCCTCGAGCGAGACCGCGCCGATGGTTCTGCCCCAGAGCCGCACTTCCGCCACCGTCGCCATCGGCTACTCGCCCCACTTCCATGGGGCCGCGGGTGGCGCTTCGCCCGCGCCGCCCGGCCTGCGGCGGGGATGACCGGCGCGCTTGCGCTCGCGGCCCTTGTGCCGCAGCAGCGCCATGGGACTCTGCGGCGCCGCGGGGATGAGGCTCTCCAGGCTCTCCATGAGGCCGAGCGCGCGCAGCACGCGCACCAGCACGCGCACGTCCGTGCCGCGTCCGGCTTCGAGCCGCTCGATCGTGCGCTTCCCGACCCCGGCCTCCTCGGCGAGCCGTGCCTGCGTGAGATTGGCGTCGATCCGGGCACGCGCCAGGCGCGCACCGAGCTCCTCGAGAACTGCGGAGTCGGTCAGCTCACGGGTGAGTTTCATGGTCGTCCCTTTGAAATCGTCTCAAGGGACGAATTATATCATATTATTTTAATCGTCTTATTAAGCGACTTAAATGACTAATATCTATTTACTCGCCTTATATGGCGATATCTAATCAGACAATTACACTCAATCGGAGAGTCTGCCGGTCCGCGCGGCGGCGGGCGAATCCAGGCTGACCGCCGCGATGTCGTAAGCGTCGGCGGCGTGGCGGTGCCTCACGTCCTGCACGGTCTGCCATACGTCGTAGAGCAGCACCGGCGTGAGTGCAACGGTGACGATCCACGTAAGCGGCTGGATCCTGCGGCGCGCCCGGGGTGCCGGCACCCGCTCGGGAAGCGCGTCTGCGAATTCCGGTAATCCATCGGCGAGACACATGGTGGCATCCTCCTGCGCTCAGCGAATTTCGGTGCCTTTCTTCGACGGGTGACATTTCACCCGAGGCACGTTCTGGCTGGCAGCGGAGGGCCGCCGCGATTCGTAGTCCGGCCGGCTTACCGCGAGGCCGGGCCGCTTCTTGGCGCTGGCAACCCGTGGACCGCGCGGACTACTCCACCGTCACGCTCTTGGCGAGATTGCGCGGCTGGTCGACGTCGGTGCCGCGCAGGATCGCCGCGTGATACGCGAGCAGCTGCAGCGGAATCGTGTAAACGACCGGCGCCTGCACATAGCTGATGTGCTTCGGCATCTCGATCACCGTGACGCCGTCGCTCGCAGTGATGCCAGCCCCGGGGTCGGCGAACACGATCAGCTCGCCGCCGCGCGCGCGCACTTCCATGAGATTGGACTTGAGCTTCTCGAGCAGGTCGTTGTTGGGCGCGACCGCGACCACCGGCATGTCGGCGTCCACCAGCGCGAGCGGCCCGTGCTTGAGCTCGCCGGCCGCATAGGCCTCGGCGTGAATGTAGGAGATCTCCTTGAGCTTGAGCGCCCCTTCCATGGCGACGGGGAAGAGCGCGCCGCGCCCGAGGAACAGGGCATGGTGCTTGTCGGCGAAGCGCTCCGCGGCGAGCCGCTGGATGACGGGATCGAGGCGCAGCGTCTTCTCGACGAGGGAGGGCAGCTCGATGAGGCGGGTCACGAGGCCGCGCTCGCGCTCGGGATCGGCGCCGGCATGGCGCGCCAGCGCCACCACCAGCATGCCGAGCGCGGCCAGCTGCGTCGTGAAGGCCTTGGTGGACGCGACTCCGATCTCGGGCCCCGCGCGCGTCAGCATGACGAGCTCGGACTCGCGCACCAGCGAGCTCTCCGGCACGTTGCAGATCGCGAGCTGCGAGAGGTAGCCCGATTGCCTGGCGAGCCGCAGCGCCGCCAGCGTATCCGCGGTCTCGCCCGACTGCGAGATGGTGACGAACAGCGTGTCCGGCGGGACCAGGGGACTGCGGTAGCGGTACTCGCTCGCGATGTCGACCGCGCACGGGACCTTGGCGATCTGCTCGATGAAGTAGCGCGCCACGCAGCCGGCGTGATAGCTCGTGCCGCAGGCGACGATGTGGACGTTGCGGGTGCGCTTCAGGACCGCGGTGGCCGCCGGGCCGAACGCGGCCTCGAGCAGGCGTCCGTTGGCGACGCGCTCCTGCAGCGTGTTGGCGAGCGCGCGCGGCTGCTCGTGGATCTCCTTGAGCATGTAGTGCGCGAACTGGCCCTTCTCGGCGGCATCCGCCGACAGCTCGCTCTCGCGCACCGCGCGCTCGGCCGGGGCGCCGTTGCGGTCGACGACGCGCACCGCCGTACGCCGCACCTCGGCGACGTCCCCCTCCTCGAGGAATATGAAGCGCCGCGTCACCGGCAGCAGCGCCGCGACGTCCGAGGCCACGAAGTTCTCGTCCACCCCGAGCCCCACCACCACCGGGCAGCCCTCGCGGGCGAGGATCAGCCGGTCGGGATCGTGCTCGCTCACCACCACCAGCGCGTACGCGCCCGCGAGCTCGGCGACCGTGGCGCGCACCGCTGCGAACAGGTCCGGCAGCGTCTGCAGGTGATAGTGCACGCGGTGCGCGATGACCTCGGTGTCGGTCTCCGATGCGAACTGGTAGCCGCGCCGCTCGAGATCGGCGCGCAGCTCCTCGTGATTCTCGATGATGCCGTTGTGGACGATCGCGAGCCCGTCGCGGGAGATGTGCGGGTGGGCGTTGCGCTCGCTCGGCGCGCCGTGGGTCGCCCAGCGGGTGTGGGCGATGCCGATGTTGCCGGAAGTCGGGTGCTGCGCGAGGGCCTCGTCGAGCATGCGCACCTTGCCCACGGTGCGCAGCCGCGTCAGATGCCGGCTGCCGTTCAGCACCGCGATGCCGGCCGAATCGTAGCCGCGGTACTCGAGCCTGCGCAGGCCCTCCATCAGCACGGGGACGATATCGCGCTCGGCAACGGCTCCGACTATTCCGCACATGGCGTCACCCCTTCTGCTTCAGCGGCCGCTGCCATTTCTCGATGGTCTGCTGCCGCGCACGGGCGACCGTGAGCTTGCCGGCCGGGACCGAGCGGGTCACGGTGGAGCCGGCGCCGATGGTGGCGCCGGCTCCCACCACGATGGGAGCCACCAGCACGCTGTTGCTGCCCGTATGCACGTCGTCCTCGATCGTGGTGCGGTGTTTGCTGGCGCCGTCGTAGTTGGCGACGATGGTGCCGGCGCCGATGTTGACGCGGGCGCCGAGCTGCGCGTCGCCGACGTAGGCGAGATGGTTGGCCTTCGAGCCTTCACCGAGGCGCGAGTTCTTCACCTCGACGAAGTTGCCGATGTGCACGCCCTTGCTGAGCGTCGAGCTCGGCCGGAAGCGCGCGAACGGCCCGATGTTGCACTCCGGTCCGATCACTGCCGTGTCGATGACGCAGTGCGCGAACACCTCGGTCCCGGCGCCGATCTCGCTGTTGCGGATGAGGCAGCCGGGGCCGACGCGCACGCCGTCGCCGAGCACCACCCGGCCCTCGAGCACCACGTTGACGTCGAGGAACACGTCCGCGCCGTGCGTGAGCGTGCCGCGCACGTCGACCCGCGCGGGATCGGCCAGCGTCACTCCGGCGAGCATCAGCTCGTGCGCGCAGCCGGCCCGCCAGGCGGCCTCGAGCTCGGCGAGCTGCGCCTTGTCGTTGACGCCGAGGACCTCGATGGTGCGCGCCGCCACCACCGGCTTCACGGGAATCCGCTCGCGCACCGCGAGCTCGATGACGTCGGTCAGGTAGTACTCGCCCTGGGAATTGTCGGGCTTGAGGAGCGCGAGCCAGCGGCGCAGCAGCCGCGCGGGAGCCGTGAGCACCCCGGTGTTGCATTCGCGGATGGCGAGCTCGGCGCGGCCCGCGTCCTTCTCCTCGACTATGCGGCGCACCCGCCCGCCGCGCGCACGCACGATGCGGCCGTAGCCCGACGGATCGTCGGCGCGCATGGTCAGGAGTCCCACCGCGGCGCCGGCCCCGCCCGCCAGCAGCTCCAGCAGCGTCGCACGGCGGATCAGCGGCACGTCGCCGAACAGCACCAGCACCGTGTGTCCGTCGGGAATGTGCGGCATCGCCTGCAGCAGCGCATGCCCCGTGCCGCGGCGCTCCGCCTGCAGCGTCCAGGTGACCGGCTCGCCGGCGAGCGCGGCGCGCACCCGCTCGCCGCCATGTCCGTACACCACGTAGATGGCGGCCGGCTCGAGCGAGCGCGCGGTGTCGATGACGTGCTTCAGGAGCGGCCGGCCGGCGAGCGGCTGCAGCACCTTGGGGAGCGAGGATTTCATGCGCTTGCCCTCGCCCGCGGCCAGGATCACCACCGAGAGCGGTGCCGGGCCGGGCGCCGCGCTGCGGCGTGCCGCGGCCCGATGAGCGGTCTTGCGCATCGCTAAATTGTACCCTAGCGGGCGGCGGTCACCGGGCTGCCCGCGGCGGCGGGGTGCGAGGACTCGAGTTCCTTGAGCTTGTGGCGCATCAGCGCACCGACATAGAGCTGCGGGTTGGAATGCGCCTCGTGCTCGCTCTCCTCGCGCTGTGCGATGAGCTTTGCGGCCCTGCCGAATGCCTCCTCGAGCGAGTCGCTCGACGGCAGTGCGTCCTTGAGGAACGCCTCGCCGAACCAGGTGAGCTCGCGGTCCTCCTGGCAGCCGAAGGAGCTGTGGGCGGCATCCGAGGCGGTCACGATCGCGGTGGTCTCGCTCTTCAGCGCGTCGATGAACACCCCGGCATAGCACGCCGAGACCACCACCACGCGCCAGCGGATCCCGGACTCATCGAGCGCCTGCCTGAGGTCGTCGGGCTCGAGCTGCGCGAGCGGCAGCGTGCCGTTATGCACCTCGAGGCCGCCCGCCGAGCCGTGCGAGGTGAGGAACAGCACCAGCACGTCCTGCTCCGGATCCATGCGCGTGGCGAGCAGCTTCAGCGCCTGCCCGAGCCCGGCGAGGCTTGCGAGCGGCCACGAATCGCGGTCCCCGGCGTCGTTGATGAGGAGTACCGAGCGGTCGGCGGAGCCGAAGCGCGCCGCGAACGCCTGCCGGGCGAACTGTGTCTCGCGGCTGAAGACCTCGGGGTCCGCGTCCCCGGCGAAGCCGACGAAGTAGGCTCGTGGCGCCCCCGGCTCCGAGGGCGTGACGCGCGCGACTACGGCGGCGATGCGCGCCGGCTGATCGTAGAGCAGCGCCTCGGTCGCGGCCGGGTCGTCGTCGCTCTGCGCCTCTTCCGCCTCCGGCGGCACCCACAGGCGGGTGTCGAGATCGAGCCAGGCGAGCGCCCAGGGCGAGGCGAGCACCAGCGCGACGGCCAGCAGCGCGGGCGCCACGCGCACCGGGCCGAATGCAGCCCCCACCACGCGCACGGCCAGCAGCGCGAGATAGACGAGCGCGACCACCAGCGTCGTCGCCGGCCACGCCGCGACCCACGGGACATCGCCCGCGAGCCACAGCAGCGTCAGCTCGAAGGGCGCCACGGCGAGCACCGTCACGATGAGGGCGCGCGTCGGCGCAGCGCGGCTCTCGACGCGCGCTACCAGCGCGCACGACAGATGCGCCAGCAGCAGGTAGCAGGCCCAGCCGAAGAGCCCGTCGGGCGCGAACGTGGCGTGCCGCTCGGCGTGCAGGCGGTCGAGCGCCGCCCAGACGCCGAGATTCACCGCGAGCAGCGCCGCGAGCTGGTCGAACCCCACCGCGAAGCGCGGCGGCCAGCGCCGGCGCAGCAGCGCGAGCGCCAGCCCGCCGCTCAGGTTCTGCCTGAGTCCCGCAATGAGGCCCGGCGGTGGCGCGGGCGGCGCCGCCGGCGGGGGAGTGGAGCGATCCGTCGCCGGGTCCAGGGATCAGCTCCGCTGGTCGCGCAGCCGCTTCAGAACCTTCATCATGGCTGCGACGCGCGCCAGCTCCGCGAGCGCCTCCGCTTCGGTCATGTGTCCGCCCTTCTGCTGCAGGGCCTCCTCGGCGCGCTGCTTGGCGGCCAGCGCCGCCGCCTCGTCGATGTCGCGTGCGCGCAGCGCCGTATCGGCGAGCACGGTGACGCGCGCGGGCTGCACCTCGAGCGCGCCGCCGCCGACGAAGAAGTGATGCTCCTCGCCGTCCGGGGTGCGCACCCGCACCTCCCCGGGCCTGAGCATGGTGAGCAGCGGGGCGTGCCGCGGCAGAATGCCGAGATCGCCCTGCGAGGCAGGCACGAAGACCTCGGACGCGGCCCCGGAGAAGAGCTCGCCTTCCGCGCTCACGATGTCGACATGGATGGTAACTGGCTCAGCCATTGCTCCGCCGATTTCGTGGGTAGTCCCTACTGTAGCGTCTTCGCCTTGGCGACCGCTTCCTCGATGCTGCCCACCATGTAGAAGGCCTGCTCGGGGAGCGCGTCGAACTCGCCGCTGATGATGCCCCTGAAGCCGCGGATGGTGTCCTTGAGCGGCACGATCTTACCGTCCTGGCCGGTGAACACCTTGGCGACGTTGAAGGGCTGGGACAGGAAGCGCTGCACCTTGCGCGCGCGGTATACGGTGAGCTTGTCCTCTTCGGAGAGCTCGTCCATGCCTAAGATCGCGATGATGTCCTGCAGTTCCTTGTAACGCTGCAGCACCGCCTGTACGCCGCGCGCGGTGTTGTAGTGCTCCTCGCCGACCACCAGCGGATCGAGCTGGCGGCTGGTGGAATCGAGCGGATCGACCGCCGGGTAGATGCCGAGCGAGGCGATCTGGCGCGACAGCACCACGGTCGCATCGAGGTGCGCGAAGGTGGTCGCGGGCGAGGGGTCGGTCAGGTCG
>DASQIP010000107.1:0-2523 GCA_035631515.1 Steroidobacteraceae bacterium
GGCGCGGCGGGCATCGTGCCCGCGGTGCTGCATTACTACCGGCGCTTCGAGGCCGGCGCGAACGAGGAGGGCGTGCTGCGCTTCCTGCTGGTGGCGGCCGCCATGGGCATGCTCTACAAGCGCAATGCCTCGATCTCGGGCGCCGAGATGGGCTGCCAGGGCGAGGTCGGGGTCGCCTGCTCGATGGCGGCCGCGGGACTGGTCGCGGCGCTGCACGGCACCAACGAGCAGGTCGAGAATGCCGCCGAGATCGGCATGGAGCACAACCTCGGGCTCACCTGCGACCCGGTCGCCGGCCTCGTGCAGATCCCGTGCATCGAGCGCAACGCCATGGGGGCGGTCAAGGCGATCAATGCGGCGCGGCTGGCGATGCGGGGCGACGGCACGCACAAGGTGTCGCTCGATCAGGTGATCGCCACCATGCGCCAGACCGGCGCCGACATGTCGACGATCTACAAGGAGACCTCGCAGGGCGGGCTCGCGGTCAACGTCCCGGAGTGTTGACTCGGTTGGCCTGCGGAAAACGCCCGCAGGCCGTTTTCCGCTAACGAAGCAATCCAAAGAGCCGCGCGGGCGGCGCGTGGTGCTGCACTTCCTTGACCGCCTCCGGGCCGATGGCGCGCCAGTCGTCCGCCTCGAACACGATCGAGCACACCCCCGCGGTCGTGAGGGTGCTGATCCCGCCGCGCGGCACCAGCAGGTGAATGAGATGGGAGGCGCCGGGGTTGTGGGCGATCACCATGAGGTGTGCGATGCGCGGGCCGGTCTCCTGGATGAGGCGCAGCATGTCGGCCGCGCTGGCGAGATAGAGGGTCTCTTCGCGCTGCACGTGCCGCACCGACAGCGACAGCTCGCGCGCCACGATGTCGGCGGTCTGCTCGGCGCGCCGCGCGGTGCTGGCGAGCAGGCGGTCGGGAACCAGCTCGAGCTCGAGCAGCCGCCGTGCCATTGCCTCGGCCCCCGACAGCCCGCGGCGGTTGAGCGGCCGGGCAAAGTCGTCGGTCCCCGGGTCGTTCCAGCGGGCATCGGCGTGACGCATGACGGTGAGGCGCTTCATGCGGGGCGGCTCACTAGGGCTGCTCGACCAGGATGCGGCCGTTGTGCTCGCGCACGGCGTAGGTACGCACCGGCTCGTAGGCCGGCGGGGTGAGGGCGTCCCCGGTGCGCAGGTCGAAGCGCGAGCCGTGCCGCGGGCAGATGAGCTCGCAGGACTCGACCTCGGCACCTGCGAAGGATTCGCCGTCGTGCGTGCAGCGGTCCTCGACCGCGAACAGCTCCTGGCCGCAGCGGACGACCACCACCGGCACGCCGTCGACCTCCGCCGACAGCGGAACGGCTTCGGCGAGCCCGCTCACCGGCCCGATGTCGATCCACTCGCTCAAAACATCCCCGTCTGCAGCCGCGCGGCTTCCGACATCATCGACTGGTTCCAGGGCGGGTCGAAGGTGAGCTGCACGCGCGCCTCGCGCACCGTCGGGATCCGCTCGAGCTTGTCGCGGACGTCGTCCACCAGAATGTCCCCCATGCCGCAGCCGGGCGCGGTCAGGGTGATCTGCGCCTCCACGGTGCGGGTGCCGTCGTCGTTCTCCCGGACCTCGCATTCATACACCAGTCCGAGGTCCACGATGTTGATGGGGATCTCAGGGTCGTAACAGCTGCGCATCTGTTCCCAGGCGAGCTTGCGGACGTCCTCGACCGTGGCGTTGGGCGGCAGCTCGGGCGGCTTGACCGCCTCCTGGCCGATGGCGTCGGCGTCCTCGCCGGCGATGCGGAACAGGTTCCCCTCGAGATACACGGTGAAGCTGCCGCCGAGCGCCTGAGTGATATAGCCCGCCTGCCCGGGCTTGAGCCTGACCTCCTGCCCGGCGGGAACGATCACCGCCCGCACCTCGCGGTTGACGACGAAGGGCTCGTTCTCGTGCCGGCGCACGGGCTACTCCGTCGACACGGTGGCGGCGCCGCGCTCGAGGGCGGCGTTGAGCGTGTGCCAGCTGAGCGTGGCGCACTTGACCCGCGCCGGGAATTCGCGCACGCCGCCGAGGGCGGCGAGCTTGCCGAGCGCGGCGTCGGCCGCGGCGTCCTGGCGCGTGAGCAGCGCATGCACCTGCTCGAAGAGCGTAGCCACGGCGGCGCGTTCCTTGCCCTTGACCGCTTCCGTCATGAGCGAGGCCGAGGCGGTGGAGATTGCGCAGCCGGAGCCTTCGAAGCGGATGTCCTCGACGCGCTCGCCGTTCATGCGTACGTAGACCGACAGCCGGTCGCCGCACAGCGGATTGTGGCCGTCGGCGTGCAGCACGTCGGTGCCCGCGCTTTCCAGACGGCCGAAGTTGCGCGGGTGCCGGTTGTGATCGAGGATCACGTCGCGATAGAGCTCCTTCAGGTCCATCAGCCGAATACCTCGCGCGCCTTAGCCAGGCCCGCCACGAGGCGCGCCACGTCGTCCTCGGTGTTGTAGCAGCCGAAGGAGGCGCGGGCGGTCGCCGGAATTCCGAAGAAGGTCATGACGGGCATCGCGCAGTGGTG
>DASQIP010000108.1:0-41326 GCA_035631515.1 Steroidobacteraceae bacterium
CGGCGGCCTTGTAGGCATCGAGCGCGCCGCGAATGTCGCGCAGCGCCGTGCGCAGCTCCGCCTCCTTCTCGCGCTTGGCGACGAGCTGCGCGAGCGGCATGGCCGCCGTCGCCAGCAGCCCCACGATCGCCAGCGTGATCACGAGCTCGATGAGCGTGAAGCCACGGCTCTTCATGTCACTGCGGATGGATGTTGATGACCAGCGGCTGCGCCGAGGCGCTATTCACCGCGCCGCCGCTGCCGCCCAGCACGTTGAGCATCGCCGCGATGTTCGACTCCGCCCGCGGCGCGACTGCCTTGAAACGCACCGTCATCAGCGTGCCGGTGCCGAGCACCGGATCCTCGCTCGGCGTCTTGACGTCGAGCTGCGCCCCCACACCCCGGGTGTTGACGGTGGGCGATCCCGCGCCGGCCGGCACGGCATCCCCGGTGCTCGCGCTCACGATCTGCAGGGCCGAGGAGTCGTAGCGCAACTGTGCGCGCAGGTGCGTGATCGGATCCTGAGTCGAGACCTGCACGCGCACGTCGAACTCCTCGCCGACCCTGGCGTCGGAGGGTCCGTCGAGGGCGAGCGCGGAAGGCGCGCCACCACCCGCCGCGGCGCCACTGGCCGGGGCGCCGGTAGCGGCGCCGGCGCTTCCCGCAACGGCCGACTCCGCGGCCACGATCGGCGCCGGCGGTGCCGTCACCGCGAGACCCTGCGGTGCACCCGAAGCCTGCGTCGCGGCCGAGCCGCTTCCCGCCCCGCTGCTCGCGCCCGTTCCGGGCAGCTCGAGCGGGCCTGAGAGCGGCGCCGACACCTTGTCGGCCGGAACCGAGGGTGCGACCGGCGCAACCGGCTGCTGGGTGCTCGGCGCAATCGGGGCGATGCCGCTGCCGTAGCCCGCTGGCGCGGGTGCCGCGCCGCGTGCCGGGGCGCCACCCGAGGCGCCCTGCCCCATCTCTGCGCTGTAGGGGCGCGTGCGGGTGCGCGACTCGTTGCCGTACCAGAACTCGCTGGTGTCGCTCGAGGGACGCGGCTGCATGCGGATGATGCGCGGTGTCACCGACAGCACCACCTCGCTCTTCTCGCGATCGGTGTGGGTGGTGCCGAACAGATGGCCCAGTATCGGAATGTCGCCGAGGCCCGGGATGCTGTTGAAGTTGCGGCTATCGGCATCCTGGATCAGCCCGGCGAGAATCTGCGTCTCGCCGTCCTTGAGGCGCAGAATGGTGTTGGCGTTACGGGTGCCGATTTCGTAAGCGACCGATCCGTTGGGGCCCGGGACCTGCTTGAGAACGGAGCTCACCTCGAGACCGATCTTCACCCCCACGTCGCCGTCGAGGTAGACGGTCGGCTGCACCTCGAGGGTGAGTCCGACGTCGAGGTACTGGACGCTCCCGGTCACCACCGGCGTGCCGGTCGAGACCGGCGTCACGGTGTTGGTGATCACCGGCTCGCGGGTGCCAATCAGTATCTTGGCTTTCTCCTTGTTCCTGGCGCGGATGCGCGGGCTCGCGAGCGTATTGGCGACGCCGGCCTGCTTCATCGCATTCACGGTCGCGCTGATCGAGCTGATGCCGATGGTGTGCGAGTTCTGGTGGCTCAGGTCCGAGAGCACGAGCCCCGCGGCGCCGGTGGTGGCCGTGCCGGCAGCCGTGCCGAGGGGCGAGGGGGTGAAGCTCATCCCGGTCGGATACTGGATACCGAGGTCCTGGAGACGGCTGCGCGTGATCTCGAGCACCTCGATCTCGAGCATCACCTCGGGCTCGGCGATGTCCATCGAGGCGACCAGCTTCTCCGCCATGTGCACCGTATCGGGTGTATCGCGGATCACCACCAGGCTCGAGCGCTCGTCGATGAACAGCGTCTTGGCGCCCAGCACCGTCTTCAGTGCGCTCTCGACGTCCTTCGGTGCCGCGTTGGTCAGGTAGAAGGTGTGCACCATCTGCTGCTCGTACTCCTTCTGCTTGGCCGCGGTGTTCGGGTAGATGAGTACCATGTTGCCCGAGAGGATCTCGCGCGCCAGCTGGTTCTGCTCGAGCACCAGATCGATCGCCGCCTCGACCGGCACGTCCTGCACGAAGAGGCTCGTCTTCGTGTCGCTCTTGACGTCCTTGTCGAGGATGAAGTTGATGCCGCTCTCGCGCTGCAGCACCTCGAACACCATCTTGGTCGGCGCATCGCGCAGCTGCAGCGTCACCCGCTTGTTGTCCTTCGCCTGCAGGCGCGGGGCGATGTTCTGCGGGCCGCGCGCCTCGTTGAGGGCCGTGACGAGCTGCTGTGCCGGCACGTACCCCGCATCCTCGGTGAGGATCTGGTGCAGCAGCGTCTCGGCGTCGTCGAAGTCCCGGCGCTCGAGCGCCTTGCGCGCCCCCTCGAGCGCCACCGCGTGGCGCTTGTCCGCCTCGATGCCCTCGAGGCCGTGGTGCGCGCGGTCGTTGCTCGGGTCGATGCTGAGCGTGCGCCGGTAGAGGGCGCTCGCGGCATCGATCTGGCCGGCGTGGCGCGCCGTGTCGCCGGCCGCGACCAGCGACTCGACGGCGGATTCGCGCCGCGACTGGTAGTCGAGCCGGTAAGCCATGTTGTCGGGCTCGCGGGCCACCGCCTGACCGAGGTCGGCGACCCCCACTTCGTAGTCTCCGCGGTCGATCGCGGCAATCCCGTCGCGATGCAGCCGCTCGGCGGCACAACCCGCCAGCAGCATCAACGCCGCTGCAAACAACGCGCCGGGCGCTCGGCGCACAGAAGTCCTCACTGAGTGCTCCCTACCATGAGTTGTTGTTGTATGTTGAGAGGCTTGTAAGTCAGCAGGATCTGCGACTTGTTGAAGCCGTCCACGGTGTACGTGTCCTCGAGGGTATCGCCCACGTGGACGTCAAAAACCCGATCGCCCTTGGAGAGGAACAGCACCGGCTTCTGTCCCTCGGGCGTGTAGCTGCCGATGTACTGATAGGGCAGCGGCGGTGCCGTCGGCTTGGGCGGCTCGACCGGCGCGGTTTGAACCGGCGGCGGGGGCGGTGGCGGGGGCGGCGCGACGTACCAGGAATGCGCGGCGAACAGCGCTCCGGCGCCGCTGCCTTCGACCACCCGGTGGGCGAGCTGCTCGAGGGTGCGCGCGAGCGGCACCGACACCGTGGGGCCCGGGCCGGCGGCGGCGGCGAGGTGCGCGCGGGCGCTGCCCGCCGCGGCACGCGTCGGCTCGACCGGGTCGGCATCCTTCGGGCCGAACATCACGTAACCCGCGACCAGCGCCGCGATGCCCGTCAGCCATTTGCCGCGCCGGGTAAGGTTCACGGTCCATCCTCGCGCACGAACACGACGAAGCCGATGTCGGCGTTCACCGCCTGCTCGCCGACCGCCTTGCGCTCGATCTGCAGCTTCGCGAGCGAGGCGGCCGGCACCGCGGCCAGCGTCTTGTTGATGAAGGTGCGCAGCGCCGGATACGCCGCGCCCTTCACCGGGAATTCCAGGGAGTAGCTCGCCACCGAGCCGGACTTGGCGGGCGCGTACACGTAGCGCCCGTTGTCGAGCGGCACGCCGGCGGCCTTGGCCTGCGCATACACTTCGCCGACCACCGCCGGAATCTGCGCGCGGGTCGGGAGCGAGGCCATGAGGTGCGGCACCGCCTGCTCGATGCTGTAGCCGGACGGGGCGTGCTGGGCCTGGGCGAGATTGGCGCCCAGGTTCTGCGTGGCGTGCCAGGCAGGCAGCAGCGCACCGACGGCGATCGCCGCCGCTGCGGTGAGCGCCGCGAGCCCCGCCTGTCCCGCGACCCCGAGACGCGTGACCTGATACTGGAGATGGGGTATGAGCTGGCCCGCCACCACCTGCACGCGCGCCAGCGTCGTCCCGGCCGCCGCGCTCACCGGGGCCGCGGCGTGCGGGGCGAGCGCCACCAGCCGCGCCGCGGACGGGGCCGCGGGCGCGAGCACCTGCGGCGCGGCCGCCGGCGGCGCGGAGCGCGCTTCCTGTGACTCGCGGCTCATAGCGCCGCCCTCCATTCCGCCGACAGCGCGAAGCGCACCGGGTGCTGCGGGTCGTCGGTCTTCAGGTCGTGAGTGTCGAGCATCGGATAGCGCAGCAGCGTGCTCTTCTGCAGCCGCTGCACGTAGGCAAGCGCCGTCGGCAGGTCGCGCGATTCGCCGGTGATGTGCACCAGGCGTTTGGAATGGTCGGGCTCGATCGACAGCACGGCCACCGAATTGCTCGAGTCGCCGCTCGCCGCCTCGAGCTCCGCGAGCAGCTCGGTCCACGGCGTGCCGAGCTCCTGGGCGATGCGGCCGGCTTCCGCGCTCAACCCCTGGGCGCGCAGATCGGTCGCGGGATCGCGGTGCGCGCTGCGCAGCGCCGCATCGAGGCGCAGCTCGAGCGCCGCGCGGCGGCCCTCGAGATGGCGGTACTCGACGTAAGCGGCGGTCGCGGCGCCGGCTCCGAGCAGCAGCAGCGCGGCGCTCACGAGCGTCACCGGCCTGCGCCGCGGGACGAAATCCAGCTCTATGCTGCGTGCGCTCATGCGGCCATCCGCCGGGCGCGTCCCAGGCGCTGCAGGGTGGTAAGGGGTCCCGGCGGCTCCTCGAGCCACTCGAGACCGCTGGTGTCGGTGGCCGCGGCGGCCGTGCCGGCGGCGACTTCGCGCCACGCGTGGGGCGCATCGACGTATACCCGGCCTTCCTGCGGATTGTGGCTCGCGAGGCGGCTGAAAGTCTGCAGGCGCCTGAGCTCCCTCAGCCATTCGGCGCCGATGCGCACCACGTGCACGCGGTCCCAGCCGTTGCGCCCGAGCCGCGCGGCGGCCATCGAGCCCTGCTCGACGCTCACGAACCAGGCGTTCGCAGGCGGCAGGCAGTGACGCCAGGTCTCGTGGGCGGCAATGAGCTGCGGCTGGAGCGACAGGAGCGCGGCTCCATGGGCGGTGCAGGCTGCGCGGATCCCCGCGACCAGCTCCGCGGGCACTGCACACGCGACGCGCGTAGCTCCCGGAGGCGCCTCCGAGATACGCACGTCCCAGCCCGCCACCGCCTCGCCGTAGGCGCTCGCGAGCAGCTGGCGGCCGTGGATCAGCCGCTCCTCGGCGGAGCTGAGCGCGGCGACCCAGGGTACGACCGCGTAGCGCGCCCAATGATCGCCGATGACGATGCGGGTGGGGGCGCCGCTCCAGGGCGCCTCGCCGAGCTTCGCGGCCAGCGCCTCGAGCGGCGCGCTCCAGGAGTCGGCGCGTGCGGCCTCCAGGCGCTGCTCGAAGTCGGCCTCCGGTACGGGCCGCACGCCACGCTTCATGCGCACCAGGCACAGCCGGTGCGGCGAGAGGTACGCCCCTACCTCGTCACGCCATAATGGTGACACGGTTCACCTCCTCGACGGTCGTGAGTCCCTGGCGCACCAGATCGAGCGCGGCGGTGCGTATGAGCCGCACGCCCGCCTTATGGGCGAGCTCCTTCAACTGCCGCACCGGCACGCGGCTCACGATCGCCTCGCGGATCTCGTCGTTCAGCACCATGAGCTCGCCCACCGCCCTGCGGCCGTGGTAGCCGGTGCCGCGGCAGTGGCCGCAGCCGCGCCCTTTGCGGAAGCGGTAGGCGACGGCGGTCACGATCGGCACGTTCGATTCCTCGAGCAGCTCGCGCGGCGGCATGTAGGCCTCGGCGCACTGCTCGCACACGATGCGCACCAGGCGCTGCGCCATGACGGCCGACAGCGCCGATACGAAGCCGTGCGAGTCGACTCCCATGTGCGTGAAACGGCTCACGACGTCGAAGACGTTGTTGGCGTGTACCGTCGTGAATACCAAGTGGCCGGTGAGCGCCGACTGGATGGCGATCTGCGCGGTCTCCGGATCGCGGATCTCGCCCACCATGATCTTGTCGGGATCGTGGCGCAGGATCGAGCGCAGCCCGCGCGCGAAGGTGAGGCCCTTCTTCTCGTTGACCGGAATCTGCAGCACGCCCGGCAGCTGGTACTCGACCGGGTCCTCGATGGTGATGATCTTGTCGCGCCCGGTGTGGGTCTCGGAGATCGCCGCGTACAGCGTCGTGGTCTTGCCGCTGCCGGTGGGGCCGGTCACGAGCAGCATGCCGTAGGGGAGCGAGGCGAGCCGCCGCAGCTGCTCGACGATGCTGCCCTCGAAGCCGAGCACGTCGAGCTTGAGGCCCGCCATCTTGGTGAGCGCCTGCTTGTCGAGGATACGCAGCACCGCGTCCTCGCCGAAGATGCTCGGGATGATCGAGACGCGGAAGTCGATCGGCCGGCCGTTGACGGCGATCTTGAAGCGCCCGTCCTGCGGCACGCGCCGCTCGGCGATGTCGAGCTCGGACATCACCTTGATGCGCGAGATGATCTGCTCGGCGAGCTCGACGCCGCGCACCGAGGCGATGCTCGCCAGCACTCCGTCGAGACGGTAGCGCACCGTGAGCCCGCTGGCGCTCGATTCGAGGTGGATGTCGCTCGCTCCGGCGCGCAGCGCGTCGTACACGGTCGAGTGCACCAGCCGCACCACCGGGCTGGTGTCCTCGCTGATGCGCATGTACGAGAGGTTGTCGACACGCTCCTCGCCCTTGGCGGTCTGCTCGGTCTCCGGCAGCACCGTGTCGATCGCCCGCAGCGCCTCGGCGCAGCGCGCCACCAGATTGGCGAGATCCTCGCGCGCGGCCAGCGCCCACTCGAGCGGCGCGGTCACCCTGAGCTCGAGCCAGCCGCGCAGCGTCTCGTCGAAGGGATCGGCGAAGACGGCGACCAGCCGCTCCTTCTCGTGCACCACGACGCAGCGGCGGCGGGCGGCATCGGCGGGCGGCAGGATGGAGAAATCGGGCTCGAGGTACGAGAGCTCGACGCTCGGAATGAAGCGGTAGTCGAAGGCTTCCGCCAGCGCGCGCCCGTAGCGCTCGCCGGCGAGCCCGCTCATCTCCGCGAGCACTTCGTAGACCGAGCGGTTGCCCTGCTCGGCCGCTTGGATGGCGCGCGCAATCGCCCCGTCGTCGACCGCCGCGAGCGGGGCGGCGACCGCCGGTGCGGCCATGGGCGCCGGCGCCGCGACCGCGGCCTCCTCGGCTGCCGCCGGCGGGTGCGCGAGCTGGTCGACCGCCGCGTTCACTGAATGCTCCCGGCGAGCTGGAAGATCGGGAAGTACATGAGCACCACGATGAGGCCGATGACGAGGCCGATCACGATCATGAGCACCGGCTCGATGAGGCGCGTCACCACCGCCACCCAGCGCGCCAGCTCCTCGTCGCAGAAGTCCGCGATGCGCTCCATCATCTCGCCCATGTTGCCGCTGCGCTCGCCGACTCTCAGCATGCGCGCCGCGACCGCCGTCGTGAGTCCGTTGCGCTCGAGCGCCTCGGCCAGCGACTGACCTTCGCTCACCGCGCGGGTGGCGGAGGCGAACGCGGCGCGCGAGCCGGCCAGCACCACGCCCGCCGACATGCGCATCGCCGGCACCGCAGGCATTCCGCCGCGGATCAACATGCCGGTGGTGCGATACAGCCGCGCCAGCTGATACACGTGCAGCTGGCGGCCGATCGCCGGGATCCGCGCCAGCCACGCGCCGATGGTGGCGCGCACCCCGGGACGCAGCAGACCGTAGGCGGCGCCGCCGAGCGCGGCGAGTGCGCCGACTACGACCAGGCCGGCATGCGCGTCGATCAGCTGGCCCCACTGAAGCAGCAGCCGCGAGGCGAACGGCAGGTTGCTGCCGACGTCCTCGTAGATCGAGCTGAAGCGCGGCACGACGTAGCCCAGGAGAAACAGCGTCACCAGCAGGCCCGCGACCAGCAGCACCGAGGGGTAGATGCAGGCGTTGACGAGCGTCTTGCGCAGCGCGTCGGCCTGCTGCTGGTAGGCGATGTAACGCGTCAGCGCCTCGCGCAGCGCGCCGGTCTTCTCGCTGGCGCGCACCGAGGCTACGTACAGGTCCGGGAAGGTCGCCGGATGCTCGGCGATCGCGGCCGCGAGGGTCTGTCCTTCGAAGAGGCGCGCCAGTATCTGGTCGAGGATGCGCTTGGTGCCGGCACTCGACTCCTTCTGCGCCAGCGCCTCGAGCGCCTCGACCAGGGAGAGTCCGGCATCGAGCAGCGACACCAGCTGCTGGCTGAAGACCGCGACCTGCAGTTGCGGCGCCTGCAGCAGCCGCCGCAGCCGCCGCACCGGCTCGAGCGAGATGACGCGCAATTCCCTGAGCGCCAGCTGCCGCCGCGCATCCGCCTCGTCCGCGGCATCGACCACGTACGAGATGACGCTGGAGGAGCCGTCGAGCGCCTTGACGCGGTACTCCACGCCGGCGCTACCAGTTGGTGATGTCCGCGTCCTCGCCGGTGCCGCCCGGTTGACCGTCGCGGCCGTAGGACTGGAGATCGAAATCGTTCTGATGGGTGCCCGGCTGCCCGTACACGTACGGGTGGCCCCAGGGATCGAGCGGCACGGCCTTCTTGAGATACGGGCCTTCCCAGTTGTTGACGCCGGAGGGCGCCGCGTTGAGTGCCGCGAGGCCCTCTTCGGAGGTTGGCAAGCGGCCGGTGTCGAGCCGGAACTGCTCGAGCGCCTTGTCGATCGCATCGATCTGGGCGCGTGCCGCCTTGACGCGCGACTTGCCCACCTGGGCGAAGTAGCGCGGCGCGACGAAGCCGGCGAGCAGGCCGATGATGACCATGACGACCAGCAGCTCGAGAAGGGTAAATCCCTTGGAACGTCCCTGTTTAAGTACGACACCCGGATCCATGCGGACCACCCCTTTGTGGTTTTCGAATAAGGTGTTCTTCGCCCCTGAATGGTCGTGAAAGATCCGACTCCCCGACAGTCGGCTGGCGCTCTAGGGCGTGGAGGGGAAGGGAGTAAGGTAGGGTAGGGATTTACAGTAGATCAGCTGGCCGCGTGTGCGCTCGTCAAAGCGCGGTAGATGCTCAGCACCGCGGGCACGTACTGACGGGTCTCCGAATACGGCGGGATGCGCTTGCCATAACGCTCGACGGCATCGGCGCCGGCATTATATGCGGCCAGAACCAGCTCGAGGTTGTTGCCATAACGGGCGATGAGATCTCGCAGATAACGCGTCCCGGCGCTGATGTTCTGCTTCGGGTCGAAGGCATTCGATGCCCCGTAACGCCGCGCCGTCTCCGGCAGCAGCTGCATCAGGCCGACCGCACCCCTGCGCGACACCGCTTTCGGGTTGAAGGCGGACTCGACGACGATGATGGCGCGCACCAGCTGCGGCTGCACCTGCGTCTCGCGGGCGGCGGTCTCGATGTAGGGATCGAAGGCGCGCGAGCGCGCCAGCCAGTGCGTGTCGCCGCTCGGCGCCGGCGCGGGCGCGGGCGGCGCGGCCAGCAGCAGGCGATAGCGTCCGTCGGTCGGGACGTTGCTGAAGTGCGTGACGCCCGCCTCGTCGACGAAGCTATAGATATCCGCGCGCGCGACCTGAGTCTGCACACCCAGGAGCCCGAGGATTACGTAACATGCCGCGCGTACCATGGTAGCGACCTTTTGTACCCTCAATGCGTCTGCAATGGCAGGTAGGGTAAATCTGTATTTCTGCCAAAGCGGTCGCAAGTTGCGTAGGTGAATGTGGTAGCCGGCCGGATTTTGCGGCATGATCCTTCATGAAGGGAACGTAACCTGCGAAGGGAGAAGCCGGGGCCGAAGGCATCCGGTCAAAGCAAAACATCTTCGCGCGTTGCGAGCTTAGCAGTCGTCCGCCCGCATAGTGAGATGAGAAGCTAATTGCGAACGCTACTCTTTCAGCGACACTGAATGGCGCAAATGGCACAGCCGGTACGCATCGTATTGATCGAGGACCACGCGATCCTGCGCGAGGGCCTGCGCGCGCTCATCGAGCTCGAGCCTGACCTGCGGGTCGTCGGCGAGGCTTGCTGCTCGAGCGACGGCCTGGCGGCGGTCAAGGCCGTCGAGCCGGCGCTCGTCATCACGGATCTCGCCTTGCCGGGCACCTCGGGACTGCGCGCCATCGAAGAGCTGCGCGCGCTGTCTCCCACCCTGCGGGTGCTGGTGCTGACGGCGCACTGCACCGACGAATACATACGCGCGGCGCTGAACGCGGGCGCCGACGGCTACGTCCTGAAGGACGCGAGCCGCACCGAGCTCATGCAGGCAATCCGCGCCGCCATCAGCGGCCAGAAGTACTTCTCCGAGCCCGTCTCGGCACGCCTCGTGTCGGGGTACCTGCAGCGCAACGACACCGCAGCGGGCGCCTACCCGCGCATCACCGAGCGCGAGCGCGAGGTGCTGACGCGCATCGCCCTCGGCGAGTCGAACAAGCGCGTCGCCATGGCCCTGCGCCTCAGCATCAAGACGGTCGAGAAGCATCGGGCGAACCTGATGCGCAAGCTCGAGCTGCACAACACCGCCGCCGTGACGCTGTTTGCCGTGCGCCACGGGTTGCTGCCGAACGGCGCCGGCCCGCAGCCGACGGCCGACGAGCGGCTCGCTCTGCGCTAACTTTGCGCCGGCTCTGCGCCCGCTCTGCGCTGGCTCCGGGCTAACCCCGCGCCGGCCCCGCCGTCTCAGGCGGCGGCGTTCGAACTATCCTCCCGGGTCGCCGGCAGCTGCCATTCGATGCGGGCGCGCGTGCCTCCGCCCCCGGGCCGGTTGCCCACCATGAATTCGCCGCCGGTCATCGAGGCGCGCTCGCGCAGATTACGCAGTCCGCGCCCGGTGCGGGCGCTGGCATCCGGGCTGTTGCGGTGGATTCCGACGCCGTCGTCCTCGACCTCGAGAATGAGCTGCCCCGGCGCGCGTGACAGCGTCACCACGACCTCGCGCGCCCGGGCGTGCTTGGCGACATTGTTCAGCATCTCCTGCAGGCTGCGGAACACCGCGGTACTCAGCCGTTCCGGCACGTCCGCATCGCCGACCGAGACCTGCTCGCGCAGCACCAGCGTCGGATAGTTCTGCGAGAACTGCCGGCAGAACCACGACACCGCCGACACCGCCCCCAGATCGTCGAGGACCGCCGGGCGCAGATTCATCGCGATGGTACGCAGCTCGTCCATGGCCTCCTGCAGTGCCGTGACGGCACGCTCCACGTCGAGCCGCACATCCGCGTCCTGCCGCGGACGGCCCTCGATGCGCTCGAGCGTGTACTTGATGGCGCTCAGCTGCTGCCCGACCGAGTCGTGCAGCTCCCGTGCGATGCGCTTGCGCTCGGCTTCCTGGGCGATCATCAGCTGGTGGGACAGCGTGGCGAGCTCGTTGCGCGAGCGGCGCAGCGCCTGCTCGGCCCCTTCGCGGCGCGCGATCTCGTTCTGCAGATCCTGGTTGGCTTCCGCGAGCTCGTCGGTCCGCGAGTGCACCCGCGCCTCGAGCTCCTGATTGATGGCGTTCAGCGCCTCGCGCGCCAGATGCAGCGCCGTCACGTCGGCGACCACGGCCACCGACAGCGATTCCACCTTCGCGTCCGCATCGGGCGGCATCTTGCGCAGAGTGACGTGCAGTGCACGCCCGAGCCGCGGGTCACGCAGCTCGAATTCCTGGGGGTCGCCGCTCTGCTGCAAGCCGCTCCAGGCGTTCTGGAGCGCGGCGGCCAGCTGGCAGCCCTCCTCGTCGAACCCGGGATGCAGCAGCGCGTGGAGGTCGCGGCCGAGCGCTTCCGGGAGGGGGCACAGCTCCCATCGTTCCACTACGCGATTGATCCGCACGACTTTGCCCGCGACGTCGAGCAGACAGATGAGGTCGGGCAGCGCGTCGACCGTGCACTCCCATTCGTCCTTCGCGCGCAGGATTGCCGCACGAATCGACGTATCAGAAGCCGACATGCCACCTCCTGAGGCCCGCGAGCGGGCCGCCCCCCTCGACCGACCCGATGAGTCTAGCGCGGGCTGCGATGCATTCGGTAGGGAGGTCCACACCCCCACTTCCAACGCAGGTTCCTTGACACCGGAGCCCGCGACAGGGTCAGGAATTCGCCCGCCTTCGACCTCAGGGCGGACCCGATCCGGACGACGATCGGGCGCGACTTCGGGCCACGCAGCGGTGGCAGCCCGGCGCTGCGTCCCCGATCCAGTGACGGATCTACCACTATGCGCCCGCATTGTTAGCTCTGGCGCAAGCCCGCGAGTCCAAACGACCTATTGGCTCAGGCCGCGCCTGAGGTGCAGATTCCGGCGTGAAAGGGAGGCCAGGTGAAACACTTCGCTAGGGTCCTGTACCTCGCAGTGCCGGTGCTGCTCGGCTCCTGCGGTGGGGGCGGCGGTTACGGTGGCGGACCCAACCCGCAGAACGCCTCTCCCGGGGGCATCTGGAGCGGCACGGACTCCGATAGTCCGCTGCAGGTGACCGGCATCATCGACGAGAGCGGCAACCTGCGCTTCATCCGCGCCGACGGCGTGCAGTACGTCGGCACCGCGACGACCAGCGGCAACTCGATCTCCGCCCATTTCGACGCCTACACACCCTTCGGCAGTGCCTTCGCGGACGGCTCGACCCACGAGACCGGCAGCCTCAGCGGCACGATCGACGCGCGAGTCTCGATCACGGCGAGCACGCAGTCGATGACGGACAAGGGTACGCCCTCGAACGGCACGCTCGCCCTGACCTTCAATCCGCTCTACGACCAGGCCTCATCGCTCGCGGCGATCGCGGGCAATTACGTCGAGGCCGGCTCGGGCACGGCGGTATCGATCGGTGCGAACGGCGCGATCTTCTCCCAGGACGCGACTACCGGCTGCGTCGTCAACGGCACCGTCGCCATCATCAACGCCTCCTACGACGCCTACGCAGTCCAGGCGACCTACGCGAGCTGCACGGGGGCGGACGCGGTGCTCAACGGCATCACCTTCAGCGGCCTCGCGACGCTCAACACGAGTGTCAGTCCCATGCAGCTGATCGCCGGCGTGACCGGCAGCGGCGGGGGTACGACCTACGCGATCGTCGACACGTTGAACCACCAGTGACGGCGGCGGGCCGACGCGGTCACCGGTTCCGCCCTGCCCTGCCCGTACCGGCGTCGCCCGATGCGCGCGCGTCCCTTCAGGGGGCGCGCGTGGCGCGCTCCAGCCGGGCCGCAATCTCGCGGAGCTCGGCGGCGAGCTCGGGCGTCCCGAGAATTTCGAAGTCTGCGCCCGTCAGCACGACTTGCGCCGCCAGCGCCTCGATCGAGTCGGCACCGGTGGTGAGAGTGCAACTCTCCTCATCCAGCACTTCCAGCACGCCGCACCAGCCCGGAATCCGCTGGGCAAGCTCCGCCACCGTGCCCTTCAGGCGGATGCGCATGCGGTAACGGTACGGGACCTGGGTGATGGAGCGCGCCACGTAAGCCGCGATATCTCCGGGAAATTCGCGCGGCATGAACTTCGGCCCGGTCGAGGCGATACGCTGGACGCGATCCATCCGAAAGGTGCGCCAGTCCTCGCGCGCCGGGTCCCAGGCGACGAGATACCAGAGGCGCCCGGTGTGCACCAGGCGTATCGGCTCGAGCGTTCGCACGGTCACGTTGCCGCCGCGGTCCCGATAGTTGATGCGCAGCTTCAGGCGGTCGCGGCACGCACAGGCGACTTGCGTGAGGACATCGATGGGCGGGGCGCGCTCGGCATGCGCGAGCGAGAGGGTCACTGAATGCAGAGCGCTCGCGCGCCGCCGCAGCCGCAGCGGCAGCAGCTGATCGAGCTTTGCGAGCAGCCCGATCGCCGTCTCCTCCATCCTGCCGATGCTGCTGGCCGCGGCGCGTACCGCGACCGCGACCGTCACCGCTTCCTCATCGTCCAGCAGCACCGGAGGAAGCGCCGCGCCCGCCTTGAGCTGGTAGCCGCCACCGAGCCCCGGCGAGGCTTCGACGGCATAGCCGAGCTCACGCAGCCGATCGATATCGCGACGCACGGTGCGTGCATCGACTTCGACGCGCTCACTGAGCTCGGCTCCGGACCAGTAGCGGCGCGACTGGAGCAGCCACAGAAGACGCAGCAGGCGGGCGGAAGTCTTGAGCATGATCGGGCGGCATGATCGGATCCGTCGCGGACAGATCCTGTCCTCAATGTATTCTAGGATTCCGCCTCAGGTCCACCGCCTCCGGGGAATCGGCCCATGAGCCTCTCGATCGCCGCCGCGCGCCCCTCGAGCCCGATGTTACGTGCCGCCAGCGTGCGCGTCAGCCGTCAGCTGCGGGCCTCACCCGAGCGTATCTTCGACATCTGGCTCGATGCCGGCGCGGCACGCGCGGCGCTGCTCGCCGGCGGGATCGGGCAGGCGGTCAGCGCGGAACTCGACGCGCGGGTCGGCGGAGGATTCAGGATCGTGCATCGCCGGGGCGGCGAGCAAGTCGAGTACTCGGGGGAATATCTCGGGATCGATCGGCCGTACCGGCTCGTGTTCAGCCTGTTCGTCGAAAGGTACGCACAGCGGGATGACCGCGTGATCGTGGAGCTCGCGCCCGTCGCGGGCCAGTCGCTCCTCCTCCTCACCCACGAGCTCAGCCTGCCGAGTCCGGCGCAGAGGTCGCGGGTGCAGCGCGGATGGGGACGGGTTCTCGACGGGCTGGCGGCGACCTGCAGAGAGGTGCAAACCCCCGACTCCGGCATTATGAGAGCCGCCGGGAAAAAGCGCGGTCGGTCTGGTATATAGATAGCGTGGGCGTGCCGCCCCCTGCGCGCAGCGCCCCGTGCCGGACCGCACACCTTCAGCCCGGGCACGCGGCGCCGCCGAGCGATCTGCTCGATCCCTGAGCGGCAAGCGGTCACGCACCGCGGTTAGGACCGGCCATGGCATCCGTTCCGAAGCGCAAGAGCCCGGCCGCCGCTGCCGACCGACCGGATGCGGCCACCCGCCCGGACCGCTCTCCGGGACGAGTCGTCGGCATCGGTGCCTCGGCGGGCGGTCTCGAAGCTCTGAGAAAATTCTTCGGCGCCATGCCTGCGCAGACGGGCCTCGTGTTCGTGGTCGTCGTGCACCTCGATCCGGCGCACCGGAGCTTCATGCCCGAGCTGCTCGGCCACGCGACCGGCCTCACCGTCGAGCAGGCTCGCGATGGCCAGCCGCTCGAAGTCGACCACGTCTATGTGATCCCGCCCAACTGCATCCTCACCGTCGATCGCGGTCTCATCCGCGTGCAGGAGGTCGCGGACCGGCACGGGCTGCACGGCTCGATCGATCGTTTCTTCAGCTCCCTTGCCGAAGCCGAGGGCGAGCGCGCGGTTGCGATCGTGCTGTCCGGCACGGGGACGGAGGGCACTCTCGGCGCGCGGGCCATCAGGGCCGCAGGGGGCCTGGTCATGGCCCAGACCCCGGAGACGGCGGCGCAGTCCGGCATGCCGGGCCACGCGATCGCCGCCGGAGTGGTGGACGAGGTACTCGCGCCCGAGAAGATGCCGCAAGCGCTCCTCGCCTACGCCCGCAAAGCCCGCGCGAGTGTGCAGGCCGCCGACGCGGGGGAGGCGAAGCCCCTCGCAGGACTGCCTGGGATCCTGGAATTGCTGCGCGACCGTTCCGCGAACGACTTTCGTATCTACCGCAAGGAGCCGCTCGAGCGCCGCATCGCGCAGCGAATGGCGTTGCGGCATGTCGGGAGCGTCGACCGGTATCTGGAATTGCTGCGCGCGGACGCGGCGGAAGCCGATCGGCTCATCACGGAGCTGCTGACCGTCCCCACGGGATTCTTCCGCTATCCGCCTGCCTGGGAGGAGCTCGCCACCGAGGTCGTGCCGGCTCTGCTGCGCTCGCGCGCCGCCGCTGCGCCCATTCGCGCCTGGGTGCCGGGGTGCTCGACGGGCGAAGAGGCCTATTCCCTCGCCATCGTGCTCGCCGAGCAGACGGCGCTGGCGCAGTCCGGTCATGAAGCCCAGATCTTCGCGACCGACATGGATGAGAGCCTGCTGGCGGTCGCGCGGGCGGGCTCTTATCCCGCGAGCATCGCGCGCGATGTCACGCCGGAGCGCCTCGCGCGCTTCTTCGTGTGGGAGGACAACCGCTACACGATCCGGAAAGCCATCCGCGCGTCGATCGTCTTCGCCGTGCAGAACCCGGCCACCGACCCGCCCTTCTCCAGACTCGACCTGATCGTGTGCCGCAACGCTCTGCTGCACTTCGAGCCGCAGATGCAGGACAAGCTCCTCACCCTCTTTCACTTCGTGCTCAACCCGGGCGGCTACCTGTATTTCGCGGGCCCGGAAGGCCTGCGGCCGCGCGCCGAACTGTTCGAGCCGCTCTCGCGGCGACGGCGGGCCTTCCGGCGGATTGAGCCGGTCAAGCGCCCCGCGCTCGAGCTCTCCGGCGCGCTGTCCCTGCCGGTTGCAGCCGCCGACGTGCAGCCGCTTCCCAGAACGGCTCACGAGCCGGCCGTGGCCGCGACTGCCGATCGGCGGCTGCTCGAGCATTTCGCCGCCACCGCGGTGCTGGTTCGACCGAGCGGCGAGATCCTGCGGTTCTACGGGGCCCTGACGCCTTACCTGCAGCTGCCGGGCGGCCTGCCGACGCTCGACGTACTGAAGCTCGCGCGCGATGTGCTCAGGCCGAGCCTGCGCGAGGCGCTCGACGAGGCCGTTCGGCGGAATCGTCAGGTCGTGCTCGAAGCATTCGACGTCACTTCCGAGCGCGGCTCCGAGGTGCTGCGCATCACGGTCAGACCGGTCGATTCCCCGGGAGCCAGCGAACGGCTGTGGCTCATCGTCTTCGAGAAGGTACCGGCAGCGGCCGGGCGAGCGCGCGCGCGCGGCCCGAAGGCCGAGCGTGGATCCCGGCTGATCCGACGGATCAGGTCCGAGCTGCGGACCACGAGAAAGGAGCACCAGCGCCTCATCGCGCAGCTCGAGAGCGGGAACGAGGAGCTCAGGATAGCTCACGAGGAAGTGATCACTATCAACGAGGCGCTGCAGACGACCAACGAGGAGCTGACCTCCTCGAAGGAAGAGCTGCAGTCGATGAACGAAGAGCTGACCACCCTCAATACCCAGCTGGAAGCGAGCGTCGCCGAGCTCACCGCGGTCAATGACGATCTCGCCAATCTCCTCGTGAGCACCGATAACACCACCGTGATTGTCGACACCGGGCTCAGGATCAAGCGCTTTACCGCGGCTGCCTCCCGCGTGCTCAACCTGCTGCCGGGCGACTCGGGCAGACCGCTGACGCACATCGCGACGGAGTTGATCGACGTCGACCTCCCGGCCGAGACGCGCGCGGTGCTCGCGACCTTGCAGCCCATCGAAAAGGAGGTGGCGACACGCAACGGCCGGCATTACTTCCTGCGCGTCCTGCCGTACCGCACGAGTCAACAGCGGGTGCAGGGCGTGGTGCTGACGCTCGTGGACGTCAGCACGCTCAGGCAGGCCGAGCGGGAGCTGCATGCCGCTCGCGCGCTGGTGGCCGAAGACCTGCGCCGCATGACCCGCCTGCACGAGCTCGGAGGCCGGCTCGCAGCCTCGAGTGAGTTACCGGCGTCGCTCGAGGAGCTGCTGCGCGCCGCGCTCGAGATCACCGCGGCGCAGATGGGCGCCGTCCAGCAGTACGACCCTGCGGTTGGACTGAGGATGGCGGCGCACCTGGGGCTCGGGCAGCCCTTGCTCGATTACTTCGCGCAGGCCGCGCCGCACGCCGACGCCGCCTCTGCCCAGGCCCGGTCGAGTCGGCAGCGAGTGCTGGTCGAGGATGTCACGACGAGTCCGCTGTTTGCCGACTCCCCGTCGCGGCAGGTGCTGCTGGCGGGGGGGGTGCGTGCCGTGCAGTGCACTCCTCTGCTCGACCGCTCGGGTCAGCTGCTCGGCATGTTCTCGACGCACTACCGGACCCCACATCGCTTCGGGGAGGAAGAATTGCGTTGGCTCGACCTGCTGGCACGCCACGCGGGCGATGCGTTCGAGCGATGGCGTGCCGAGGACTTACTGCGGCGCTCGCGGGATGATCTGGAGCACCAGGTCGCCGATCGAACCCGGTGGCTGAGGCTGTTGCACGAGATCTCGCAATCGATCAACGACGCGCCCACCTGGGACTCCGCCCTGCAACGCGTGCTGGAGCACATATGCGCCATGGAGGAATGGCAGATCGGTTATGTGTACCTGCCCGACCCCGAGGCGCCGGATGTAATTACGCCGGCCATCGGCTGCATGGGCGAGGAGCGCTTGCGCCCGTTTCACGAGGTATCCGAACGGCAGCGCTATGCGCGAGGTGAGCGCCTTCCGGGACGTGTCTACGCCCGAGGGGTGGCGAGGTACGCCACCGACCGCGATGAGCTGTTGCGGACCATCCCGATTCGCAGCGCAGCCGCCCGACAGGTAGGACTGCAGGCGGGCATCGCCCACCCGATCACCGCCGGGCAGGAGGTGATCGCGGTCCTCGAGCTGTTCTCGGATCGTGCGCTCGACCGCCGCGACTGGTTCGACAACCTGTTGCCGGCCGTCACCGATCACATCGGCCGCATACTCGAGCGCGAACGTACGATGGGGCGGATGGCGGATCTGGTCTGGCGCGAACAACAGGACTTGCTGCACACGCTGCACGATTCACTCGGGCAGACGCTGACCGGCCTCGGTATGCTCGCCATGGGACTGCGCCAACGGCTGACGGCCGCGCACGGGGATATCCCCGAGATGGCGGCGGAGGTCGCCAAACAGGCGCAGCAGGCGCTCGAGCAGGTGCGCCAGCTGAGCCGGAGCCTCTTTCCCCTCGAGGTCGAAGCCGCGAGCCTCACGTCCGCCCTGCGTGAGCTCGCCTTCGCCACGCAGTCGCTGCACAAGATCCAGGTACAGGTCGAAGGCCAGGTCCCCGAGGCTTTCACCGATGGCGGCGCGGCGACTCAGCTGTATCGCATCGCTCAGGAAGCCGTCACCAATGCCGTCAAGCACGCGCAAGCTCGCTCGATCACCATTCACGTCGGCCGCCACGGCTCCATGCTGAGACTGCGCATCGCGGATGACGGCATCGGCATCGGCAAGGCGGCCCCTGGCAAGGGCATCGGGCTGCAGATCATGCGCTATCGCGCCCACTCGATCGGCGGTATCTTGATCGTCGAGCCGGGCGCGCACGGCGGTACCGTGGTGACGTGCACGCTGCGTACCGTGCCTGCGAGCAAGACGGCCGCGACGCCGGCGCGGCAGGACTCCACCACACGTACTGGAAGTAGCCGGGATTGAACGCCAATCGCCACTTGCGGATTCTGGTGGTGGACGATCATCCGATCGTGCGCCTCGGTATCCGTCAGATGCTCGGCACGGAGCCGGACCTGGAGGTCTGCGGCGAGGCGGGTTCCGCCGAGGAAGCGCTCGAGCTCGCGCGCACGCTCAAGCCCGATCTGGCGCTGATCGACCTGTCGCTCGAGAAGGGAACGGCGTTGGGACTGATCCGGGAGCTGCGGCGCACGGTGGCCGGAGTCGAGCTGCTCGTCCTGTCGATGCACGACGAGACGCTGTATGCAGAGCGCATGCTGCGGGCCGGGGCCCGCGGCTACATCATGAAGCAGGCGGCGATCGGCGGGCTGGTGGACGCCATCCGGCAGGTTGCCTCGGGGTCGGTCTACGTCAGCCCGAAGATGACCCAGCATGTGCTCACGCAATTCCGCGATTCGAACACCGGGCCGGCCGGCCTGATGGCGAGCCTGACCGACCGGGAGCTCGAGGTCTTCGACCAGATCGGACACGGCAAGAGTACCGCCGAGATTGCCGGCGAGCTCCGGGTCAGCGTGAAGACCATCGAGACGTACCGTGCGAATATCAAGAGCAAACTGAAGCTGAAGGATGCAAAGGATCTGCTGCGTCTCGCCACCTCATGGGCGGAAGGGCTGTGACGGCACGTAATAAGGAATAAGGAGTCGCCCGGCACGTGACCCCACGAGTCCCGAGGTCGCGGCGACGACCCGGGGGCGGTTTGCGGGAATTGCCGCGGCACGATCCGCGCCGCCCGAGGCAAAGCATGAAAAAACAGCAGTTGAGTCGCACGTCCGCACGCCGGGGCGGGAGCAAGAGAGCCTCGGGTGCTCGCCCGGCCGTGCGTCCCGGCCACACCAGGGCCCCCGCACCGGCGCCACGCGCGCAGGAGTTCCCCGCGAGCGTACGTCAGGCTGCGGCGCAGCTGCCGGCGGGCGCCGTTGCCGCCGGGCCGCGCGCGGCCGAGTCGCCAGCACCCCTGCCGCCGCCGGCCAAAGACGTCTTCCCGATCGTCGGCATCGGCGCCTCGGCGGGCGGGCTGGAAGCGCTCGAGGAATTCCTGAGAAACGTGCCGTTGCGCTGCGGCATGGCCTTCGTCATCGTCCAGCACCTCGATCCGACGCACAAGGGCGCCGTGGTGCAGCTCTTGCAGCGGACCACGGCCATGAGGGTGGTGGAGGTGACGGATGGACAGAAGGTCGAGCCCGATCACGTCTACGTCATCCCGCCGAACAAGGACATGTCGATCCTGCACCGCGTGCTCTACCTGCTGCCTCCCGCGTCGCCACGCGGCCTGAACCTGCCCATCGACTTTTTCCTCCGCTCGCTAGCGGCCGACCAGCAGGAGCGCAGCATCGGGGTCGTGCTCTCCGGCATGGGCTCCGACGGCACGCTCGGCGTGCGCGCCATCAAGGAGAAGGCGGGAACGGCCTTCGTGCAGTCGCTCGAGTCGGCCAAGTTCGATGCCATGCCGCGCAGCGTCATCGACGCCGGACTCGCGGACGTGGTCGCTGCCGCCGCAGAGCTGCCGGCGCGCATCCTCGCTTATCACGAGCGCGCCGCCTACCTCTCCAAGCCGGACCCCGAGCTCGATGACACGCCGCACAGCACGCTCGACAAGGTTTTCATACTGCTGCGCAGTCACACCGGCAACGACTTCTCGTTCTACAAGAAGAGCACGATCCTGCGCCGCATCGAGCGGCGGATGACCCTGCATCAGATGGACAAGATGGCGGACTATGTGCGCTATCTGCGCGAGAACCCACGCGAGATCGAGCTGCTGTTCAAAGAGCTGCTGATCGGCGTCACCAACTTCTTCCGTGACCCGGGAGTGTGGGAGCACCTGAAGAGGGACGTGCTTCCGGAGCTGGTGCGCTCACGGGCGCAAACCCGTGTGCTGCGGGCCTGGGTACCCGGCTGCTCGACCGGCGAGGAAGCCTATTCGCTCGCCATCGTGCTGTTCGAAGCGTTGAATGAGCTGAAGCCGCTTGCCAGTGTCTCCGTGCAGATCTTCGCCTCCGACGTCGATCGGGATGCCATCGAGCTGGCGCGCCAGGCCGCCTACCCCGCCAACATCGCCGCCGATGTCTCGCCCGAGCGGCTGAACCGGTTCTTCCACCAGGAAGAGCACGGTTACCGGGTGCGCAAGGAGATCCGCGACATGGTGGTGTTCGCGCCCCAGAACATCATCATGGATCCTCCCTTCACCAAGCTCGATATCCTCTCCTGCCGCAACCTGCTCATCTACCTGTCCCAGGAGATGCAGAGGAAGCTCATTCCGCTCTTTCACTACGCCCTGAATCGAGGCGGCGTCCTGCTGCTCGGCAATGCGGAGACCGTGGGCACCTTCACCTCCCTCTTCAGCCCGATCGACGGCAAGGGACGGACGTACCTGCGCGTCAATGCGCCCGCCGAGGCTCCCATGGTGGAGTTCCCGCCCGCGCTGGCGCGGGTCAGGCACCTGGCAGACGGCGAGCCCGCGGCGGAAGCCGCGCAAGCCGGCGCCATACCGGCGCCGAACCTGCCGCTCCTGGTCGACCGCCTGATCCTGCAGACGCTCGCGCCGCCGGCGGTGCTCACCAACGAGAAGGGCGACATCCTCTACGTCAGCGGTCGCACCGGGAATTACCTGGAGCCCGCGGTTGGCAAGGCGAACCTCAACGTGCTCGCGATGGCGCGCGAGGGGCTGCGGTACGAGCTGTCGAGCGCATTCTCCAGCGCGCTGCGCGGCAAGGAGCCGGTCACCGTCAAGGGGCTGAAGGTACGCAGCAACGGCAACTCGCAGACCATCAACCTCACCGTGCAGCCCGTGGCGGAGCCGAAGGCGCTGCGGGGAACGCTGATGGTGGTGTTCTCCGAAGTGACTATGCCACCCGCGCCGCCGCCGACCGGGGCGGCCAGGACGCGCGTGAGCGCCAGAATCTCGGAGCTGGAGCGGGAGCTGCAGGATGCCCGCGAGGAGGTCCAGACCACCCGCGAGGAGATGCAGACCTCGCAGGAAGAGCTGAAGTCGACCAACGAGGAGCTGCAGAGCACCAACGAGGAGCTGCAGAGCACCAACGAGGAACTGACCACCTCGAAGGAGGAGATGCAGTCCATGAACGAGGAGCTGCAGACGGTCAACCACGAGCTGCAGAGCAAGATGGATGAAGTGTCGCGCTCCAATAACGACATGACCAACCTCCTCAACAGCACGGACATCGCGACTCTGTTCCTCGACGGCGAGCTGCGGGTACGCCGCTTCACCATCCCGACCACCAGGCTGTTCAACCTGATTCCCACGGACACCGGCCGCCCGATCACCAACATCACGACCGAGCTCGAGTACCCGCAGCTCCCCGCAGACGCGCAGGAGGTGCTGCGAACGCTGGTCTTCAAGGAGAAGCAGATCGCCGCACGCGACGGGCGCTGGTTCAGCGTGCGCGTTCTGCCGTACCGCACGCTCGAGAACGTGATCGACGGGGTGGTGCTGACGTTCACCGATACGACCGCCGCCACGCTGCTGAAGATGACGTTGCGCGACCAGGCGATCGAGGCCCGGCAGATGGCCGACTCGCTGCCGGCTCTGACCCTGGGCTGCAGTGCCGACGGCTCCTGCAACTACGCGAGCCGCACGTGGACCGAATACACGGGCACTCCCGAGCAGCAGCATTTCGATTTTCGCTGGCTCGAGCTGGTGCATCCGGAGGAGCGCGAGCGCGTGCGTGCGGAGTGGAGCGCGGCGCTCAGGTCGGGAGCTCCGCTCGCGACCGAGTTCCGCCTGCTCGCGCACGCGATCAGAGGCGATTCGTATCGCTGGTTCAAGGCCCGCGCCACGCCGATCCTGGACGAGCAGGGAAAGGTGATGAAGTGGTATCTCACGGCGATCGACGTCGAGGATTCACGACGCGCGGCAGCGGCACAGCGCGAGGCCTCGGAGCGGCTGGCAACGGTGCTCGAGGAAGTCGACGATGCCTACATGGCGCTCGATAACGCTTTCACGATCACCCATTTCAATGGGGCCGCGGAACGGATGTTCGCGCGCGCGCGCTCTCAGGTAGTGGGACAGCGATTCGTCGAGGTGTTTGCGCAAGCCGGCGGCCCGAGGCTGGCGGCGAAGCTCGCGGAGGCCGTCAAGCGGCAGCGAGCCCTGACGTTTCAAACCGAGCTCGGAGACGCGGACCGGCGGCAGTCATATGCGATCCGGCTGCACCCCTTTGCGACCGGGGTGTCGGTCTTCTGCCGGCGCGCCGACGGCTCGCAGCGGGCCTCGCGGGCGGGCGACCTCGCGGAGCAGTGACCGGGATCTACGGCCGGAGCGAAGCGACTATCTCGTTGCCGCCGCGGCGCTTGCCCTGATAGAGCGCACCGTCGGCCGCGGTCAGCAGGTCGCGCACCGACGCTGCGTTGGCGCTGGAGACGACCCCGAACGACAGCGTCACTCCCGAGAGCTCGTGCGCGACCGCGGCGCGCACGCGCTCGAGGAGCGTCATGACATCCTCGGCCCTGGTGCCCGGCAGCACCATCAGGAATTCGTCTCCGCCCCAGCGGCCGAGAATGTCGTGGCTGCGCTTGCAGCGCGCCACGCAGCTGGCGAGCGAGCGCAGCAGCGCATCACCCGCCAGGTGTCCGTGGTTGTCGTTGACGCGCTTCAGGCCGTCAACATCGAACAGCACCACCGACAGCACCTGCCCCTGGGTCGAGCTGCGGATGAATTCCGCGTCCAGAGCCTTCTCGGTGGCGTGCCGGTTGAGCAGACCCGTCAGGGAATCGCAGCAGGCCCACCATTCGAGATCCCGCACCTGCTCTATGTGAGCCTGAATTTCGCGCGTCAGGGTAACGATGTATTCGGGCGACTGATCGCAGAGCCGCGAGTGGCTCTCGACCCACCGGTACTCGCCGGAGTGGCAGCGCATACGATACCGATGGCACACCGACGCCTGCGCGCGCGTTCGCAGCAGGCGGCGCGCCGCGGCGACCTGTTGCGCATCCTTGGGGTGCTGCCTCGAGGAGATCCGATCGCCGTGAAGGTCCTCCGGCCTCCAGCCGAACAGGCCGGCGCAACTCGCCGAGACGTAGACGTACCGGTCGCTCGCGTCCTCGAGGGTCAGGAGGTCGGCGACATTCTCGGCGATGAGCTGCGCATACCAGCGGGTGAGTCCGCCGTCCTCATCCACCGCCAGGGCCAACGATGCCGTCACCTGGGCCGTCCTCCATGGCCCGCTGAAGCTCTGCGGCGGGCGGCGCCGGACTACAGAATCTCGCGGCGCGAATCGCTGCAGTCAGCGCAAACTCAGCATTTACCAGGGGCAGTAGCCTGACAATCGGGGGGCGCCGGAATGTCCGCTCGGGGGAACTCCATCCGTGGCGGGCTCCGGCCGCAAAGTGTGAACCCGGTCACGTTATGAGGGTCCGCCGGGGTGCCGCCGCGACGGCTGCCCGCGGGCCGAGGTCATGATTTCTGTGGGAACACGCCCTGCGTACAGATCAGGTACGTGAGCCCGTTGGGCGCCACCGCCCTCAAATCGGGCAACGCAAACGTGGTCTGGCCATCGCCACCGAAGTTGGTGCCCATCACGGAAAACAACGCCTGATTTCCGACGATCGGCAACAGGCGGCCGTCGGCGGGCGTCCCGTTGCCGATTACGCTCGCAGTGAGAATCGCGTCGCCGAGTGTGCAAGTCGCCCCGGTTCCGGCCAAGGCGGGATGGTTGTTGGTTCCAAAGCCCTGGTTGGCGGCCCCGGCTGCGCCCGCGAGAACTGTCGCGAGCTTGACGCCGTTGATCGTCACGGCTCCGCCCGAGACCAGCTGCAGGTCACCCGCAGCGCTGATCGACAGCTTCGTGCCGCTGATCGCGACCGAGCTGTCCGGGTTGAGCTGCACCGAGGCCTGACCTGAGCTCAGCGTGATCTGCTTGCCCGCCTTCACGGCAACCGCCTGAGCGGCGCTCAGGTCCCAGTTCGTGCCCACCGAAGTGACGGCCCCCATGCCGACGTTGAGCGTGTCATTGCGACCCACCTTCGCCGTGCGGTCCCGATCAACGGTCTCGGTCCAGTTGCCGGGCAGATATGCGCTCCCCTCACCGGTGCCGAGGACGTAGCGGGCACTCTTCGCCTGCAGCGTGATGCCGGTCCCGGCGCTCAGCTGCACGTCCTGTGCGGCCGTCAACTGCCAGCTCTGGCCCACCGACGTGACGGAGTTGCGGCCGACGGTGAGCGAGTCGTCGCGCGCTACGTGGGTCGTGCGGTCGAGACCCACGGAGATCGACTCACTGCCGCCGACCTGCTCCTGCAGGTCGCGGGACGCCGTCAGCGTAGTGGACTGGGCCCCGACCGCGAGGGCTGCTTTCAGCGCGTCGAGTTGCGTCTGCAGCGCCGCGATCTGTTGCAGCAACTCCTTGGACGGGGCACCCGAAGGTCCTGCGGGCCCGGGCGGTCCCGCCGGGCCCTGCACGCCCGGGCACCCGCAGGCGGATGAGCCCGTCGCCGCGGGAGTGCCGGTGCCCGGCGAGGGAACGACAGCTGCCGCCCCCCTCGCGGCAGGCGCCGCGGCTGCCGCGGTCCAGGTGCTGGCGGCACGCGCACCGCCGCCGAGCGCGACGACCTGGTAGTACGCCGCCCCTGCAAGCGGCTTACGATCGGTGAATGCAGTCGTCCCGCTGGCGACGCTGCCGATGCGGGTGCCCGGCTGCTGCGGATCGGCGGAGCGCCAGACTTCAAAGCCCGCCGGAGCGGGCTGAACCGTCGTCCACGTGAGAAGCGCGCCGGTCGCGCCGATGGCGATTCCTCCGACGCTCGGAGTGTTGACGAGCGTCCAGGCGCCCGCGGAGCGGGCCCCGTCCGCACCGATCGCGACCAGCTGGAAGTAGGCCGCAGAGTTTGCCGGCAGCGGGTCCCGGTAGCCGAGCGTGCCGGCGGGCAACGTGCTGCGCACACTCGCGGCGCCCTGCGGATCAGCCGCGCGCAGCACCTCGTACTGCGCAGCGCCCTTGACCGCCCACCACGCCAGACCCACGCCCGTGGCATCGCCGTCCACCCTGGCGAACAGCGGCACGCCGAGGACCACTCCCGGTACGCTGGCCGGCGGCACCGGCGCGGCGTCCACCGTGGCGCGCGCGCCCAATCCGGCCGCACAGACCCATATCCACGCCGTATGGGCAGCTCGGGTCCTCGGGCGCAACTCGTATCGCGGTCTCACGGGCTCGTGGCGGGTGGCAAGTGTCTACGGGACTACGCGCAGGAGAGCGCCGTTTCGGCTCAGGCCGGGAGGCCGCGGCCATGCGATCCCCCAGACACGAGGTGAGCCGCTTTGTCGAGGACCTGCGCGTATGACATCGAGGGATGCGAGCAGCGAGCCGACGCGTCAGCGCCAGGACGATGCTGAAGCGGATCGGAGCTCCGTATCCGACATCGACAAGTCAACCTATTGATGTGGGGAGGCAGCGTTCATGTTGTTCACAAGACTTCTGAGCACCGCGTTCGCGACGCTGTGCGTCGTGACCGGTGCATATGCCCTGCCACCGATTCATGGAGGTGCGGGCAATCAGGGTGTCAATCCCGCGGCCAACGCCGCTGATGCGATGGCAAGCTGCATGGCCAGCTGCACTCCGCACTGCACCAATCCGGCCATTTGCACCAATCGATGCAACACGGTCATCCATCAGATCGGGCTCGCAGCGCCGAGTGCCTACGCGGGACTGCCCTCAGATGCAGCGTCGTGCGCCGTTCTCGAAGCGGGCGCCTGGTCCTGGTATGGCACTTGTTCGTACCTGGTCGGAGTGGCGAGTGGATCGTTCTCATCGGTGGCAAGTCAGAGCTCGTTCCTCAGTTCGGTATCGACCGTGCTCGGTGCGGCGTCGAGCTCCGTCGTGGGCCAGGCCCTGCACGTGGATGATCCATGCGGATACATCCGTGATCAGATGATCCATCAGTACATGACCGTACAACAGTGTCCGCAGAGCACGATCCTGCCGGCGCTCGGGATCAAGCAGTCACTCCTGCCGCCTCCGAAATAGTGTAAGGGTCTGGGGATCGCTGCGGAGGCAGCTCGACGCGCTGGCGGCGATCGTCGCAGTCGATGCTTCCGGCAGCGTTTCCCCTGAGAGCAGCCAGAGACGTGGCGGAGCCGATCGGCGGAAGTCAGTCAGTGACCGTCAACGCCGGCCGGACGACCCGCATCGTGAGGGACGACACGCTCAGTGTCGGGCGCGCCGCGACACGCACTACCCGGGCGAGCTCTACCGTAGCTCCCCACGCCCCTGCCAGGGCTTAAGCGATCTCGAGTATCCCTGCCACGATTCGGGCGATCACGGTCACCGGCCCCGACCCCAGGCACACCAAGGCACAGCAAGCCTGGCCCTCCGAGATCCTTCCGATGGTCGCAGCGGGATTTCTGCGCCTCGCCACCCACCCCAAGGTATTCAAGCTCCCGACGCCCCTCGGCGATGCCATTGCGTTCATCGACGCCCTGCTCGCCCGCCCGGGCATTCAGATGCCGGAATATTGCTCGCGAGTGGCCGACGTTGAAGCAGCCGGCTCGCGAGCACGATCTCGTCGCCAACGATTTAACGGACGCGTGAATCGCGGCGGCGGTGCGTACGCTCCCGCTATGACGCTGCCTCCCGGATCAGTTCCGTGGTGATGCGTGTGCGCGCGTTCACGGACAGCTGTTGTATCCGAGAATCGTCATCATGTAGCCAGCGAGATTCACGCTCGTGCCGCCCAGCGCTGCGGTTGAGGTCCAGAAGCGCACATAGGGCACCTCGGCGTTCGGCATGGAATGCGCGTTGCAGACGTCGGCGTAGATCGCCGCCTTGTTCTGCATGAAGCCGGCCGCCGAGCCGAAGTTGCGTGCCGCCGGGGTGGCCAGATGACACATCAGGCAATCGGACTTCACGACGGCCTGGAAGAGCTGCGCCTGTTGCGACCAGCTGGCCGGCACGTAGTTGGCCTGCGAAGTTGTTCCTGGAACTGACACCTTGCCGCTGTAGAGCCCGTTGATGTAATCGCCAATAGCGGCAGTGGGCATGGAATTGACGATCATCGCGTTGATCTGGCGAATCGATTCCTCCTGTGCGGCGCGATTGCCAGGGAATACCACCAGGCCGGGGTCAATGGGCAGCAGCGATGCGCCGGTTACCTTTCCGGTGGCCGGATTCACGGTACCCCCGTGGCAGGTGAGACACACGTTCGGCGTGTACTTGGGACCTTCACTGTCCAGCGTCGTAGTCGCCGACTCTTTCCAGTCGGTCCCCCACGCGATGTTCCCTAATTGCAGAGGGGTCACACCGGTCCCCTGGGTATGGTCCGGCACGTAGCTGGCGAAGAACTGGCCCATCGTGGGCGAGGTGACGATGAGTCCGTAGGTCTGACCGGCGCCGCCTGTGTTGGCCGCTACTGTGGCTGCATCGGGCAACTGCGGTCCTGGCGGTGTACCGTGGTTGCCGGCCAGGCAGAAGGTCACCATACCGACCGTCACCGTCCCGAGGCTGTTGGGCCACTGCCAGCAACCCACGTCGCGACCGAACCCGAGCTCGGTCGCGTTGCCGTAGAAGGCCATCGCGACCGGGGAATGCCACGTCGGGTACCCGTTGTTGTCCCATCCTGTCAGCGCGCCGAGATTCTGGGCGGCAAAAATCAACGCGCCACCGGGTTGTATGCCATTCGCACTCTGATGCAGGTCGGACAGGGATGCGCTGCCGGCGCCATTGTTGCGGGTGAGGTAAGGGACCGAGCGATTCGGCGGCACCGCGTGTACCGATACACTCGCCTCGGGCATGTTGGTGTTGCGAGAACCGGCAGAGTACTCGGTGGCGACCTGGTACGTATGAGTCCCGGCGGCCACATTCTTCCACGTAGTGGTAGTGCCACTAACTCGAGCGGGAGGTGCATTCACTCCCTTTTCATAGAGCAGGTAATCGACCGCATCCGTAACCGCCTGCCAGCTCATCGCGACCTGCCCGTACTGCGGCTCCGTGGCCGTGAAGCCGGTGGGCTGGACCGGTTGCGCAGGCGCGGCGTACACGAAATCCCCCGTGGACTGGAGGCCGGTCGCCTGATCCTTGCGGATCACGCGGAACGCGGTCTGAGGAGTCAGGAAGCGGGTCATGGCGAGCTTTATGTTCGTCGCCGGCGTGCTGCTCCAGTCGGCCTGCACGGAGGAACTCAGCAGCGTAAAGCCGGTCGCCGCCGGATCCCTTATCCACACTTCATATGTGTAGGCCGGGCTCCCCGCCGGGAGGTCGGGATTGCAACCCGTTTCGGTCACACACGCCCAGAAGAGGGTGTGCGCCACTGCGCTGGCAGAGAAGGCCCAAAGTCCCGTGACCGGCGGCACGTTCGTCGACAGCGTCCTGGTTGCGGGAGTGGTGCCGCTCGCAGGTGCACCGAGCTGCGGCGTGCCGGTCCCGGCGCCGGGCGTCGCCACGTTCAACGCAGGCGTGCCCGAAGACGAGCTCGCCACAGCATTGAGCCCCGAGGTTGCGGGCGACACCACCTGGGCCGCCGGCAGGCCGGGAGATGCACGGCTTACCGGCGAGGCCGCCTGGAGCGATGCTGGAGTTGCACTCGCAGATCGCGCCATTGCCATCGGACCCTGGACCTGCAAGTCAGCCGCTACCGCGACGGCCCCTGGTGCGAAGACGGTTCCTTGTGCGCTGAGCTGTGCGGTGAGCGCAATCGGCGCACCGGCATCGCCGACCGCCGTGACGAGCGGATTGGCATTCACGCTGGTGAAATTGTTACTGCTGAGGACCTGCAGGCCGGCGGCCCGATCCCAGACCGCGGGCTGGCCGTTGATCGACAGCCAGCACGCCAGGAGAATCGCCGGGTTCTGGTACTGCGCGTGCGTGGTGGGATCGACCTGCGCCTGCACGCTGAGCGAAGTCGTAAAGATCTGGGTTCCCGAATAGGCGCGTCCCGTGATGGGGAAGGTCAGGCGTGCGTACTGGCCAAAGTAGTGCGCCTGGTTGAGGACCAGACGTTGCACGCTGGCGTAATCGCTGAGACCGCCGCGATTCGCGTCGATCCAGCTGCGACTCTGTTCCATCGCTCCGCACTCGATGGCGCCGGTCGCGGCCGCCGGGTGCAGTCCGCTGAGGTTCAGGGTGACATCGAAGCGCAGCGGCACCGGGGGGGATGCACCGGCCGCCGATGCGTACTGCACGGACTGGTTCGCTACGGCTGCGAGGAGCCCGAGAGCAGCGAGGCCGGCTGACCGGCCGGCGTACCTACCCATTCGGAACACTGGCGCTGGCCACGACGTATGGGGATGAGGTCACTTGCAGCATGGCATCCAGCCCGGTGGCATTCGGGGCCACACTGGCAACCTGATAGGCGAAGCCGCCCTGGCCCGCCGCATTGGCAAGGCTCAGCCAGCACCCGACCACCACCGCCGGCTGGTCGATCAGGCGCTTCGTGGTCGGATCGACGAGATCGTCGCGGCTGACCTTGATGGCGATCGGCTGGGTCACGGCAGCTGTACCGCCGGAGACGGAGAACGTCGCCGACGCCTGCTGGCTCAGGTAATGCGCGCGGAACTCGAGGAACGATCCGTACTCGGCGTGCGCTGCGGAGCCGCTCAGCGCCCGCAGCCTGGAAAGCTCCGCGTCGATCGCCGGCTTGCTCATCGTGCGTGCCGAGCACAGCAAGGTCCCCTGGGCGGCCAGCGGATGAATGCCGGTCAGGTTTACATTCAAGTTCAGCGTGACGGGGAAGCTGCCGTCAGCGCTCGGGGCGCTCGCGGCCAGCGGGATTACCGGAATTACCGCCGGCGAGAGAGGTGGGCCGGGCGCGGGCGCTGCCCCGCCCACCGCGCCGTGAAGCGCCAGCGCGGCGACGGCGCCCAGCAGGCCGGCCCGGTTCCAAGCACCTCGTTGCATCATGATCAGATTCTCGCGCTGACCCCAGCACCCGGCCTGACGCAGGTTGTGACGGCTGGAGCTCAGATTCCCTTGCAGCCGTGCGACTGAGCGAGCTGCAACAGCCGGCCGAGGCGCGGATTGGTCGCGAGCTGCTGCGCGGCATCCATCCCCAGGTCGGCCACGCCGCCGAGCAGCTTCTGCTCCGTGGGTCTGCGCTCCTCGGCCTGGCGCTTACCCACGACGTTGATGCGAGCCTGAGCCGCTTCCGCGGCAGCCGAGGCCGCATTCGTGCGCACGATGCCGCCGGTCGCCATCCCAACCGCCTGATCGGCCGCGGCCGCGGCGTCCACCTTGGCCTGCTCCTCGGCCATGATCGCGTTGTCCTCCGCCATGTGCTTCGCGAGCAGGGCCTGCTCCTTGGTCGCGGCCGCCGTCGTCGCGGCTACCTTGGCTTTGTCGGGGGCGCTGATCTGCTGCTGTCGCAGCTCGGCCAGGATCTGCTGGCAGCTCATCTGCTCGTCGCCGGGACGCGAGGCGCTCGGGTCAGCCAGTGCCCGGTCGTAGGTCTGCTGTGCACCCGCCATCTTCTGGCACGCCTCGAGCGAGATCGGGGCGTTCGGCATGCTGGCGATCTGCGCGCAATCGGGCATTCCGCCGCCGGCCGGGGCGGCGGCCGATGCCGATCGGCTCGCGCTCTTGTCATGAGTGCCGAATAATCCGTGCATGAACCCCGTGTGCTCGGCCTGACCGGAGCTGGGCGGAGTCGTACTCCCGCCCGCACCCGTGCTCGCTGCACCGCCGCCGCCGACGCCGGGATTTCCGGCGCTACCACTGCCGCCCTGGGAATCGCCGCTCACGGCATTGGCAAGCTGCTCCGTCAGCGGACTCAGCACGTCCTGACCGTCGGAATCCGCTTTGGCATGCAGAGTGTCGGACCTGAGCGGCGCCGTGCTGCCGACTGCGACCAGTCGATAGTCGAACGAGATGTTGTCGCCGCGCTTGATGCTGGAGCGGGCCACGTTCGGGAGAAGCTGCCCCGCCATGGCGGGCTGTGTGGCGAGCATCTGCTGCTGCGCTCCCAGCATTTGCTTCTGCGCCGCCGAGGCCGCCGCGTTGGTCGCCGCGTTTGCGGCGGTCTGGGTGAGGAGACCCGTCAGTCCGCCGCCGCCGCCGCCGCCACCACCGGCGGCCCCGGCCACGGCGGGCAGCATGCCGGTGAGGGGCGCAAGCTTGCTGAACAGCCCGCCCATGCCGTGTTTCTGCTCCACGCGCGTGTAGAGCACCTGGCTGCAGCCCTTGGCCCTGGCGTCGGCGTCGATCTCGGCCGCGGTGCTCCCCGCGAGAGCCACCACTTCGACACCCGGCGCCTGCAGGCGGCCCATGACGCTCTGGCGCAGCGGCTCGGCCGCATCGGCTCCCTGCCCGAGCTGCACCTGCGGAAGCGGCACTCCGATGGTTACTTTGCCGCCCTCGGGTACGGCGGCGCCGGCGAAGGGAACGCTGGCGAGCAGCACGAGCCCCGCCAGCATCGGGGCGAATCGCATCAAGGTCCTGGCATTCATGGCCGCACCTGCGAACAGCGAGAAGGGGCTCTCAGCTGCTAACGCGCAGACCGGCGGAAGAACGGCTCAGCCTGAGGGTGGTGCTGGCTTTAGCGACCGAAGCGCCTCGCCGATGGCGGGCGGCTGTCAGTTCCGGCGGTCGGCAAGCTCGCGCTGCAACCAGGCGCGGGCGAACGCCCAGTCGCGCTTTACGGTGGCAAGGGACACGCCCATGACCTCGGCCGCCTCATCCAGGCTGAGTCCGCCGAAGAAGCGCAGCTCGACCAGTTTCCCCTGGCGGGGATCGAGCTGCTCGAGCCGCTGCAGCACGTCATCGAAGCGGTCGAAGTCCACGTCCGGCTCGACGCTCGAGAGCTGCAGCTGCAGATCCGGCTCGGCGCCCGCGCCTCTGGCGTGGATCACGTCCTCGAGGTCGATGCGTACCGGGTCCTGCCCGCGCTTGGCCGCGCTACGCTTGCGCGCATAGTCGACCAGGATGCGGCGCATCATCTGTGAGGCCAGCCCGAAGAACTGCGCCCGCGAGCGCCAGGTGATGTGTTTCTGATCTGCCAGGCGCATGAAGGCTTCATGTACCAGCGCGGTGCGCTGCAGGGTGTGGGCCGAGCGCTCACGCCGCAGATGCTGCTCGGCCATCCTGCGCAGCTCCTCGTAGACCAGCGGGAAAAGCTGCGAGAGCGCGGCCCCGTCGCCGTCGCTCCATTCGAGCAGCAGCCGCGTGATGTCGTTGTGCGAATTCGCCGTCATGTTCGGCGGCCCCCCGTGGAGGATCATTACACGCAGCCCCGCCGGCGCAAGTAGGCTTCATACCTACGTGCCGCCCGGGTCGGACTGAGCCGTCCCGGCCCCCGCCTGCGCGTGAGGAGGCGGGGAGCGCGCGCTCGCTCGACGGGGTGCTGAAATATGTCGCAAGGCCACGACCGCCAACTATGATGCCGCCTGCATGAATCGCGAGCGCTGGCTGCGGCTGAAGGAGCTGTTCTCGACTGCGAGCGAGCTGGCGGCAGCCGAGCGCGCTCCGTATCTCGACCAGGTGTGCGACGACGTGCAGCTGCGCGCGGAGCTCGATTCGCTGCTGCAGGCTCACCAGGCGTCGCGCGTGGTGATCGATCAACCGGCGTTCGAGTACCTGACGGGCGGCGGCCTGCCCGCAGCCGGGGAGCGCTGGTTGGGCCGGCGCATCGGCCCCTACGAGCTCACGGTCCTGATCGGCCGTGGCGGCATGGGAGAGGTCTATCGCGCGCGGCGCGCCGACGCGCAATACGACCGCGAGGTGGCCGTCAAGCTGGTGCGGGGCGGCTACGACGTCGGCTACGTGCTGCAGCGGTTTCGCGCCGAGCGCCAGATCCTCGCCAACCTCGAGCATCCCAACATCGCGCACCTGCTCGATGGCGGCGCAACCGAGGACGGGCTGCCGTACCTGGTGATGGAGCTGGTCGAGGGCGAGCCCATCGACAGCTACTGCGAGCACCGCGGCCTGCCGATCGCCGCGCGGCTACGGCTGTTCTGCGCTGTGTGCTCCGCGGTGAGCTACGCGCATCAGCGCCTCATCGTGCACCGCGATCTGAAGCCATCCAACATCCTCGTCACCCACGAAGGAACGGTGAAGCTGCTCGACTTCGGCGTGGCCAAGCTGCTGCAGCCGGCCGGGCCCGAGGCGGCCGCAGCTCCCACGGTGACCGTCATGCAGGCGCTCACCCCCACCTTCGCGAGCCCCGAGCAGATCCTGGGGCTCACCATCACGACGGCGAGCGACATCTATTCCCTCGGCGTCGTGCTGTATCACCTGCTCGCCAGGCGCAGCCCCTACGGGCGCGCCGTGCTGACCACGCAGGACGCGATCCGTGAAGTCTGCGAGCGCGAGCCGCTGCGGCCGAGCCAGGGAACCGCGGGCGCACCCGCGGGGCGGCGCATCGATCACGATCTCGATGCCATCGTGCTCAAGGCATTGCGCAAGGAGCCCAAGAGCCGTTACGCCACCGTCGAGCAGCTGGCGGAGGACGTGCGCCGCCACCTCGCGGGGCTGCCGGTTGCCGCGCGCGGCGATGAGCTCGGGTATCGGGTACGCAAGTTCATCGGCCGGCACCGGGTCGGCGTGGCCGCGGCGATCGTCGTGCTGCTGGCGATCGCCGCCGGTGTGGCGGCAACGCTGCGCGAGGCGGCGATCGCGCGCCAGCAGGCGCAGATCGCACAGGCGCAGCGCGCACGCGCCGAGCACCGCTTCAACGACGTGAGGAAGCTGTCCGACGCACTGATCTTCGACATCAACGACGCGATCCGCAATCTCCCGGGAGCGACCCCGGCGCGCCAGGTTCTGCTCGATCGGGCGGTCGCGTATCTGGACAGCGTGGCGATGGATGCCGACGGGCAACCCGACCTGGAGCGCGAGCTCGCGTGGGGCTACCAGCGATTCGCCACGGTGCAGGGGAGCTCCACGGAATCGAGCCTCGGGGATGCGAGGGCAGCCCTGCTGAGCAATCGCAAGGCGCTGGCGCACTTCGAGGCGGCCGCGAACGCCAGTCCGGGCAACGTCGCGGATCAGCTCAACGTCGCCATGATGCATCGCATCCTGTCTTTCGGGGCGCTCGCGCAGGAGCAAGGCCGTCAGGAGCTCGAGCGGGCGCTCGGCATCACGCAGCGGCTGCTGGCGGCCGACCCGCATAACCCCAAGGTCATCAATGAGCGCTCGATCGAATACCAGGATCTCGGGTTTGTGCAGGACGCGGCCGGCGATCGGGCCGCGGCCTTGAAATGGTACCGCGCCAACCGTGACTTGAAGCTCGAGCTCATCCGCGCCGATCCGGGCAACCAGGTAGTCGCGCGCGGCATCGGCATGGCCACCGTGATCCTCGGTGATGCCCAGGCGCGCATGGGGCTGCTCGATGACGCCGTGGCTAACATCCGTGACGGCATCGCACGCTACCAGGCCCTGCCCAGGGGCTTCGATGACGTCCACGTCGCGCGCGAGCTCGCCGTGTCGCGCGTGAAGTACGCCGACGCGCTGCTGATACGCGGCGACATCGCGGCGGCACAGGCGGGCTTCCGCGACGCCCGCCGCGCGCTCGAGCCCCTCGCGCGCCAGGACCCGAAGAACGTGCTGCTGCAGGACGACGTCGCCTGGCTCGATTACCACGAGGGCAAGATCCAGCTGCTGCTCGGGCGCTACGCGCCGGCGCGGCTGCAGCTCGCGCGGGCGCTCGGGCGGTTCGAGGAGTTGCACGGCCCGCTGCGCGAGGTGGGCGAGATCGCGGACGCGGAAGGCAGGATCTACCTGTGGCTCGGGGATGCGTACGGCAAGAACTGGCAGGCCGCGCTGCAGAGCTATCAGCGCAGCATCAAGGTCCTGGGCACGGCGCCCGATGCCGGCACCGACGATGACACGCGCTGCCAGCTGGCGCTGAGCTACGTGCGCGCAGGCCGGGCGCTCACCGGCCTGCACCGCCTGCCGCAGGCGCAGGAGGCCGTCGACCGGGGCCTCGAGATCATCTCGCCCTCGCTGGTCTCCGCCTACCAGGACGTGCCGGCGCTGTACGTGGCGGCCGAGGGTTACGCGCGGCGCGCACAGATCCTCGCCGCGCAGGCGGCGGGGAGCGCGGCGGCCGAGCACGCCGCGCTCGATGCCGAGCGGCGCGCGTGGCTCGAAAAGAGCCAGGCGGCCTGGCAGCGGATTGCGCATCCCACCTCGCTCGTGACCACCAGCATCTTCCTCGCCTTCGATCCGCGCAGCGCGTCCACCCCGGAATGACCGGCCGTCAGGCGGCCGGCACGGTCGCGGCGGCGTGCGCTCCCGCCGTGCCGCCGCCCGGTGGTTCCAAGTGGTAGGATGTGGTTGTTCGACGGACGGGCGGTCGTCATCGTGAAAGACCCAGAGAGCTCACGGCGGGTGGGAGTCGGGTTGATCGGCTCGCAGTTCATCGCCTCCATTCACGCCGAGGCGCTGCGCGCCTGCAGTCAGGCCGATATCCGCGCCGTCGCCTCGCCGACGGCCGCGAACTGCGCTGCCTTTGCGCAGCGGCACGGGATCCAGAGGCATTTCACCGACTACCGCCGGCTGCTCGATCTGGCGGAAATCGATATGGTCGTCGTGGGCGTACCGAACGACCTGCACTGCCAGATAGCGCTGGACGCCGCGGCCGCCGGCAAGCACGTCGTCATGGAGAAGCCGCTGTGCCTGAATCTCGCCGAGGCGGATCGCATGATCGCGGCGTGCGCCCGCGCGCGGGTCAAGCTGATGTACGCCGAGGAGCTGTGTTTCGCGCCCAAGTATGTGCGGCTCAAAGCGCTGCTGGACGAAGGAGCCCTGGGCCGCCCTACTCTCATCAAGCAATCGGAGAAACATAGCGGACCCCATGCCGCTCATTTCTGGGACGTCGCGCGCTCCGGCGGCGGCGTCACCATGGACATGGGGTGCCATGCGATCGAGTTCTTCCGCTGGATGCTCGGCCGCCCGGCCGTCAGGTCGGTCTACGCTCAGATGAGTACCCTCGTGCATGGGGACAAGACGCGAGGCGACGACAATTCGATCCTGATCCTCGAGTTTGCGGACGGAACCGTGGCACTCGCCGAAGAGAGCTGGACGAGGCTCGGAGGAATGGACGACCGGGCCGAGGTGCACGGATCGAAGGGCGTAGCCTCTGCCGACCTGCTGCACGGTAACGCGCTCGAGGTGTACAGCAGCAGTGGCTACGGCTACTCGGTTGAGAAGGCCGGCTCGACCGCGGGCTGGAGTTTCCCCGTGTACGAGGAGGCGTGGAATTACGGGTTTCACGCGGAAATGGCGCACTTCGTCGACTGTGTGCAGAACGACCGCCGTCCGCTCGTGAGCGGCGAGGACGGCCGGGCCGTGCTCGAGGTGATTTTCGCGGCCTACGAGTCCGCGCGCACCGGCCGTAAGGTGCCCCTGCCGTTCCACACGACGGCGCTCAGGCCGATCGACCTGTGGTTGGACCATGGAAAACATCCAATATGACGCCATCGTAATCGGCAGCGGCATCAGCGGCGGCTGGGCCGCCAAGGAGCTGTGCGAGAGAGGCTTGAAGACGCTCGTCCTGGAGCGCGGGCGGAACGTCGAGCACCTCAAGGACTACCCGACCATGAATATGGCCAGGTGGGAGTTCCCGCTGCGCGGCGAGAGCAGCCGGCAGTATAAAGAGGAGAATCCGCTCATCTCGCACGCCGCGGGTTGCGATGCGACCACCGCGCATTTCTTCGTCAGGGATGCCGACCATCCCTACATCCAGGAGAAGCCCTTCAACTGGGTGCGCGGCTACCAGGTCGGCGGGAAGTCGCTGACCTGGGGCCGTGCCTGTGCGCGCTGGAGCCGCAGCGATTTCACCGCGCCGCAGCGTCACGGGTATGGAATCCCCTGGCCAATCGGCTACGACGACGTCGCTCCCTGGTACAGCCACGTGGAGAAATTCATCGGCGTCTGCGGCACCCGCGAGGATCTCGAGACGCTGCCGGTCGGCGAGTACCTGCCTCCCTACGAGCTCAACTGCGTCGAACAGCACTTGCGCACCGTGCTGGCGCGCCGCTTCGCCCGGCACTACGTGTCCGGGCGCTGGGCACACGTGACGGAGGCACAGGCCATTCACCGCGAACAGGGACGCGGCACCTGCATGAACCGCAACCTGTGCATGCGGGGCTGCCCATTCGGGGGTTACTTCAGCTCCAACGCCAGTACCCTGCCCTGGGCGAGGCGAACCGGAAACCTGACGCTGCGCCCCTACTCGGTCGTTCACTCGATCATTTATGACCAGCAGCTCGGCCGGGCCACGGGAGTGAAGGTCATCGACGCCGAGACCCGGCAGGAACTGACCTTTCGGGCCCGGATCATTTTCGTGAATGCCTCGGCGCTCAATACCAACCTCATCCTGTTGAATTCGAAGTCCGCACGTTTCCCCAATGGACTCGGCAACGACAACGGGCTGCTGGGCACGCACATCGGGTTTCACAACTACCGCGCCGGCATGAGCGGGCACCTGGACGGGTTCCGCGACAGGTATTACGAAGTCGGCAAGCCGGCGGAGAACATCATTCCCAACTTTCGCAACGTGCACGCGCAGGACGCCGATTTCCTCGGCGGCTATGTCATCTTCTCCGGCGCCGGGCGCGATGCGCTGGACGAGGCGGGCCTGGCGGAGAGCGAGGAGACGATCGGCGCAGAGTTCAAGCAGGCGATCAGCCGGCCCGGCAGGTGGTACGCCTATATGTACATGCAGGGTGAGACGCTGCCCAAGAAGTCCAACCACGTGCGCCTGAGCAGGGATCGCAGCGACCAATGGGGCATCCCGCTGCTCATCATCTCGGTAGGCTACGACGATAACGATGACCGGATGGTGCAGGACTTCCTCACCCAGGGCCGCGCCATGCTCGAGGCCGCCGGGGTCAGAGACATCAAGGGGACCGACAACCATCAGCCGCCGGGCCTGGACATTCATGAGATGGGCGGTGTGCGCATGGGAGCGGACCCGCAGACCTCGCTCCTGAACGCCCGCAACCAGCTGCACCATTGCCGGAACGTGTTCGTTACCGACGGCGCATGCATGACCAGCACCGGCAGCCAGAGCCCGTCCATTCTGTACATGGCACTGACGGCGCGGGCCGTCGCCTTTGCGGCGGATCAGCTCGAGCAACACGGCGTGGTGGGGTGAGCGCCATGGACCGCAGAGAGCTGTTGCAGATGATCGCCGCGGTCACCGGCTGCGCGCTCGTCGCCAATGATGAGCTCTGGGCCAGCGCCGACCCGCAGTCGCCGCTTCCTTATTCGGGCGCCGACGTCGATCTTCTCGACGACGTGGCCGAGACCATTCTGCCGAGGACCGATACGCCCGGAGCCCGGGATGCGGCCGTCGGTCCGTTCATCGCCAGGTACTCGGCTGCCTGCTATCCACCGGAGCGCATCGCCTTGCTGCAGGCGGGGCTGCGGGATATCGACGCGCAGATGCGCTCGCTCCACGGCACCGGATTCCGCCAGGCCAGCCGCCAGGCGCAGGAGTCCCTGCTGGTCGAGATAGACCGGCAGGCGAAAGCGCACGCTCGGGCTGCGGATGCCGCAGCAGGCGGCGACCCGCCGCATTACTTCACCCTGATCAAGCAGCTGACGCTGTTGGGATTCTTCACCTCCGAGCCCGGTGAGACCCGCGTGGCGCGCTATCGTCCCGTCCCCGGCCGATACCAGGGCTGCATTCCTTACAAGGGCGAGACGTTCTGGGCCTGGTGACCGATCGCCGCGCATTCCTGGTTGGAACGGCGTCGCTGGCCACGAGCGGCGCAGCTGCCGCGGTTGCAGCTCCCGCTGCGGGATCGGCTGCCGTGCAGCGCGCCACCGAGACCACCAGCCTGTGCGGGGAATGGCTGTTCCGCCCGGATTCCGAGAACAGAGGAGTGCGGGAGAGTTGGTTTACCGCCGAGGCCCCGCGCAGGGATTGGCTCAGGGTTCGAGTGCCCCACACCTGGCAGGTCGAGCCGGCATCGACCGACTATCGGGGCGTCGCCTGGTACGCGCGTGACTTCGATGCCCCGGAGCGCTGGTCCGGCTCCGCGGTACGAATCGAGTTTGAAGCCGTGTACCACACGGCCATCGTCTGGGTGAACGGGCGGCATGCGGGCGAGCACGCGCGCAAAGGCTACACGGCCTTCAAGCTCGACATCGCGCGCTTCCTGCACCCCGGATCATCCAACTCCCTGGTCGTGCGCGTGGACAATTCCTTCGACGAGCACATGCTGCCCCGGGGGCGCTCCAGCGATTTCCCGCACGACGGCGGCATCTTCCGCCCGGTCCGCCTGCTCGTCACGCCGGAGACCTTCGTCGATGAGGTGCATGTCGAGGCGAGTCCCGACCTCGCGAGCGGGGCAGCAAGCCTTGCCATCGTTGCGCGCTGTCGCAATACGGGCGCACGACCCTGGAAGGGACGGGCTTCTTTCCGTGTAGTGGACGAGGACAGCGGGCGCGAAGTCCTGAGCGATGCGGATGCGGGACAGCTCGCAATCGGGTCCGCGGGCGTGCAGACGCTGACGGCGACCGCGACGCTTCGCGGCGCGCGCCTCTGGCACTTCGACCATCCTCATCTCTATCGCCTCGAGTTCCTGATCACGGGCGCCCGTGAAGCCCATTCGTTCGCCACCACGTTCGGGGTGCGCAGGTTCGAGGTCAGGGACGGCTCTTTCTATCTGAACGGCGAGCGCGTGAGACTCATGGGTGTCGAACGGATGGCCGGCAGCAACCCCGAATTCGGCATGGCGGAGCCCGAGAGCTGGATCATCCACGACCACGACGACCTCAAATACCTGAACTGTGTCTTCACGCGCGTCCACTGGCCGCAGGATAGCCGGGTCCTCGATTACTGCGACCGTCACGGCATTCTCGTGCAGAGCGAAATCCCCGCCTGGGGCGCGGACACCTTCAAGGGCATGACCGGGGAGCCGGACGCCGACATTCTCGCCAACGGCTTCGCGCAGATGCGCGAGATGATCGCCCGCGACCGCAATCACCCCTGCGTCGTCATATGGGGGCTGTGCAACGAGGTCGGTGGCCAGCAGCCGGCCGCCTTTCAGTTCGCCACACGCCTGCTCGCGGAGGTGAGAGAGCTCGACCCCCATCGCCTCTGTTCCTACGCTTCGAACTCTCTGGAGAAGAATCCGGAGCGCGACGTGGCCGCTCTCATGGACATCATCGAGATGAACGAGTACGTGGGGACCTGGGCGCCCGGCAACCTCGATACCATTCACGAGTACCTGGATGCGGCTCACGCCGCTTTTCCCGGCAAGCCCATCGTCATCTCCGAGTACGGTTACTGCGCCTGCGTACCGGAGCGGCCCGAGGACGACTCGCGCCGCATCGCGACTCTGCGCTCGCACGACGGCGTATTCCGCTCCAGG